>JAGGXX010000045.1 GCA_021162845.1 Thermoprotei archaeon | reverse complement strand
TTATATAGGTGTGTAATGAATAGATATCATGAGCCGGGGAAGGGCTCGTTACAGTAAGGATCAGTAATTAGCTCAAGCTTGCTCTGACATATACCTTGACCCCCTAGCTTTCGGGGATCTCCAATTATACGCCCCCTAGAGGCTTTTTTACTCCCTAAATACCCAAATTAAATTCTGGGGGATATTTTGAGGGCCTTAATAGTAATCGATATGCTAAAGGATTTCATAGAAGAAGGTGCTGTGCTCGAGGTCCCCATGGGCAGGAAGATTATAGATAACGTGAAGAAGCTTATTAAGTGCGCACGAGAGAGAAAAATGCCCGTTATATACGTTTGCGATGCGCATTTAGTGAATGATGGTGAGTTCGAATACTGGCCTCCTCATGCCATTAAGGGAACCAGGGGAGCCGAGGTAATCGATGAACTAAAGCCTACTGAGGGCGATGTAATCGTAGAGAAGAGAAGATATTCGGGGTTTTATGGAACATCACTTGACCTACTGCTTAGGGAAAATGGCGTAAAAGAGCTGATAATGACGGGTGTCCTGACTAATGTCTGCGTCTTCTTCACAGCGGCAGATGCCTTCATGCGGGGATATAAGGTTATAGTAGTAAGTGATGGGACTGCGGCCTTAAGCGAGAAAGACCATGAATGGGGCCTTGAGCAGGCTAGGGCCGTACTTAAGGCAGAGGTAGTGAGTACACGAGAAGTGATTGAAAGGTATTTCCCTTAGAGGCCTTCTATAGGTCTTCCGCTTTTTTTATCCTGCCCCTAATCCTTCCTTCAAGCCATTTATTACATGAAGTGCCATATGCCTCGATACTCTTTTCAATAATCCATTTACAGTAACTAGTCCCCTTACTGATGTCCTTAATCAGGAGGTTAGTGCCCTTGAATGCGGTAAGCCTAGGGGGTATTTTCTCCTTAGCTAAGCGGATAGCATATCTCGCCGTATGTATCGTCCTCTTTGAGATGTCCTTGTAAAAGGATACAAGCCTCGATGCATATTCGTTGAGATCACCCTCCTCGGTAACCTCCTCCGATAACGTTGATATTTCATAGAAAGCGCAACGGGCTGGCACCCTGAATGATGAGATCACTAATAACAGGGAGGCCATGTATGCTAGAGGAAGGCCATAACATAGGGAAACGGAACCTGAATGAGACCTTAGTTCTAGCACCATCTGGTACTGAAAGAGGAAAGCTGAGGAGAGCAATAAGATGCCTGAGAGGAGCATGAGAAATGATGCTAATTTACGCATTAGCCGGGAGGAGAACTTAGATAGTGACTTAGTGGAGGCCGTAAATAGTATGGATACTGAGGTGGTGAACAATTTCGACGGTAAACTATCCCATGAGAGCCTGAAGTTCCCTATTAGGCTTAGGAAGCCCTCGCTCTTACCGTTAAGAGCTATATAGCCCCATGGGAAGAAGAGGTAATCCACACCCGTGTAGTGTACTGTGTACCATGGTAAGGCAGCTGCTAAGCCTACGAGAAAGAACGTTGCGACTATCGCTAAGACACTCAGTGTATCCAGTCTTACGCTTACTACCACCTTGTTTCCTTCGCTCCCGTTCACTCTCACTGAACCCCTAGGAAGCTATCAGGCCTTATAGAGATGTGGCTATCACTCCCCTGTGAGGATAATATCTAATGGTATACCCAGGTAATATCTGAGTATTATGGCATCTGACATTAGAGAAGCAACGTGCACCTCTCCGGTAACTTACCCTTCAATACCGTCGAGAGATTACCCGGTACAGTGATGTTAATGAGCACTACCTTAATCCCGCTTCTCGCCGCTTGTATGGCCTCGTTTAACTTACGTTTAATCCCTCCTGTGACATCAGCTCTCACATTACGAGATAGTTTTAATTTCGTGAGGTCCCTCGTATGAAGCTCCTTTATAAGCCTGGCATTGGGGAAAAGCTTTGGATCCCTATCATAGACCCCGTCTACGTCCATACCGAATATAAGTAAGTCCGCTCTTAACTGTATGGCTAAATATCGAGCTATGGTATCGCCTGACAATATCGAGAAGCCATATTTCCTGTCCATCACTATATCGCCATGAAGTAGGGGCACGAGCCCTAGATTCATCACTCGTTTTATCATTTCCTCATTGATATAAATCAGCTTACCCGCCGCATTCATCGCTATGCTAGAGGGATGAATGGGGAAAGCGTAGATCCCCTTTTCAAGGAAACGCTCCAAGACGATGAGATTTAAACGCTCCACTGCTGTCTTCGTCTCGGTGACACCTCTCAATTGCCATGCACCACGATAACCTTTATTCAGCCCATACTTTTTGGCCTGAGGGTGACCAAAGGAACCAGCTCCATGGATTAGGATGATACGCCATTCATCCTTGAATTCCATGAGCTCGATAGCAATGTTATCTATGACTTTAACTCGTGGGGTCAGCGGTCTGTCCTTTACGGTTATGGCTGAGCCCCCGAGCTTGATAATTACCGTCTTGGGCATAATGCATCTGGAATATTAATGATACCAACGATGTTTTTAATTCTGAGCTATCCTAAATAAACACGCTATGAGACAGATTTCATCCCTGAGACGTAAGGAATTAAACTGGAGCGAGAAGGAGTGCCTGAGGCTACTCTATGAGCGGGGAGTTATGAGGCCGGGTGAGCTAGCCACAGAGCTTAAGCTAAGCCATTCAACGATAACGGAGTTACTTCAAAGATTAGCGGAGAAGGGGTTTATCGTCTATGAGAAATATAAGGAAGCGAGGCTAAGTAAGGACGGGACATTAATGGCTATGAAGATAGTGAGGAAGCATCGCTTATTGGAGGTGCTCTTTGTGAAAATGGGCCTAAACGCGTGTGAGGCATGTCTTGAAGCAAGGAAAGTCGATTACCTCATATCAGACGACTTAGCATATAAGATGTGCTATTACCTTGGCAATCCCGAGAAGTGTCCCTGTGGCAAGAGGATCCCTTAAGTGGATACCCTTGACTACTCAAGGATCCTTAGGTGTACTTACGTTGACCTTTATGAACTCCTCGATTCGGAATGAGGGATCTATACCTATATAACTTAGGGCTCTGATTTCATTAACCAGGTCCTCTCATAGCCGTAGAAAGGGAGGAATGACATGCCAACTCCTTCGCACTTCGTGGAGAGAGCTGTCGATTTAATCCTCAAGCGATTTCCAGATGAGATTGTTTACACATGCGAGTCAGGGCTTACTCCATCCGGGAAGATACATCTCGGAAATTTCTTTGATGTATGCATAGCGGACTCTGTGATGAGGGAACTCAGGGAAAGGGGAATTCAGGCGCGCCATATACTAGCCATAGATGCCAAGGACCCCTTTAGACGTGCTCCTGAGTTCGCTCCAAGGGACTTCAAAGCGGAGGCTAGTGATTTCATAGGACGCCCTCTCGTCGAGCTCCCGGATCCATGGGGATGTCATAAGGACTATGTAGAGCATTTCGTAAAGCCGTTCCTAGACAGCTTAGAGGAGTACGGAATAGAGCTTACTGTTAAGTATGCTACGGAAATCCATAGGGATCCTAGATACTTAAACCTCTTAAGGGGGATTCTTGAGAGGCGTAGAGAAGTGCGGGACATATTAAATGAAGTCAGGAAAAAAGCAGGACACAAGAAGGTATATCCTCCAGGTTGGATACCCTATAGACCTCAATGTGAGGCCTGTCATAGGATAGATGAGGCCGTAGAGGCCGTAAGGCTCATTGATGAAAATAAAATAGCCTATGTATGCAGGGCCTGTGGAAATGAAGGAGTAGTGGATATAAGAAGTGGAAGGGGCAAGCCCCCTTGGAGGATCGACTGGCCCCTGAGGTGGGTATTATTTAACGTGCATTTTGAACCCTTAGGCAAGGATCTCATGGCTAGCGGAAGCAGCTACGATACCGGTAAAGCTCTCATAAGGAGACTTTATGGACGAAGGGAGCCGGTCCCTATCTTCTACGATTTCGTCATGTATAAGTGGGCGGATGGAAAGGTCAGCAAGTTCTCTAAGAGGAGGGGAGTCGGAATAGGAGTAGAGGAATGGCTAAGATATGCCCCGCCCGAAGTGCTTAGGTTCATGGTCCTCAGACGAGAGGCCAGGGACATAGAGCGGGAGGCATTACAACACTGGATCTTCGATCCCAAGCACATACCCACTTATGTAGAGGACTATGACAAGCTGGAAAGGGAATTCTTCGGCGCAGGTGATATTCCAGAGAGGTTAAGGGCTAGGGTAGTCAAGATATACAAGCTCTCCCAAGTCAAGGGCATTCCTTCAAGGCTCCCTAGAAGAGTCCCTTACTTCACGGCTGTCACGATATCGCAAAGAGCCAGGGATCTAAAAGAGGCCCTGGACATACTACTTAGACTCGGAGTCCTCCCAAGTGATGCTACTAATGAAGAAATAGAGGATGCCAAGAGGAGGATCCAGATGGCCGGGAATTGGGTTAGGGATTATGCGCCTGAGTATAAGTTCGTGAGCATGACGCTTCCCAGCGAGGTTAAGAGCCTATCTCGGGATCAGCGGAGAGCCCTTTTAATACTGGCTGAAGCCATAGAAAGCGGGATCCTAAACGAGAATAACTTAAGGGAGTACGTCTGGTCCATAGCCACTAAGGTGTGGGGGAGTAGACAGAAGGCGAAGAAAGTATATGAAGCTGTATACGTAGCGCTTTCTGGTAAGAAGTATGGTCCTCCTCTCTCAAAGCTGATCTTCGAACTAGCGGATAAGGACTTCATCGTAAGGCGATTAAGGAAAGCAGCTGGGCTTTAACCCCCCTTCACATGCGAACTCTCTTTAGGATATCAAGAAGCGTCTGGGCTCTATGTTTTTCGTCCTTACGCTTCTTCAGTTTAAGAAAATCGTAACGCCGAGAGAGCAGTGACATTCATCTTCATTAATTGAAGAAATCGAAGATAGTTATTTAAGCGTAACTTAGTGTTTTCCTATGCTGATGAGTATCTTGAGTAAGTTCTCATAGAGAGCTTGAGGATTATTTATCTCGAGAGATATCTTAGTACCATCATTTAGATATAATATTACTGTATTACTTTTCATTATAATTTTATTAATTTCATCATATTCAATTATATAAATAGGTTGAGGATTTATTATTATTTCACCTTGATAACTCATGTCCCCTCTGAGCTCCACGGTAATGCAACCTGGGAGTAAATGAACTGTCATCTCGCGTCCTTCGTAGGTAATTATCATGCATACCGCCTCCACTTCCACAATGTTCTAAAGCGCGTATCGTTTAATAGTATCCCGACCTTGAGAAGTCGATCCCTTATCCTATCCGAAAGTGGCCAGAGCTTTCTCGACCTCAGCTCAGAACGCACTTCCACTATTAGATCTACTAGCTCATAGATGAGAGCCTCAAGGTTAAGGGGGGGAAGAGCACGTGAGAGCACACCGAATACCTCAGAGAGCTCCTTTAACGTTGAATATGCGTAAAGTAGTATGCTATTGCCTAGCTTTTCCTCAGCCATCGTCATAGCCATACATGTCCTTGCTAGCCTTATCAGAGCGGAGATAGCCTGAGACGTGTTAAAATCGTTACTCATTCCGCGTTCGAAGTCCTCTACGGATAGGCTTATCCTCTTTAAGAAATCCTGTTCCGCATCATTTGTTGCCTGGGGAAGGGATACGTCCTTTAGGTCCAAAGCCTTCTCCTTGAGTAGGGATGCTAAATAGTCATGGGCCGTATAAAGCGTATTGAGGACTTCACGGTACTGCTCGAGTCCCTCATAATTGAAGTCAAGTGGTTTCCTATAATGAGTCGAGGCCAAGTAAAGGCGTATGACCTCGACGTCGTACTTAGATGTCAGTTCCCTTATGGGTACTATGTTCCTAAGGGATTTCGACATCTTCTTACCTCTTATCATCACGAGGCCTGTATGAAGCCAATATCGAGCAAAGGACTCAGGGCCTAGGCATGCACGGGCTATTGCTAGTTCGTTCTCGTGATGAGGGAAGATTAAATCCTGGCCTCCTCCGTGAATATCGAAGCGATGTCCGAGGTATTTAGTGGACATAGCGACACACTCTATATGCCACCCAGGTCTTCCTGGGCCCCATGGTGAGGCCCACCAGGGTTCATTGGGCTTCCATGCCTTCCAGAGGGCGAAATCTAGAGGATTGCGCTTGTAAGGATTAACCTCAACACGGGCACCAGCTATTAGTTCCTCGGGTCTCTGCTTGGATAGGGCGCCATAATGCTCGACCTTATCGACGCTGAAATACACGGATCCATCATCAGCGACATAGGCGTGTCCCTTCTCAAGTAAAGCACGTGTCATGTAGATTATATCATCGATATGGTTAGTTACGCGCGGGAACACTTTAGCCGGCTTGACATTCAGTAATTTCATAGCCTCGAAGAAGTCCTTTATGTAATATTCGACGATCTCCTCCCAAGGCCTCTTGGTTTCCCGCGCCTTGTTTATTATCTTATCGTCTATATCCGTTATGTTAATTATTAAGATGACGTCGAAGCCTACATGTTCGAAGTACCTTCGGATTACGTCAAAGGCTATGTACGTTCGGGCATGACCCACGTGGACGTAGTCGTAGACCGTGGGACCACAGATGTACATCTTCACGGTATCGGGGTCTATGGGCTTGAACTCCTCGATCTTAGAGCTTAGTGTGTTATATAGCCGGATAACGGGACGGGACAGATACCCATCAACCTCCAGCTCATTATCTTAAGCGTGCCGGGTATTAAAGCTACCGCCAGGGATATTAAACATCAAACAAATAGATATTTTATCGAATAAGGCGATGCGCCATGCGGATCCTCTTTCTGAATAAACGAGAAGTAGAGAGGCTTCTAGACATGAGAGAGGTCATGGATGTGGTGGAAAAAGCCTTCAAGGAGAAGGGGCTAGGACTCGTCGAGATGCCACCTAAGGTTTACGTGAGCATACGCGAGCATAACGGGGATTTCCGTGTAATGCCAGCCTATCTTAAGGGACTCAACGTAGCTGGCGTCAAGATAGTAAGCGTTTATCCTGATAATCCGCGTTCCTACCAGCTACCAACAGTCCTTGCTCTAGTGGAACTCTTGGACCCGAAGACGGGGATGCCCATGGCGATCATGGATGGTACGTCCATAACTACCTTTAGAACCGGGGCCGCAGGAGGCATAGCCGTCAAGTATTTAGCTAGGAGGAACTCAAGGGTAATCGCCATAATAGGGGCCGGCGTGCAGGGCAGGGGACAGCTCATGGCGATAAACGAAGTACTTAAAGGTAAGATCTCGGAAGTGAGGGTATACGACATCAAGAGGGAGGCGAGCCTGAAATTTAAGAAGGAGATGGAGGAAAAGCTGGGACTTAACGTAATCGTGGCTGAGGAGCCCGAGTATGCCGTTAGGGGGGCTGACATCATCGTAACGGTTACACCTGCAAGAGGGCCCATCGTAAGGAATGAATGGATCGAGGAGGGCGTGCATATAAACGCCATAGGAGCTGATGCGCCGGGTAAAGAGGAGTTAGATCCCATGATACTGAGGAGAGCTAAGATAATAGTCGATGATATAGAGCAAGCAATACATAGCGGTGAAGTGAATGTCCCGATAAGGAAAGGGATCATAAGCGAGAGAGACATCTATGCGGAGTTAAGCGAGATACTACTCGGATCCAAAGTTGGGAGGATTTCCGATGAGGAAATAACAATATTTGACTCCACGGGCCTGGCCCTGCAGGATATATGTACTGGGTGGCTTGTCTATCGTAAGGCGTTAAAGGCCGAGGTCGGCACGTGGCTTGAGGTCTAACGAGGGAGGTATTTTTATGAAAAGGGAAAATAGGTCCCTGAAGCTCAAGGCTCCCAGGGGGACTAGGGATCTATTGCCGGAGGACATGTACCTCCTCAGGTATATAGAGGACAAACTAAGGGGGGTGTTCGAGAGGTTCGGTTACGCGGAGGTCCAAACGCCTATCTTCGAGCTATTCGAGCTATTTGCCTTAAGATCCGGCGACGAGATAAGGAATTCCATGTTCGTATTCGAGACAGGGGAAGGCGAAATGGCGTTAAGGCCTGAGCTAACCGCACCTATATGCAGGCTGGTGGCCGAAGGGAAAATAGATGTCATGACCAAGCCCATTAAGCTGTACTACATAGGAAGAGCCTTTAGGTATGAGGAGCCTCAGGCTGGTAGGTATAGAGAATTCTGGCAGGCTGGAATAGAGCTGATAGGTCCTAGACATCCTGAGGCCGACGCAGAGGTTGTGAGCCTAGCCTGCATCTCGCTTGAGGAATTAGACCTAAAGTATAACTTGGAATTAGGAGATGTGGCCGTTTTAAGAGGGTATATGACGAGTAAGGGTGTGGATTATGAGGTACAGAACAAGGTTTTAAGTGCATTGGATCACTTACGCAGTAGGTTAAGGAAGCTAGAGGTATATAGCGAACTCCTCTTGAAGGAAAATGATGCCCACCTGCTAAGCGAGGTAAAGAGGTTTTTATATCCTATAGAGTTACGTAAGCGAAGGCTTAGAGCTAAGGTAGAAGAGAACATACCTAAGGAGCTTATCGAAAGGCTGGAGCCTGATTCAAGGATATATAAACTGGAGGAGCTACGGGTGGACGAAGTACGAGAAATCTTGAAGAGAAATACGGAGGATCTAAAGCTGATGGAGATAATCAGCTGGTGCTATGAAGGGCTTAGGACCAGCATGGGTACGCTTAAGCTCCCTCCTGATGTGGGGTTTAAACTCCTTGAGGCTTTAAAGCTGAAATCCATAAGGGCCCATGAGGTGCTCGAGGATGCTAAGGAGGTGTTTAAGGAATCCGAAGAAGCCTTAAGGGAGATCGAGAGGTTAAACGAATTAATAGAGTATTTGGACGACCTTAACGTAAAAAGCTACGTCCTCGACCTAGGGTTAGCTAGAGGATTGGAGTATTATACTGGCATAGTGTTCGAGATTCATGTTATGGGGCTTGGAGCTCAAAGCCAGGTATGCGGGGGAGGCAGGTACGATAGACTTATCGCGGAGTTCGGCGGACCGGATATACCTTCTGTGGGATTCGCCTTCGGCCTGGACAGGTTGATGCTAGCGCTTAAGATGAAGGAGATATATCCTAAGCCCTCCGTGCCAATGGTATATGTAGCGCCCATTTCAGATGATCTTAGGGGGGCGGCGCTGAAGATAGCAGCTATGCTCCGAAATGCGGGAATAGCATGTGAGGTCGAGTTGATGCGGAGGAGGATACGAAGAGCCCTTTCCTTTGCTAATAAGCGCGGTTTCCCCTTCGTGATCTTGATAGCTCCTCGGGAGTATCAGAGTGGAAGCGTAATCATAAAGGATATGATGTGTGGCACGCAAGAGCTGGTATCGATTAAAGATGTAACTGACTATCTTAGGTCGAGGAAGTGACATCATCGGCTATTCGCTTGCACATCTCCTTTATCCTCAAGGCTATCCTGTCCATTAAGTCATAGACCGCTAAGATTTTCTCCCTATATCTGGGACCCCTTACTAGGATTGTTACATAAGTTATGTACCAGGTTATCTCCTGGGGGTTAGAGTAATAGGCTGCCTCCACGTTCCTAGCCATTTCTTTATCGCTTATGAAGTAGGTATCGACTTCACTCATTGACTTTAGGCTGATGTATAGATCCCCCGGTCTCAATTTCGTCATGAGATCTCTGATTAGGGGATCTGAGATTAGCATGTTAGAAAGGGTGTTATCCGGCCTTAAACCATGTATGCATTTAGCGAGGGCTCTTAAATTCTTAGAGGGCCTGAACACAGCCTTCTTCCTGAAGATACCCTCCCATACTAGTTCGCATTCCATAGGCTTAACACGCCTATAAACCTCAGCCCATACGTCGTTCATCATATCTTCTGGCACTACCGTGACCTGAGCTATAAATTTGTCCTTAGTTTCAAGAGCGAAGGATATGGGTTCCCTCGCGTAGAAGAGCAAGTCGAAGTTAGCGCTTCTCGGCACTATCATTAACCTACTCGCAGAGCCTTGCCACTTAGCTATCCTATCTCCCAGGACTATGACTATTGGGGTCGACTTCGAGTATTTGTCTAAGTTGCGAAGGAACTTCTTAAGCCTTTCCTTCATCATTCGCTCATATTACTTCAGACTCATAATCCAATATAAGCACTATGCCTTAAAGTCCACTCCCTGAAGAGCATCCTATGATGGCATCCAGGAGATCACGCAAATCCTTATCTAGAGTTCGTAAATAGAGCTGCAAGAGTCTCTTAAGTTTTGGAGATAGCTCTTTCGGCCTTGACCCTTCATGCGGGGGTTTATATACGTAGTGTGATAGCTCTCGAGCCACCTTACGTTCTCTTAACAATAGGCCTTCTGATCGTAGCTCCTCTAGTGCTCGGAGCACTCTGGGGTACACTACAATCTTATTTCTAAGATCTAGCTCTAACTCTTTGGCATTAAGAGGATCACCTAGGGCGTAGTTGACAATACTAAGCCGTATCGGATCTAAGCCCATTGAACCAAGGGCTAAAACGAGCTGTAATAGCGAGGAACGAAGCGAAGACCTTCGCGTCATGGATTATCATCCTCCTCTGTGATCAGCTAATATTTAAGGGCTATTTCAGCGGATATATTATTCACAGGTGAGGTTATGCCGGGACGTAGACTTTTGGTAATAGCAGGAATGCTCGGAGCAGGATGTACACATGTCGCCAAGATAATTTCGGAGAAGCTTAACATTCCCTTCGTGAACTCCGAGAGGATATTGCGTGAGATAGTTATAGAGAAGGGCATCTCCTATTCGCAGTTCGCTGAGCTCGTCTCCTCAGGAGAAGTGGACATAGAGAAGCTCGTGAGGAGCGAACTACTAGATTACGTGAATGAGGGAAACGTGATAATAGAAGGGCGATCAGGGCTCATGGTACTGGATCGAGAAGCGGATATAAAGGTATTCCTATGGGCCCCCGAGGAATACAGGGCGCGAATGGTGGCCCAGAGGAGGAAGATATCGCTTGATGAGGCCTTGGATCACGTCAGGGTCTCAGATGAGGAGAGGAGGGATCTCGTTAAAAGACTATTTAAAAAGGACTGGCTCGACTTGAACCTTTACGATTTGGTCATCAACACAGGAAAGTGGAGCTATGAGGAGACGGCGGATTTAGTCATCAGCGCGTGTGAGATGAAGCTTAGGAACAGGAGATGAGGAAGCTAACGGATTTACCATAATATGTCAAAGCTTTTATAACCTTCAAGCTTGCTTGAGAAGCGCATTTCCACCTGCCTGACTATGGCCAACGGCGGCCCCCTCTTAACTACGTCGATGAACACCTCGATTGCGCTCTTAGGTCCTTCAGCTACGATCTCTAGGCTACCATCACTTAAGTTTCTAACGAAGCCCTTAATGCCGAACCTTCTAGCGTTATGAACCACGAACACCCTGAACCCAACGCCTTGTACCCTTCCCCATAGCCTTATGTGAACATGCACTTCTTCGGACATGCTCACCCCTTCACTACGTCGAAATAATCTGGGATAAACCCTTTCCTGACCATTTTTTCATAAAGGATCCAGACGCGTTTGACCGAGAGGAGATTTACGTAGAAGCCTTCAGTTATTAGAATCTCTCTGACTTTATCGTATAGATCGTGTGGTCCGATTACCTCATCTCTTAAGGCAGCCCTTATCGCTCGCCGTATATCCCTATTACGAGGATAAGGTTTCTTACGCATACATGCCTTTATGAGAGTCATTCGTTTATTAACTTCCTGAGGTACTCGGGGTATGAAAGAGGATACCGGATCAGAAGCTAGCAGGGGCATGAAGCGCAAATGATCCGTTAAATTTACGATATCATTTTTGTAAGAGTTTTGAATAGCTTCGATATTTTTGCCTTGAATAGCTTATTTCATTAAAGATGACTCATGTAGTCTCACCCTCAAGGATGATCTATGATAGCACAAGAGCGAGAATGTGGCATGCTGTGATAAGAGCTAAACATATGTTGTTAAATATGCTAGGTAAAATGAAGAGGGCGTGGATAAATAAAAACGAAAGGCTTTTTCGTCTTTCACCACCTATTAAAGTGTCGAAAACGGTGCAAAATATGTACATGGACAAGTTATTCAGTGTCATCGCCGATGGCCAATGGCATACTTTGGCTGAACTGTCCGATAAGCTGAAGCTTGATATGGATAGATTGCTTAAGCTTATAACATTCCTTCATGAATACGGCTTCCTCACACTCAGGGAGGATAGAGTTAAGATCACGGATGAGGTTAGGAGGCTTCTAGACGAATTAGCTCATTAAGGCTCTAATAGCTCCCTGAGCTTCTCGTACTCTCGTAGGAATCTCAGGCCTTTCTCAGTCGTTAGATAGAGCTCTTCGTTTCCATCACCTTTCATAGCTGAGAGCAAACCGGAGGATAACGTGAAGTTAAGGTAGCTGATGAGTTGCGAGTAACTGAGGTTCGCCCCATACATTATCTGGGTCTTCTTAACGCCGTTAACAGCTATGCTGAGTATATCATATATCACGTCTAGGTATGACCGACGCTTAGCAGGAAGCTTAGAGTCCCTCAAGGTCATCACGATACAGACCCTCTAGCCCTCGGTATAAACTCATATTCCCTTAAGTAATGTTTTAAGGTTTATTGTCGAAATTTAAGGTTAAAATACTTCATTCTTACATGCAGGATTTATTCCTTGATCTTGATAGGGATCAATATATTTATCGAACTACACCACCTATTTTTCTTGGGCGATGAAGCGCGAGGGCGAGACTGAGGGGGTGATGTGCCCCTCTCGTTTCCCTTGAGCCCCTTGGGGAACTAATAGAGGTCGAAGAATGTGTAAATCGAGCAGGGAAAACACGTCCAGCCTTTAGATGATATGACGTCCGGATGATCTAGGACGTTTAACAATTCATGAGCATTACTATAAGTTTAAGGCGTGGAATGATGACGTATGATGCAGTGTAAAGTATAAAAAGACTTCCTATAAAATCAAAATGATGCATGAATGGGAGAAATTACTCATATTCTCCATAATTATTTCCTTCGCTAATGGTATTCTGGACACGTTCGTAGGCATGTATCTAATTGATGTTACCAGAAGCTATTTGATGTTAGCCCTTGCGGTAGTCCTGCCTAATGTTATGGCCATTTCCTCTAAGATCTGGGGCCTGATCTCAGATTATTATGGCACCCGCAAGAGGTTCATAGTGATAGGAGCTACACTCTCTAGTGCCGTATGGCTCGTGCTAGTTTTTAGCTTGAGCCCCCAGGGCGTAATATTGGTATCGTCAATAGGGGCAGCCCTTTGGGGAATAGGCGAGCCAGCTTATTATGCTGCTATATTGGAAGGGACGAGTGAGAAGGGCAAGAGAATGGGAATCTATAATGCAGCCAGTATAGGCCTCCTAACCTTAGGTACCCTCATCTCAGGAACCCTTTACGACTTATTAGGTGGAAGGGCGCTAGTAGCTTTCGCATCCACGCTCTTCCTCTCGGCTACGCTCTATGTCGCTGTGGCCTATAAGGAAGTAGGTAGCCGTAGGAAGGGATGCAAGCTAAAGAGCTATCTCAGGCGTAATTTCACCTTCACCCTAGTCAGGGAGCCTGAACTTAGAATCCTTAATATCAGCATGCTAGTAGGAGATGTAATCTCCTCAGCGGCATACCCAATACTATGGGGAAGGTATTATAGGATCGTAAACTATAATCATGAGGTCTATAGCTTGGTTCGTGCCGTATCAATAGGCGCTGCCTCCATAGCCTCCTTGGGCATGGGGTTTTTCGTTGATAAGGCAGGCGGCTATCTAAGCTATTTAGCCTCGCAGGCCAGTGCTATACCCCTGATGTACATCTATGCTAATAGTGAGGATCCCTTGCTCTTAGCCCTATTACTCATGATCCCATTAGGGCTCCTCAAGTACATAGCCCTCTATAAGCTGTATACGGATGTGTGCGGGGAGATAGCCGGAGATGCCATAGGCACTGTAAATACGATCAGCCGTCTTGCAGCCTTACCTGGGACGTATCTAGCCTCCCTTGCCGATGTCTATGGCGAACTACTTGTCCTAGAAAGCTTCGCTCTATTCAAGGGAGTAGCGGTATTAATAGCATTACTCTGTCCTAGAGGGAAAGAGAATAAAAACGCCCCATCCTCTTCAGAGAGACCATTTGAGGCCCACTAGCTCCTCGAACTTGTTTAGGAATCTACGCCAGTACTCCTCCGCGCACTCCCTCTTATCTGCATGCTCCTTAAGCCACTTTTGCGCTACTTCGTTTCCGGCCTTAGCCTCGACGTTCATGAAGGTCCAGAATATATCAAGTACCCTTTCGCTCTCCCAGAACTTCGGGAAGGCTTCAGCTTTAACGTCATACTCGACTAACCTCTTTAGGGCTTCCTTGCCGTGTTCCAGAAGATCTACGTTTATCCCATAGGCGGCGTTTAGTAAGGCATTGCCTATCTTCTCAGCCCACCCCCTATGGAAGCGACACATGCCCAGGTTCTCGCCCATTGAGAACTCATGGATGAAGCGTTCATAGCAGACCTTAGCGAAGTCCTCCGGTTCCATGAACGGTGCGTGATACCTCGTGAAGAAGGTACCCTGAAGCGGTAAGGGCATGAGGAAAGCTGGATCCCAATACTGACAAGGAGCTATCGAGCCTTCTTCGCCTAACGGTACGTATACTGCTAGGTCATTAAAGCCTAAGCCTACTTTCTTCACTCTATCCTTGAACATTTCATTAAGCTCCTTAGCCGCCCTCCTCATTCCTTTACCTAGTACCTGGGGCACCTTACCCTCTCCAAAGGCAACCTTCCTCGCTAACGCAGCCACTATCTCCGCATTTACGTTTGAATCCTCTAATTTAAACGTCTCAGGATCGAGCTTGGGTAATTCGCTGACGCCTACCTCTTCAGGCTTTAAAAGGCCCCTCTTAAGGCATTCGAGTACCCATCCTGCAAGCGTACCGAACTCTATGGCATCAAAGCCCATAGAGTCGACGGCATGTACGGCTTTCTCGGCAGCGCGGTGATCGAATATCCCGCATATAGGCCCTAGCGCTGAGTAGACTTCATAGTCCTTCTTAAAGACATCCCTTACTTTTTTACACACACCAGGACAGGGCTCACCACACGTCTTAAACGAACGCGGCTTAATTATCTCCTCATTGAACTGCTTCAAGTAGTGGCTGCGGATGAGCTTTTCATAGAGCCCCATGCGTGTTTCCTTCTCAAGGTATATGCTGTTCCAGTTGAACATTATCACCCTGTCCCTCAAGGTGGAATAGTTAACGCCGAATGTGCCACCGCTTCCCACACTAGGTGAGTACCTATACTTCTCAGTGGCGTCAAACACCGCCTTGCCCATAGGCTTACCTAAATGTTCCTCAAAGAACTCATTCAGGGCATTAGGGTTCTTTAAGTCGAGGGAGCCCTCAAATGTCCGCCAGTCGTTATCACCGCCATAAATTATAGCGACAACACCATGTGCTTGATAGAGAACGGAGCCTCCTCCGCCGCGGGCCATCCATCCCTCCGATCCTATATCTATTTCGCCATTCCTTATGGTAGTTGAGAACACACCACCCATGTTCGTGTTAAGTGCTGCAGGCCCTACTACGAGCATCCTGAACTCCATGTATCCACTATCCTTCTTGTAAACGTCCTTATACCTCTCCAGTAGATATCGGTAAAAGGCGTATACCCCCTCCCATCCCTTATAGCCCCGATATATTTTATCGAGCTCCTCTCTGCTTATGGTATCGAACTGAGCCTTAAGGCCATCTTTGGTGCCTTTGAGAATTATTATCGTAGGGCTTGAAGATCTGCCCTCGATGGTTACATAGTCCACGCCTACGTAACGGAAGACGTAAGCTGCTCCGCCCACAGTAGAGAGGTAAAGGCCACCCCAGAGCGGTGATCTAAAGGTCGCTATGAGCCTATGGGTTCCAGATAGCACGCCTCCAGCTAGTTTTCCCATACCGAAACAGAAGACATTATGTTCATCATATGGAGGATATTTAAAGCTCTCATATAGCTTTAAGTGGCAGTGGATGCCCCAATCAGCTGGGCCTAGTATATCATCTCGATCGATCTCCTCGACCCTCATCTTCTTGTCTCCAACATGGACGAATGCCACCTTATGTCTCATGGGAAACCCCTTAACATGCCTTATATGCCTTCTAAAATAGGAACCTATCGCCTTATATCTTTAATTACTAACGTTCATCACGATAGGTTTAAATTTAAGGCTAATGCGTTCTTTCTACGGTGCTAAAGATGACGAAGAAGGTTACATGCCCTAACTGTGGCTCCACATTTGACATAAGCTACTCAAGGGGGGTTATGTGTACGGGCTGTAAATATTCAGTTTTCGGCAATTGCGGCTATGTTGTATGTCCTAGATGTGGACATGAGTTCCCCTTATCGCCGAAGGGTCTAGGCTCTGGTAGTTTCAATATCACTAAGCGGATAATGTAGTTCTCCCTAAATGAGGCGAATTTACTTGTCATCGGGTAGGGGTAGCATAGAGGAAGCTAAGAGATTAATCGAAGAGAGAGTGAAAGGTGTAAAGCATAGGATAATCGTCATGAGCGGGAAAGGCGGCGTAGGAAAGACCATGGTGGTCGTGAACCTGGCAGACATGCTATGTATAAAGGGCTATAAGGTTTCAATATTGGATTGCGATATCCATGGTCCAAGTGTACCCAAGATGCTGGGCGTAAGCAGGGGTGAGCTCTTAGTGGATGGTGGTTCCATCAGGCCACTAAAGGCTAGGAACGGAATTGAAGTCGTTTCTATGGATTTCCTTCTACCAAATGAGGATACACCTGTTATATGGAGGGGGCCCCTTAAAGCCAGAGCTATAATGGAGTTCCTGAGCCAAGTTGATTGGGGTGATAGGGATTTCCTACTGGTGGATCTCCCCCCTGGAACAGGAGATGAACCACTAAGCATAGTACAGTTAATGCCTAAGATAGATGGGACAATAATAGTGACGATACCATCTAAGGTCTCCGAACATGTCGTTAGGAAGGCTGTATCCTTTGTAAAACGTCTCAAACTCCCTCTACTAGGCATCGTGGAGAACATGAGTTATTTCATATGCCCTAAGTGTGGATCCAGATATGAGATCTTCGGGAAAGGTGGGGGAGGAAGAGTGGCGAGAGATATGGGCACTAGGCTCTTGGCATCGATACCGCTTGACCCTAGGCTATCTGAGGCCTGCGATGAGGGGTTTTCATTCCTCTCAAAGTACCCTAACTCCGATGTTTACAAGGCATTCGATGAGCTCGCTTCCGTTATTCTCAAGACCATTCAAGAAAGAAAGAGCTAAGATCTCTAGCCCGCCACAACTTCATCTTATGAGAGTTACTGTGGAATCTCTGGCTAAAAGTCTAGCCTTTTCCCTCAGGGCCACCAGGGCTGCTATGGCTAACGTCTTTAAGGGGCCGCTCACCATATCGTAAGCCGTCTTAGTTAGGACTTTAATTGAGAGAGTGCTTACCTTGAGTTCCTCACCCTCCCTTAAATCTCGTACTGGGATACCATCTTCATAAATGATTGCCTTACCAAGCCCTCCCTCGATCCTCATGGTTTTATCCTCTAGGGGGATTTCGATTGAGGATGCCCCACCTAGTAGTATGCCCATGACGTCCAGGAAATCGCGTGGAAAGGTCACGAAAAAGAAGACTTTAGGGAGCTCGTCCTCCCTTTCATAAGTAAACATAAGTAACCTTAATGTGTCCTCCACTATTTCGCGTGGGTCTTTGATGACCTCACCTATGAACAGCTTATGTAGAGTCGAGAACCGAAGCCCGTATTCGGCCTCTATATGCCTAAGTAATTCCAAGAAGTCCTTCGTAAAAAAGATCGTCGATACTTTATCCATGAAGATTACCTCGTCATCCTTAGCGACTAATACGAAGATCGGTATAAAGGAACACCTCCATGTGTATTCCACGTTCTAGCCCTTTATAGTTCCCCCAACTAAATATAGCAATCAGTTTCATCTCCTGATATCAGCGTTAAAAATAATGCCTTCGACGTAAGTAATTGTAATCTACCCATGCGCACTTAATTCGCCAGACGTAATCGCTGTTCATCGCAGGGATGATGACGATGAGCAATTTACGGGAGATCGGGGATTCCCTCAGGAGGATGGGCGAAAACGCCCGGATTCTAGTGTTAACGGAGGCATTCTGGGGCATACCAATGGCCTGGGTTGGGTTCTACTCCTCATTATACATGAAAAGCCTAGGCCTTAGTGAAGTGGAGATAGGTTGGATCTCAGGGATCTACTCCATAACTCAGGCCTTATTACCCATTCTCGGTGGCTACTTCAGCGATAAATGGGGGAGGAAGAGGACTTTCATGATATTTGATTCCATCGCCTGGTTAGGTTCTACCTTCGTATGGATGATAGCCCTGGATATCAGGTATGCATTATTAGCTACACTCATAAATGGGTTAACCAATATTTCGATGCTGCCATGGAAATGCCTTATGGTGGAGGGCACGCCCCCTGAGCTTAGAGCCGTAGCCTATAGCATCGTGCAGCTATGGTGGCTTATAGGATCCTTAACCGCTCCTCTGGCTGGCTTTATGATAGGTTTATACGGCGTTGACATGGGCTGCAGGCTTCTTTACGGTATCGCTTTCTTCCTGATGGCCATAATGTTCGTTCTGCGCCAGATGTATTTAAGGGAGAGCGAGATAGGCGAGAAGTTAATGGGGAAGGGGGCATCATTGGCGGATTACCTAGAAGTGATGAAGAGGATATTCTCCCAAAAGGAGCTTTCCCTCCTGATGCTCATATCCGTCATGGGCACGCTGAATTACACGATCTGGAGCACGTTCTTTACGCTTTTCCTCGTTGATTCAAGAGCCTTATGCCTGGATGCATCGTCGATATCTATAATACCGTCGGTGAGTTCCTTGGCACAACTAATTTTTATGCTAATGTTCATGCAGACCTTAACAAAGACGAATATCAAGAACATCCTCTCGCTTACGTACCTCTCGAGTGCTGTTGCATTGATGTTCCTCCTCATCATACCACCAGGTCAGCTCTACTTAGTGGCCCTTGTGAGCATAGGTAACGCACTTGCATCGATGTTCAGATGGCCCTTGATGGAGGCTATAACGGCTAACGTAATCGATAGGATAGATCCCATGGCTAGGGCTAGGATATTAGCATTATTCTCTATAGTGGCCGCGCTCTTCTCCATACCCGGAGGTCCCCTGGGTGGCTATATGTATTACGCTGATCCAAGGCTACCCTTCATCATGCTCGCCCTCTTTAACTGCCTATCGGCCTTTCTTACCCGCTTCATCTAGGTATTCCTTGAGGAACTCCACGGTATCCTTGACTTCTACATTAAGATCCTCCCGTAGGGTAGCGTAACGTAGGACCATGTAACATACGGGGACATGAGGTGGCTATAGTCCTAGCCTTTCTAGCTAACTCCTTAGCTCTCTCCCTACCGGCCTCGATGGCTACATCTAGGTCTAAGGCCCAAACATCTCCTCCGCTTCCACAACAACACTCATAAACACCCATGTATTTCCTGAGCTCACATGGATCGTGATACGTCACAGTATAGTCAAGCTTGGATCCTAGCGACCTTTCACCCAAGGCTTCAAGCAAAATTGGCTTGTATGTACTGTCTTAGCCCTCAGCTTCACGTCCAGATCTGGATATATCTCCCTAAACATACGAAATGTTTATCTCCAATATCCTATTCATCCTAGAGAGATCGAAGCACTATCCCGCCGGAATAAGGTATCGAAGCGCCTGTTAGACTCGTCCCGGATCCACGTGACACTATGGGTACCCCGTACTCATAGGCTAATTTGACTACTGTTGCCACCTCCTCAGTGGAGGAAGGCAAAATGACTACATCGGGTAGATGAGGTAAGGCCCCTGAGGCGTCATAAGCGTACGGGATTAGATCTATTTTATCCGTGAGGACGTATTCTTCGCCTACGATATCCCTTAGCCTCTTGATCAGCTCACCGGAGATCCCCACTATATGCCCCCTCACGTTAAATAGGCTGAAGAGGGAATTAAATGAAAAACGCTATTGAAGTGAAATATCGCACTACGTATAACTTTTAACTTCCTTACTATGAATTAACTTTAACAAGTGAGGATAGGTGATAGTATGAGTTATACCGATAAGGTGATACGCTATTTCTCGAAGCCCGGCCCTCAGAATACAGAGGCGACGCTGGAGATAGCTAAGGAAAGGGCTAAAGAGCTAGGCATTAAGGATATCGTCGTTGCATCTACCTATGGTGATACAGCATTCAAAGCCATCGAAGTATTCAAAGACATGGGGGTTAACTTAGTCGTGGTCACCATATCGATGGGCTTTGAGGACGAGGGATGGATAATGAAGCCTGAGGTCAGGGAAAAGCTTACGAGAATGGGAGCCAAGGTCCTTACATGTACGCATGCACTGGGCGATGATGTAGATGACGCCTTCGCTGGGAAATACGGCGGTATATCGCATAAACGCGTCGTAGCCGATACGTTGAGGAGGTTCTGTCAAGGTATGAAGGTCTGCGTGGAGATAACGTTAATGGCCGCCGATGCAGGGCTTATAGATGTTAACAGGGATGTCATAGCCATAGCTGGGACTGATAGGGGAGCTGATACGGCTGTAGTCATAAGGCCAAGCTACACACGGAAGTTCTTAAGCCTAAGGATAAAGGAGATAATCGCTAAGCCATTATAAGAGGGATGGATCCACGCCACGCTTCATGCTTTTTAATCCCCCCCAGAGGGGACGTAGATGACCAGGAACATGAAGCTGGCCATAATATTACCCACGTATAATGAGAGAGAGAGCTTACCTTTAGTGATAAGGAAGATAGAGGAATGCCTTAAGGGCTTAACGGACTTTGAGATAATAATAGTCGATGATAATAGCCCCGATGGTACAGGCCTCGTGGCAGAGGCCTTAAGGAACGTTTACGGCAACATAAAGGTCGTCCATAGGCCCAGTAAAATGGGATTGGCTACAGCTGTACTTGAGGGCATAAGGCATACCGATGCAAACGTGCTGGCCGTGATGGATGCGGATATGCAACACCCACCAGGGCTCCTACCCAAGCTCCTTGAGGAGATAGGGAAGGGATCGGACATCGCGATCGCCAGCAGGTACTGCCCTGGTGGGGGAGTGAGCGGATGGAGCTTATGGAGACTACTTGTATCTAAGGTGGCCACTAAACTAGCACACGTCTTATTACCGCGTACGGTGTCGATTAAGGATCCCCTCTCAGGCTATTTCATGTTTAAGAGAGGGGTCATAGATGGCAAGGAGCTAAACCCATTGGGTATGAAGATACTCCTGGAGATCTTGTGTAAGGGTGACTACAATAGGGTAACTGAGGTACCCTACACCTTCATGCCCAGAAGGACAGGGAGAAGCAAGATGGGCATGAGCGCGTATCTGCGATACTTGAAGCACATCTTCAGGCTCATGAGAGAGAGGAAGGAGCACGTTAGAATCATGCGATTTTGCACCGTAGGGGCTATAGGGGTTTTAATCAACGAGGGATTGCTGTGGTTGATAACGGAGCTCATGAAGGTGTACTACCTAGTATCGGCGATATTCAGCATTGAGGCTTCGATATTATCTAACTTCGCTCTTAATGAAGCCTGGACCTTCAGCGATCTATCCTCATCTAATAACCCCTTAAGCGTACTGAGGCGCTTGGTTAGATATCATCTAGTTAGCCTAGGAGGCCTCCTGGTCAACCTTCTTACCCTATGGGTCCTCACAAACTTAGCGGGCATATACTACCTTATATCTAATATCATAGGTATCATATTGGCTACTGCTTGGAATTACGCATTAAACGTAACCTGGACGTGGAATGTAGGCGTACTAAAATAGGAGGTTAAGGCAATAAGCGTAAGAGCTCAAGGAGGCTCCTTATGACAGGCGTCTTATGCCACGTCATATGCCCCTCCCTATCGATCATGATGTAGTAAGTGCCAGCTCGTTGAGCGGAGATGTAATCCTGCTCAGTATCGCCGACGTAGAGGGCTTCTTGAGGGCTAATGCCCAGCTTCTCTATGACCTTCAATATCATGTCGGGATACGGTTTAGGCCTTATCCCTTTCCCATATCCTATGGCTACAGGAATGAGCTCATCCAGATTAAAGAAATGAACCATGGCTCTTAGCCTTTCCTCATTGTTCGAGGATGCTATGCCTAAGAGGTAACCCCGGTCCCTAAGAGCTATAAGCGTCTCCATTACGTCAGGATAGAGCTTGACTTCACGCTTCCATAAGTCCTTAAATATCTCCCTTCTCAGGTGAACGAAACGTACTACCTCCTCTTCCCTTAGAGGAGTTAAGGCCGCCCTTTTGATTATCTCACGGGCGGGTATGCCTATCAGGTTACGCACTATATCCTCGTCGATCTCGATATTCATTCTCCGAGCTGCCTCTTGAAAACTAATAACTATGGCCTCTTTGCTATCCAGTAAAGTTCCGTCTAGATCAAATATCACAGCCCTTATTACCGAGGTCAGCATAGGGATTTTTCCCCTCCTCATGCTCATAACAGCTTTACACAGTATTCTTCCTCAAGTTTTCTTATTAGCTTAATCAGTACTGGAGCCAAGCGGCGTACGTCTGATATTGGGATAGAGTTTGCCTTAGGACAAAGAGGATCCACCATAACGCCCCTAGCCCTCATGTATATGAGGGGGTAAAGCCTACAGCCCTCGGGCCTATGAGGGTATATCGTGCACTTTCCTGAAGTCACATCGAGGAAGACGCAATGCCCATCCGTATTCCTCAGTCTCGGAAGCCCCTTACGCCATATCAGGAAATGATCCCTTGGATAGCCTAGGTCCTCTATGCGCTTTATATCTTCACTGCTTAAGGGCATCTCCGTCTTGTAACAACATCTACCGCAGTAACGATTGTTAAGACGGCAGTCAACCCGAAGCCACATGACCAACCTCTCCTAAACGTAAATGAGCCTTCCATTGATCACGCGCGCGCATCTAGAGAGCTTATGTATTATGACCCTACCTTCATCTATTATGTGAATCACCCTAAAGCCCTGTACCTTAAGCCAATCGGAGAGGAAATACCTATGACAACGCCATGGGAACTTCTCGGCGCACATTACGACGGAGTTATACTTCATCGCTATCCTCATGAGCTTCTTAGCAGCCTCTAAGAACTCCTCAGTCTTCATGTGTTCTACATAAGCCCGAAAACCTGGGCTTTTAAGGCAACCGGATATGGATCCTCCACGCCACTTACGCCATCCCCCAAGCGCTTCACCCAGCCAATAATAGAACATATCAGCTTGAGAGAGAACGGACGCTAGGTTCTCCTTATCGAAGTGCGGATATTTTCTGGACGTAGGGTATCTACGAACGTCGATTAAGGCCTCTATATCATGGGCTTTAAGCAGTCTCAAAAATGAACGCAGGTCTCTGTTCGAATGTCCTACCGTGTAGATCGTTTTAGGAGGCATACCGCCAAATCCTAGATCCTCCCTATTATAGTTAAAGCTTTGGGTACTCGAGAAGCTACGAATTCTTTGAGGTACTTTATCGCAGGTCTTAAGAAGAACAGGAACGCTATGGGATATAGTACTGTGAACTTCTTTATGAAGAAGAGGTTCTTCCGCATGTAATTGAAGAAGAGCAGGAGCTTTAACGCATTCAAGACCTTGTAATAGTCTAGAACATCTGCATCTACCGCAAACCTACGCTCGTAGAGGGCTATGAAGGAATTAGCTAGGCCTTTTAGCCGTTTGTTCATGCATTCCCTCATCTTGAGGAAGTGATAGGCGTATCCTAAATCACATACTGGATCCCCTACCTCCACGCTCTCAAGGTCTATCAGATAAGCCCTCATATGCTGATCCATCAGTACGTTCTCGGGGGAGTAATCGCCGTGTACCAAGGTATATCTCTCGGCTGGAGGGGCTCTCTCCTTAAGCCAGCTAAGGAGGAGGGTTATATCGAGCCTTGCAATCTTAGACAGGTAATTTAGGAGGAATATCTGATTCTTTACATAATCATACTCACTTTGAGGTATGGATAATAGCTTCTCGTCTACGTCCTCTAGCGGGACGGAGTGCATGTTTGCTAAAACGTCAGCTAATGTGCTCAGGCATCTATAGCGCGTTTCATCGCGATCCAAGAGCTTCTCTGAGTTAACGGCATCTATCCATCGCTTGAGAATGAAGGGCCTGCCGAATAACCTGCCTTCGATATCAGCGTATAAAACTTCAGGGGTCCCTATGCCACGTCTTCTTAATAGCCTGAAGAGGCTGACTTCCTTTAACAGTTTCCGTTTGGCTTCATTTCCGCTACCGCTATAGATCTTAATTGAGAACTTTCCCCACTTTCCTCGGCCTATGGGCACCATGAGGGAGTAATTCTCGTTGCCTATTCCATCCAGCTTCGAGATCTTCAGAGTCTTGGGTTTAATTCCTAGGACTTTCTCGATTACTTCAGGCATCTTGGATTTAAGTACATGCTTGATATCGCTCAACCTAGAAAGCCCCTATTGTAGGCTAAGGAAGGTTTAAGATAAAAAGCTAATCCCATTAAACCTGATAGGGCTCACATCAGCGTAGTAGTCCTTAATCACGTTTGCATCCCTTAGAGCGTCTAATATGCGGTCTATCTGAGCACCCAAGGTCTCCCCTTTGCCTAGGCCTTTACATCCAACCTTCCTTGCATAGGGCCTGTTAAGGTATATGAAGAGCGTAGAATTCACGATGTATACCCCTAATGGAAATAGCCTGCATCCCAGCGGATGCCATCCATATTCGATGCGTAGTGTACATAGGTTGTCCTCATTTAGGAAAACACAAGAGCCCTCCTTCCCCCTAGCTAGGAAAGCCCTTCCGTTCCTGAACCTCACCCCTTTTAGGAGTCCCGCTTCCCTGAGTCTCTGTACCTCAACGGGAAGGAGTTCTAGCCACCACTCATTAAGCCCTTTTCCGCAACATCTCCCGCATCTAGCGCAGCTAAACCTCTCGTTGGGATCGAATAAGGGCACGAAGCACACTACCTTCACCATGTTCGAAGCGATGGCAAATGTAAAGATATTTACAAATATAAATCTTACCTAAGCTCTGTGTGCTTCCCTTAGCAAGGCCAAGGCTGAGATTGATATAGCCAGTATGATGGGATAAATAGATCCCTTAGACAGCAGGATTTCCTGATAGCACTACCCCAGATGTAATGCTTAAAGGTGACGCCGACTCATTCGCCCTTTGCAAGCTTATCGATTAGGCTCACGGCCGTTTCGATTAATAGGGTCGCCGTCCCAGAGCCGACTAATGGACGCCCGTAAAGCATGTAAGAGTACTCTAATTCATAGCCACGTTTTCCGATAGGCGCAATAGTATAGTCATGTTCAGCGGGTATGTATCCTGGATTCCCGTTAGC
>JAGGXX010000027.1 GCA_021162845.1 Thermoprotei archaeon | reverse complement strand
GGAATATAGAGGCGGCTATTGTTAAGGAGGGTCTGAGCAGAACTGATGCGCTATGCCTAGCTCCAGCTAAGGCCAGAGCTATCATCAAGGAAGCAGCGAGGAGGGCGGTTAATAGGGCTAGTGAACTGAAACCGTTCACCTTTAGAAGACCCGTCGAGGTGATCGTAGAGTACATGCATCCTCACTTCGCTGAACCCATTGCGAAGATGCCGCAGGTCAAGCGTTTAGGGCCGAGGACGATAAAGGTAGTGTCTGATGACCTCCTAAAAGTAGCGAGATTGCTCGGCTGGTATTAAGCAAAACGTGCGATTTAAAGGAAGCTCGAGCACGACACATTTAGGCCTTTCTCATGACCCAGAGTATCCCTCCTAGAAGGTGTTCCTGGAACCATTTTTCCCTCCAGAGCCTAGGGAAGTGTCCGAAAGCTGTGTAGAAGACCCGTCCCCTCCCATATTCATGACACCATGCCAGGGCGTAATCGTTGTCCGCTCTATTGCCCTTACTTAAATCGACGGATGACGCATCCAAGCTTATGAGTACATGCGTTTTCTCCCTGCTCCATTCCCTGAAAGTGTATACCTCCTCGAAAACCTTGAATCTCCTGGGTAGATGCCTTGTGGACGGATGACTTCCATCCTCTACTATCACATAAACCTCTTGGGTCCAGGGATGACCGTTAAAGTATCCCCCCAGCATCTCACCGTATTCCGGGAATCCATATAGGGTATCTGAGGCGTTATGCACGCCCACGAAGCCACCACCCTCATGTACGAACTCTAATAGCGCCCTCTTCTGGCCTTCACTTAGCGGGAGCTCGCCTGAGGTCATGAAGAGAACGGCAGAACAGCTCCTAAGGAGGTCAGATGTTAGTTCCCGGCATTCATCAGTAGCATATACTTCGAATGATCCAGTGCGTTTGCCAAGTCTGGTTAGTACCTCCACGGCAGTTGGTATGTAGCTATGTCTGAAGCCTGCTGAGTGCGTTAAGACCAATATCCGGTCCATTTTTTGCCCTCCCCCTATAAGTTATCTTACTTTATTATGGTAAAAAAGCCGTTATTAAGGTGGGGAGGACTTTAAGGAACGTTGACTATGCAACAACATTACATTGCGTGAAAATTCTGACGCATATGCGTCAAAAAGGAAGCAACGGTCATCGTCACATAAACTGCATCAAACAGCCTGATGTTCTTTGAAGATGTCTGAAATTATATAGACTCATCGCTCATTAATAACACTCATGGTGAACGAGATGAGATGGGAGGGGCTGACTTACGGGGATATAGAGGAGATGGTGAAGGAAGGTTATATACCGGTAGTGCCCATCGGAAGCTTAGAGGTACATGGCCCCCATTTGCCACTAGGAACCGATGCACTAGTCATACATAAAGTAGCACTTGAGGTCGCTAAAAGGGAGAAGGTCGTAGTGCTACCACCGCTCTATTACGCTTATGTCCCCGAGAACAGGCACTTTCCGGGGACTATATCCTTAACGGGGAGGACCTTTCTGAGGCTATTGGAGGAGATATGTGAGGAGCTAGGTAGAATGGGGTTTAAGAAGATAATCCTGCTTAACGGTCATGGAGGCAATATACGGCCCTTAAGGCTCTTTGTGAGGGAAGTCCTGAACAAGAGGAGGAGATACGTAGTTTACGTAATAGCTGAGCCATGGGGCTTGATAAGCGATGTTATAGAGAGGGTAAGGGAAAGCGATGTCGTAGGACATGCTGGTGAGATAGAGACGAGCCTCGTCGCCTATACCTACCCTGAGCTTATCAAGGAGGAGAAGATCCCCAAAGGAAAGGCTAGGCTTGGTCCCCGTTCAGTAGCTGAGTGGGTTGAGACCCCAGTAGATTGGATAGGTTATGCCCTAGAGGGCTATGTAGGGGAGCCCAGTAAGGCTAACGCTGAAAAGGGCAAGGAGCTATTCAGTACATGGGTGGAGAGGCTAAGCGAGCTGATCAGGAAGATCAAGGAGGATAAGCTCTCCGAGGGTATCCTTGAGGGATACTATAATAAGCTCACCGAAGGGACTAGCTGAGGCCAAAATGAGGATGAAGGCATATATTGCAGTCAAGTGGAAAGCTTATATCGTCATGATTTAAGTTGAAATTGGTGACTTAAATGCTTTTGAATCTATTCAATCTTCCTTTTATCAAAAAGGCTAGAATGCGATATGCATCAACGACGGGTAAACATCCCCCACCTGCATCGCCATCCCCTCTAGGTAGGGTTGAGAGATGGCTTGACTGGGTTCCTATAGAACCGGGTGAGAGGTTTACGCTACTCGATGTGAAGGGAGCGGGGTGCATAGCTTCGATATGGTTCACGCTTCGATCGAGGGATCGCTACATACTCAGGAACGCCATATTGAACATATACTGGGATGGGGAGGGGAATCCAAGCGTTGATGTCCCCTTGGGGGACTTCGTGGGAGCGGGCTATGGTGAGTACAAGCATCACAGTACCCTTCTCCTAGGCGAGACGAGCGGCGGATACTATAGCTTCATCCCTATGCCCTTCAGCGAGTCGTGCAAGATAGAGGTGATAAACGCCAGTAATGAACCTATAAGCAGCTTTTATGCCATGATCGGTTACTACGTATTTGAAGAAGGTCTGGACGACGTTAAGCTTAGATTCCATGCTAAGTGGCGCAGGGAAAATCCGACGCAAGAGGGGAAGCCTTATACGATATTGGAGGCCGAGGGTAAGGGCTTCTATACTGGAACCCGGCTTAACATGCAGTCCTTAAGGCGCGAAAGGGGCTTCACATATCTTGAGGGGAATTTTGAGGTTAAGGTTGACGATGAGGAGACCCTATCATACGGCTCCACAGGTACCGAGGACTACTTCCTAAGTGGGTGGTACTTCCTTCATGGGGTCTACGCGGCCATGACCCATGGCATATTAATAAAGGACGAGAGGCGCTTCAGGACGTCCTGCTTCAGATTTCACATATTCGACCCTATACCCTTCTACAGGCGCATATCCGTTAGGGTTCATCATGGGGAATATGATGAAGTGGAGGCGGACTACTCAAGCGTAGCCTATTGGTACCAGGAGGAGCCTCATAAGGAGTTCTCAAAACCGTGTAGGGAGGAGGACAGAATACCTAAGGGCGAGTTCGAGGATAGCATGCGGGCCATTTACGGCAAGCCCTCAGTGACATATGAACAACATCAATACGTAAGGAGAATGATCAAGAGGTACATCGAGCCCATATTGGAATAGTTTTTACCCATCTGTCCGGTTCACATTAGGGGGGCTAAATAACTTGTTTTTGAGATTGATTTTGTTTAAGGGGGAAGTCCGAACCTTCCGGTGAAATGAGAGTGGAGATAAGGGATGCATAATTTATGGTCCAGGAAACCTTCTAGCGAAGTATACTGACGCATATGCGTCAGAAAAAGTACTAGCGTACACGGATTTCCTTCAGCGCGGATCTCGTCCGGATAGTACTTAAGGACTTTAGGTTAGTTTTTTTAACACTGGGCGTCAACCTATAAGCGGTATTGAGTCTTGTATAGGCGTACTAAGATTTTCGCCACAATAGGCCCCTCCTCCTCATCAGAAGGGGTACTAAGACGCCTACTACTTTATGTGAATGGCGTGAGGATAAACTTCTCCCATGGGACTGAGAAGGAGTGGAGAGCATGGGTTAAGATGATTAAACGCCTAGAGAACCAGCATTCTCTCCTGATAACGTACATTGGAGATCTGCAAGGTCCCAGTGTCAGAATAGGCAAAATCCATGCTCCTGTAAAGCTTATGCCCGGCACTAAGATTAAGCTAGTACTGGGATATAAGCCTCCATCAGAGGGAATCCCCATTCCGCATGAGGAGTTCTTTGATCGTGTAGAAGTCGATGACATGATACTCGCGGATGACGGCAGGATAAGGCTAAGGGTGGTGAAGCAGGGGAGGAAAGAGGTCTTAGCTGAACCGCTATCAGGCGGTAAGCTAAGCGAGGGGAAAGCCCTGGTCATAAAGGACAAAGAATACAGGATTGAAGCACCGACTGAAAAGGATGTTAGATGTATAGAACTGGTAGCTAAGATGGACCTAGATGTTCTCGCTATAAGCTATGTTCGAGAGGCCGATGATGTGCGAAAAGTGAGGAAAGTCGCTGAAGGATACGGTTTTCGAGGCATGATATTAGCGAAGATAGAAGTCCCAAGCGCCGTCAAGAACCTTAAAGAGATCGTGAAGGAAGCCGATTATATAATGGTGGCAAGGG
Organism: Thermoprotei archaeon; assembly: GCA_021162845.1. Classification (GTDB taxonomy): domain Archaea; phylum Thermoproteota; class Thermoprotei; order QMSL01; family B3-G16; genus JAGGXX01. The sequence continues at coordinate 120,719 of JAGGXX010000027.1, read as the reverse complement.
GCGACCTAGGGCTCCATTTTGGCTTAGAGGTAGTGCCCCAGTTACAGGAACGAATAGCTGATATGACGCTTAGCATGGGTAAGCCGATTATGATCGCTACTCAGATCCTAGAGTCGATGATATACTCTAACACGCCAACTAGAGCCGAGGTAAACGATATATACACGGCCGTTAGGGAAGGAGTTGATTCTCTTCTCCTAACAGGAGAGACGGCTATAGGCCGCTATCCAGTCAGAGCTGTCAAATGGCTCGATCGGATAGTGAGAACCGCTGATACAAACGTAAAGGTACATGTGATCGCATCGGATGTCAGAGACCGCTTTGCTGAGGGGATAGTTACGCTGGCTGAGGATTTAGGGGCGAGGCTCATAATATATACTATGAGCGGAAAGACAGGCTTCCGGATAGCGAAATATAGACCAGGTGTTTCGGCGTTTATAGGGACCCCTCATGAGAAGGTCGCCCACATGCTTAATGCGCTTTGGGGTCTCAAGCCCTTAAGGATACCTGCCAAAACATATGCACAGGGCATTCAGAATACCATCGAAAAAGCCCTAAACGAAGGACTTCTTAATAAGGGTGATATCGTGATAGCCACATATGGCCTCCAGGCAACGAAAAAGCACTTCGTAGAGCTCCTGACGTTATGACATGCAAGGACAGTCATACCGTCTATGGGGCCTATCTCATAGTCGCCTTCTTTATCTCCCGCCATCCTATGAGCTGGAATCCTAATTCCTCTATCAGCTTACGCGTTTCATTATCCGTCACTAGCTTATACTCATTAACCCGTGAGGGATAGCTCCGAGGCATGATAGCACGTAGTTCCGGCGTGTCTAAGCCTAAGTGGACTATCACCTGAACCACCATGCCTCCTTTCACACCTCTCAAGAACTGCCTTAATGCCCTCCTTTTATCATCTAATGTAACTCCGGGTATCCCTGCCATGAGCATATCGAGTTTAGGCCAGCGAGATTCTACTATAGCCTTCTTAAGGCTCTCGATCTCTAAGCCCATTTTCCTAGCCCTCATTATCATCTCCTCTGAGGGCTTCACTAACATAGGCGGTATCCTATGTCTATCAGCAATCCTCACATATGCCATGAAGAATTCCGGCTTAGCGTATACGGTCCCCATATGAGTATCTATATGCGAGGGCTCTATCCCCATTTTAAACGCCCTAATCACCTGAGCCTCTACCTCCTTCTCGACCTCAGAGGGCACCGCATGAGCTACCACCTCCTCTACGCTACGCCAGAGATAGCCATATTCATCGACTAATGTGCTATGTCCATCGGATGAGATAGGAGGCCATTTATAATGCTCCCACTCACTGTTAAGTGTGACATGCACACCGGCATCGAACCCATATTTCTTGGTAAGCTCAGCGGCCTCAAGTACCCAGGGGCAGGGCATCATAAGGCTACCGCATGTAACTATCTCGTACGATAATGCGGAAAACGTAGCCTCATTAACGGAATGGCACATCCCTACATCATCGGCATGAATTATGAGAAGCCTATCCTTCCCATCAAAGCCCAGGGCTTCGATTAGATCGTCCATATGCCCTTCACCAATAGCTACTTAAATATCCCATAGCTATTAAAGCCTAGATGCCCTTTATCTTGGCCCTACCAAGCCCCGCTATAAGTCGCTTAACTCTCCCCTCTATATCCTCTACTCCGGCGGCTTTAAGGGCTAATAGCGGAACTAGCCGAACTAGCGGATCCCAGCTGATTTCTGTACATTTTATTACATTTTATGAAGAACTAGTTTCGCGATTTGCCATTAAACCAATAGTTCGGCAACCACTCCTTTTCGGCTCTAAGCATATCCTCTAGTAACCTTTCAGCTACTTCTACGGATTTGACATATCCATCCATCAGAAGTGCTTGCATAACCAAATCCCTATCACCACTTAGTGCCGCGTCTATAGTTACCTCATACTGGCTTAGGCGTTGAGTAAGTATCCCAACTATGGCCTTAGGTAGAGATCCCATATTTAATGGGTGAACGCCTGTAGCATCGACATATGCTGGCACTTCCACGACGCCCCACATCGGTAGGTTTGATATCACACCTAAATTGGGCACATTAATTCCCGGATAAAGCGTTCTCTTATCGAGGGCGATAGCCTCCATAAGCCTTATGATCCCCTTCCCTTCCTCCTCAAGCCCCCATACCTTCAATAGCTCGTCGACGCTCCTCCTACCTGACGCTATGCCCCTTAGCAGTTTCTCAAAGGGCTCCCTGATCTTATAATCGTAAACCGTGTCCTCAGGAAAGCGAGGGATACCGTATTTCTCCATGGCCTCTTTATACATGAAAAGATGCGGGAAGAATTCGGCTACATGCCTGTCCCCAGGCGCTGGTATTAGGCCGAAAATCCTGTAAAGCCTGAGTAGTATGGTCCCCGTACCCCTCTCAGGCATTCCCTCCTTAGCTATCTTTTCCTCCACTGTCGGATACCCAGGTTCACCCTTAACCGCGAAATCCATGATCCAATAGAGGTGATTTATGCCTCCTACGTAGACTTCGACGTCTTCAGGCCCAACGCCTAGGTATCCCGCTAAGAGCCTCCTAATGCCGAAGACACCAGTACATAATCCGTATGCCTTTACCTTGGTCTCCCTTTGAACAGCTCTAGTGAGGGGGGTTAAGGGGTTCGAGTAGTTAAACATGTATGCATTCGGGCATAGATCTTCCATATCTCTAGCTATGTCCAGCAATGCTGGGATATGCCTAAGGGCCCGCATTATGCCACCGGGTCCCACGGTATCCCCTACTGTCTGTTCTATGCCGTACCTCCTAGGTACCTCGATGTCGATGTGCGTAGCCTTAACTCCGCCTACGCCTATCGTTATAATTACGAAATCAGCTCCCTCAAGGGCTTCCCTCCTCTCAACATACTTCTCAATCCCCAGCTTCTCAGCCTTACGCATTTTCTTGAAGCCCTCGAGGAGCCTAGTTCCAACCTCATACATCATATCAAGCATATTGGGATCTATATCTACTAAGGCTATTGTTAAGGCATCTTCTTAGGCCATGTCGCTTAAGATAAGTCCTCTTAAAAGGGATGGTGTAAAAATGAGGCTCCCGGTGCCTATGAGCATCACTTTATTTTCCTCCACATCAACTTCCCATCCTTCTATACGAAAAATGGCTTAATAGGCGTTTGAACAGGCTCCTTATGGGAATGAGACTTGACCTTAAAACTATGAATCTCCTTTTTATTGAGGATAGGGGGATGACACTATTAATTATATAAATAATATTAATGAATAATATCATCACATCATGGGGGAAGAGTGTACCAATGAGCTAGCCTCCGATGAGAGTTTTTAGCTAGCCTCTCCGTTTTTCAAGATATCATCTAGCGTGTATCGTAATCGCTGATATATTCTGACTAAGTGGAGTTGCCTACCTTATTGTTCATATAGCCTCTCTACTTGGGCCTCTCATAGGGTTGATCAATAATGTTCTCTCAGGATCATAGTATCGCTTAAAGCCTTGATGGAAAGCCCTTTTGGGCGGAGAGGTTGGGGAATCGAAAAATTTATAAATGTAATACTTTTGTTGATTTTAGCTTAGGCATGACCACTCGGTGGTGAAAAATTGGGAAGTGGTAAATCTAGAGGTATGTCCAACATAATATTAGCAGTGTTAATAGTTCTGATCGTGATAAGCGGGGTCGGTGGATACTACGCTGGCTATAATAGTGGATATCAGGCGGGAAGTTCTGGAATGAGTGAAGTGCGTCAAGAGGGCTATAAAGAAGGCTACGATAAAGGATATGCTGAGGGCTACCAGGCCGCTATGAAGGAAGTAGCACCAGTGTTACCTAATGAGATAAAGATAGGTTGCATAATGTCCCTTTCAGGGGATCTAGGGCCCATGGGACAGGAGATTCTTAAGGGAGTTAAGCTAGCTGTAGAGGAGGTAAACGCTAGGGGAGGCATAAGGGGAAGGCCGATAAAGCTGATTGTGGAGGATGACGAAACCTCCGATCAAAAGGCGGTTGAGGTTGCTAAAAAGCTCGTGGAAGTAGACGGTGTACAGGTCATAATAGGCCCGATGACGAGCGGCTCCCTAAGGGCCATAGGGAAGTACGTTAATGAGAAGAAAGTGGTCACAATATCGCCTACAGCCACAGCTCCATATATCACCACGCTATTCCCGGATGATTATGTCTTCAGGACAGTTGGTAGCGACACATTACAAGGTAAGGCATTAGCAGACATAATAGCTAAGAGAGGTTACAAGCGTGTGGTCACGCTTGTACTAAATAATCCCTATGGTGTAGGTATAGAGGAAGAGGCCAAGAAGATCATCAGTGACCGCATAGTGCTTTCCATAAGATATGACCCCTCGAAAATGGACTTCCGGAGTGAACTTGAACAGGTGAAAGCCGCTAATCCGGACTGCGTCCTCTTCGTAGGTTACTATCAAAGCGGGAAGGTTATGTTCAGACAGGCGCTTGAACTCGGGCTCCAGAGCATCACATGGGTTTGTGCTGAGGGCGTTTATGGCGAGCCTATGTTCGAGGATCCCATGGCAGCTGAGTTCATGTCCATAGCTTGCATAGGTACGAGGCCTGTAGCGCCGATTGGCAGCCCAAGCTATGAGCTATTCGCTAAGAAGTTCAAGGAGAAATACGGTGAAGAGCCGCCTATGTATGCGGATACAGCGTATGATGCGACGATGATGGTCATAATGGCTATAGCTTACTGTGGGAATTACAGTGGGCCCGCAATTAGGGAAGCCCTTAAGATCGTAAGCCAGACGTACATGGGAGCTACCGGCTATAAGATATTTGATGAGAACGGCGATCAATACTTACAGACATATGAGATCTGGGGTGTCGTAAAGGAGGACGGCAAATACAAGTTCGTAAACATAGGCTACTGGCCTTAGAACGGGGGGATGACCCATAACAAACTGGATTCAAATTTTCTTTAACTCCCTCGTCCTCGGTAGTATTTACTTACTCGTAGCCTTAGGGTTGTCCTTGACATATGTCCTTTCCAAATTTCCTAATTTCGCTCATGCTGAATTCATATCCTTTGGCGCTTACATGACATATGCTTTACTGATGTATTTCGGACTCCCCCTTGTGCCAGCTGTGTTCATATCCGGACTCCTCTCTGCCCTCCTCGGGGGGGTGTCATACCTCCTTTTATTTAAGCCCTTATTAAGGAGGGGCGCCTCCTTAATACACTTAATGGTGGCTTCGATAGGCCTAGGCCTTATAATAAGGCATTGTCTAATGGAGATCTTCGGTGGGGACATTCTCTCATTTCGCATCTTCTGGCCTACTCTTCACCTTAGGGTAAGTCTCTTAGGCTATGATTTGGGAAGCTTGTCCACAACGCCTCTCTGGCTCTCCTTAATCGCTTTCTCAGCTCTTTTCTCCCTTAGTCTCCACATATTCTTCACTAAGACGGCTTTTGGAAAAGCTATTCGGGCTACAGCTGATAATCCAGAGCTAGCCATGGCCTCTGGCATAAATACTGAGAGCGTGACCCTGTTCACGTGGTGCCTTGGGGCTTCATTGGCTGGGTTAGCGGGTACGTTCCTAGCTATAGGTACGGCCCTAGTGCCCCTCCTAGGATGGAAAATGTTACTGCCAGCATTCTCAGTAACCGTTTTCGGGGGAATAGGTAGCTTCTATGGTGCCCTACTTGCCTCTTACATACTCGGTTTCGCCGAGAGCATAGGGGTAGTCTTATTAACTAACTTGGGTTTATCGGCTGATTACAGGACCGCAATATCCTTCGCTGTTCTGATAATCACCCTAATAGTGAGGCCTAGCGGTATCGCTGGTTTAACTCACAGGAGGGCATGAGGGAATGGGTGATCCACTTGTCTATGTCCTAGATGGGCTGGCCTATACGGGCCTATTCGGCATAGTCGCTATAAGCCTAAACCTGGAGTACGGCTTTACTAACATAGCTAACTTTGGGAAGGCCGCCTTCTTCATGGTGGGTGCATATGCATACGCTATAGCTGCAGGGGCTGGCCTTCCACAGCCTATTCCCTTGTTATTATCGATGATCGTTACAGCCATGGTAGGCCTCATAGCCTGCTTGCCTGCGTTAAGGCTTAGGGAGGATTATCTAGCCATAAGCCTTATCGCTTTAGGCGAGATAATCCGTCTCATAATAAAGAACGAAGAGTGGATTGCAGGCGGCGTCTGGGGCATCTCTGCTCCCTCGCTTGTGACCATAACTGCGCTTTCTCATAGGACTTATCTGTACCTCCAGCTAGCGCTCATATATGGCCTGCTCTTGGTATGTTACCTCATAAGCCAATTGGTGGCCTACTCTCCATATGGGCGTGTCCTAAGGACCATACGGGAGGATGAGGTCTTAGCCTATACCTTAGGCAAAAACGTCTTCATGTACAAGGCCCAAATAGTAGCCCTCTCCTCAGCCATGACAGGCTTATCCGGAGGGCTATATGCCCAGTACAGAAACTTCATAAATCCGTTCACGTTCGATCCCCTGATGACCTTCACTATATGGATCATGGTGATCCTCGGAGGACCTGCGAATAATACAGGTGCTATACTGGGTAGTTTCATGGTAGAATTCTTCGAGAGAGCTACGAGGATGGCTAAGGACTATCTGTCCTTACCGGTAGACCCCAATAACCTGAGAGTGATATTGATAGGTCTCCTGATAATATTGATGGTCGCATATAGGCCTCAAGGCATACTTAAGGAATCCCCGGTAAGGTGGAGATTCCCCCTTTCAGGATACTTAAAGCATATTAAATTAGGCATGAATTTAAGGAGGGGGAGAGGTTGGCACATGAGATCCTAACACTCAAGAGCGTGGTCAAGAGGTTCGGCGGATTAACAGTTGTAAACGACGTATCCCTCTCGATACATAAAGGGGGGATGTTCGGCCTAATGGGGCCTAACGGTAGCGGTAAGACGACGCTATTCAATATAATATGTGGCCTTTATAAGCCTGATAGGGGCAAGATATTCTTTGATGGTACTCGTATAGACGGGCTGAAGCCCCATAAAGTGTTTGATCTAGGTCTAACTAGGACTTTCCAGATTCCTAGAATCCTCCAAAGGCTCACGGTCTTAGACAACCTCCTGATAGCATCTGAGGGGAACCCCGGTGAAGGATTGTTAGGCCTCTTCCTTAGACGAGGTGCATGGCGTAGGTTTGAAAGAGAGAAGGAAATGGAAGCTAAGGAAGTACTGGACCTACTAGGCCTTAAGGAGTACGCGGATAGGCGGGCATGTGAGCTCTCCGGTGGGCAAATGAAGCTATTGGAAATCGCCAGGGCCTTGATGACTAGGCCTAAAGTCATACTCCTCGATGAGCCTACAGCTGGCATAAACCCAGTCCTAGCAACTAAGATATATAAGAAGATAGGGGAGATACGCGATGAGCTTCATGTAACGTTCTTCATAATCGAGCACAGAGCTAACCTGCTCTTGAGGAACGTGGATTGGGTTTACGTCATGTGCAGGGGAAGGATAGTGGCGGAAGGAGAACCACACGATGTGATTAAGGACCCTGTAGTTAAGGAGACCTACTTAGGAGGATAACGGAAGATGCTCGAAACTAAGGACTTAGTCGTAGGCTATGGCAATGTTCCCATAGTGAGGGGCATATCAATAGTGGTCGATAAAGGCGAGATGGTTGCTCTTCTCGGACCAAATGGTAGCGGTAAGTCGACGCTCATCAAGGGCATAGTCGGCTTAGCTAGGGTATTCTCAGGGGAGGTGATCTATGAGGGCACTGACATTACGGGAGTCAGTGCGGATAAACTCGTCAAAATGGGTATAGGGTACGTCCCCCAGCTTAATAACGTCTTCTTAAGCCTTACGGTCGAAGAGAACTTAGAGATGGGGGCTTATATAAGGCGGGGAGAATCACGTGTGAAAGAGGACATGGAGAACATATACGAGCTCTTCCCCGAGCTAAGAAGGCATAGGCGAAGCAAAGCGAGCAATCTTAGCGGTGGGGAAAGGCAGCTGTTAGCTGTCGGAAGAGCACTCATGTCTAAACCTAGGTTGCTAATATTGGACGAGCCGACGGCTTCTCTCTCACCTAAGGCGGCCTCCCTAATCCTATCAAAGTTAGTAGAGCTGAAGGAGCTGGGCATTTCGATACTCATAGCAGAGCAGAATGCGCTTAAGACCCTTCAATGCTCTGATAGAGCCTATATCCTAGTCTCCGGAGAATGCATAGCCGAAGGCTACTCTAAGGATATACTTTCAAGTGAGGAATTATGTGAGATGTATTTAGGCCTTAAAAGCATGATCTAGAATGGCATCTATCACCAGCGAATGTCCCCTGAGGAGTTAACGCTCTTTCGTCAACCACGTTCACGAGATGGTTTACGACCATGGGGTCTGATGAAGAGTGATACTAGTAAGGCCGAGATCAATAACGCTGTCGAGAGCATATTAAAACAGGTTCTAAAACCATAGATCGCGATTAAGGGACCTATCATGGGAGGGCCTATGATGCTAGCTAAGGAGAAATTGGCGTTCAGCATCCCTAATGCGATTCCTCGTCTCTCTTCCCCTACGATTTCCGTGATTAACGTAGAGCTTGAGGAGGAGAAACTAGCCCATACAATGCCGTAAAATATCATAACGCATATGGCCTCAATGGCGTTTTCCGTCATGGAATTCATGAAAAGGTATGCTGCTGCGGTCGTAAGCCCCAGTAAGAATACGTTCTTACTACCAATGATATCCACCAGGACACCGAATAGTATTAAGAGGGGTATCTCAGCCCAGCTGGCAAGGCTGAGTATGAATGTCGTAAGCCATGTTTCGAGCTTTAGCTCACGCACGTGGAATTGTGGTACGTAAACGTTCTTCACCAGATCACCTATGTAAAAGATCAACGAAGTCAAGTATAAGGTCATGAGGGCTGGGCTTAATACATCCCTAAGCCCCAGTTTCCCCTCTCTTCTTCTCCTCGATGTTAGCCTTAATGTCCCACGCCTTATGGTCTCTAATGTCAAGAGAGTGATTGTCCCTGAGAGCAGAGCGCATAAGGCCAATATCATGTTGATCCCGTATTCCTCAAGTAAATAGCCGGCGAATAACAAGGGGAACGCCCATCCGAGAGATCCACCAGCCCAGAATAGCCCCATAGCTTTACCCATATCCCCTCTCTTGGCTTCATCGGCCACAAGGGCCATCGATGGAGTGAAGGCAGCTGAGCCGCTGACATTGGCTAATATCCATAGCAGGACTAAGAACAATAAACTGTTAGTTAACGCTGAAAGGGCATACGCTATACAGGTTAGTGCTGATCCCGTTGCTATCAGGTATGCCTTATACTCGACCTTATCGGACATCCAGCCCCATAGGATCTGTGAGATGAAGCTTGAAGCGGATAATATCGCTACTATATTGCTTATCATCACTATGTCCATATTCAAGCTAGTTAAGTAGAGAGGTATCACAGGATACGTTAGGCTCCCCACGGCCATGTAGAGTATGTTTATTGTAGTGAGGATCATTATGGAAGCTTTAAGGCGGCTCATATCCATTAACCTCGGGAGACATTCATTGGAGAATCGTTCTCCCCTTCATGACACTTAAAGCCTAAATGAGCCCCTTCGAGATCCTCTGAATGGAAGGATCTTACACTATGACTGACTGCCTTGAGCAACATGTGAACATCCATGAGCCTTAAAGTATGTTCACTTCCCATTTATAAGTTCCGCCTAAAGGGGATTAGGGGGAGATCCTCAAGCCTTTGAAGCCATATAGGTTGCGACCACTATCAGCATAGCCCCCGCATACTGTCTCGCTGTCAAGATCTCCCCTAGTAAAATGGAAGAGAATGCTGAAGCAAATACTGGCTCTAGGGTGTATATTATTGCTGCTTGGGTGGACGTCGTATACCTCTGCCCATAAATCTGAAGTACGCATGTGAGGCTTGAGCACACGACTGCTAGATATGCTAATAGGATCCAGGAGCTGAAATCTAATCTAACTGGCTCGCCTAACGAAGCGCTTAAGGCTATGCCTACTACGCCTGAGATCATCAGTTGCATGAAAGCTAAAGGTATAACCGAGCATTCCCTTGAGTACCTATCGATGAAAATCACTTGGAGCGCCCAGAAAATAGTACAGGCTAACACTATGATGTCGCCATATGAAAGCCTATAGCTTCCAGGCTCCAGTGATAGAAGTAATACGCCTAGTACTGCCATCATCATTGAGATGAGCAATTCGCGTGATGGCCTACGTCTCAATATGAGTACTTCTAAAAGGCAGACGAGGGGTACGTTGAAGCTTGTTATGAAAGCTGCACTTGAAGCCGTGGTATATTTGATGCCCCAGGCCTGTAATGCTAGACCCGTGAAATAAAGTAGGCCAAGTATTATCCCACCCTTAAGAACCCTATCGTTTTCGAATGCCTTCTTACCGATAAGGGGCAGCATGGCCAATGCCGCTATCATCGATCGATAACCAGCATAGGAGGTAGCGTCCAGTAACTTCATTATGACCTTTATGGCCGGAAACGTAGTACCCCAGAGCATAGTCACCAATGTAAGCGTTACTACACCTCTTTTGGCATTCATGTCCTCCCACCCTCTAGCGCTCATGCTATCGAACATGTTAAGCTATTAGTTCGACTGATATGAAAGCGCACTCTTAGTAGTTAAATTCAACAACTAATAAACGCTTAAGCATAAATAAGCTGAGTGAGGCATAGGTATCTAGAGCGATGTGGTTATCTTGAAGCTCCCAGAATTCGACTTAGTCGACATTAGGATCCTCGAGTGCTTATACCGAAGCACGAACTTATCGGAGATAGCTAGGCGAGTAGGCGTAACCGATGAAACTGTGAGAAGACGTGTTCGTAAGCTCTATAAGTACGGTAGGGTCACCGTCGAGCCTGACTATTTCGCTATGGGGTTAAGCTATGGCATTTACCTAAGCGAGAACCAGCCTCAAGACCTACCTATTAAGGCTTCATTGTTGAGAAGATGTTATGTCTTATCAGTAACTCGCCTGATCTCACCTGAAGGACCGAGATCCCTATTCGTGCTCGTCCCCCCGATCCACCTAGAGGGGGAGATCCTAAGCATCGTTAAATCCCTGTTCAGCACTGGTACGTATTTACCGCTGTTAAATCCCATCAAATGGCGCCCATCCTCTAAGTACTTTGATGCCGAATCCCGTGAATACATATGTCCTTGGGATAAAATTGAACGCACCCTGATCAGTAAGTCACCCATATTCGACATCTTTGACCAACGGCTAGTCCCTCAGATATTAGATGAAGTGGATCTGGAAATAATCAAGGAGTTACATAAGGACGCATTAACGCCGCTGGCAAAGGTAGCACGCATGCTCGGCACATACCCTCAGAAGGTATGGTACCACTACATCAATCACGTCAAGCCCATCATAAGGCACTATGATATCAACATGACTTTCACTTCCTTGGAAGAAATTCCCCTCTCCCTATATAGAATCGACTTCATGAACATTCAATATATGATGCATTTCGTCAGCGTCATGCTCGAAAATATACACATCCGCGTCATGATACCCTTCAGATATCGACCGAGCATGCTAATGCTAGTCCAAATGCCCTATAACGAGCTCCTTCCCTTCGTGGACTTATTAAGCAAACTAAAAGCCCACAGAAAGATAAGGCATTTCAAGTATGAGGGCTTCATCGATTCGAGGTACATCCAAGCCTTTACGATACCACATGGTAGTGAGGTGTTCAAAAATGGTAAATGGATTTTGAGTGAGGAGTTACTCGATATTCTGCAGAGTCTTAGACCTAGGGCTCGAGGAATGGAATTGGAACGGTCCTTGGGTCCCTTAGATGAATCCAAATAGATATCACATCTATCCCAAATAAAAACCAATACTTACATAGCTATAATCTTATTTTGTTCTAAAGTAATTAAAATAACAAGTATTAATGTTCAATATTATTGAAATAATTCATTTTGGTGTTTTAAGTACTTCCTGGATTTACATAAATAATACATGCAGTACCGATTTCATGGAAAGATGTACAGCCATTTATGGTAAAACAAAAAACAACATTAATTCTTGCTTAAATAAATGAACGATAATGGGTCGCTTGATGAATTAGTTAAGAGATTTCATCTAGAAAAAATTTCCATAATAACTTTATTTTGTACATTTACTATATAGCCTATAAAGGAATGTAGACCAGTATGCTATGCAAGGAGAAGGGTCTAGATCCCGAGTGCCCGATCTTATAGGCCACGTGCTTAACAATATAGACCAACTCTTAGCCATAAAGGATAAGAGGATTACTCTTCAGGAGCTTCATTCCGCACTCTTGGACCTCCTCTCGTCTTTAACCGAACTACATCGTGTACTTCAGATCATGCTATCCCAGACGTCCTATGAGCCGCTGAGGAGACTATATAAGGCCTACCTCAGCCTCATAGGAGAGGCCATGTATTCCATAGATGAAGCGTGTAGGTTAATAGATGAGATGCAGAGGAGCACTGTGCTGGACGAAGATTATCTATTGAAGAAGTTACTCCCACAATTACTCAGAAGAGCAGACTTGCCTAAGTTACACTCCGTACTTGGAGTTCTTAAGACCATAATAGAGTGATTTGCCGATTCCTTAATCTCCTCATTTTCGCATCGTCATGAAAGATCAGGGAGATAAAGCACTTCATTTTAAGTTCCTCAATGGAACTCATCCCACTAGATGCTACCGGGCTTTATTGAAGGTTTGTAGGACTGAGATCCGCTTAGAAGGTGTTGCAGTATCCCGACGATAATATCCGCACTTTCCTTCACCCTAGGACTCAGTTCGTCCCTTACGTCTATCCTCTCTATCTGAATGCCGAGTATGTAAACCCTAGGCATTTTTCCCATTAACTCCTTAAGGATCTCCATCATAAGCGTCAAGGGCATATTATGTGTGGTGATCAAACGACATCCCTTATCGCTAATTCCCTCTAAGGTCCCGAAGATCACGTTACCCGGCTCTAATTCACCATCAATTGCATCTATTAATATGATCACGTCTGGCTTTTTCATCGCGATGATCGATAACACGTTCTCTACCGCATTCTCTGCATTCAGGACATTATCAACACCCCTTTTGAGGAGTTCCTCGGCTACGTATGCGCCCACGCCATCATCTCCACGTATCCTGTTTCCCAGGCCCACTATCAATACATCCCTACCCTCAATGGCCTCCCTTAGATCATCTATCAACTTACTCACCCATCATCCTATTGTAGGCTATTACTATTTGCCCAAGACATAATCCGCCATCCCCTGGAGGCATCTTTCTCGGTAGGAGTAAAGTAGCCTTGTCTCCGACTACGCTCATGATACCCTTAAGTATGTAGTTGTTAACTGCAGCACCTCCCGAGACTACGATGTACTTGTGTCTGCGCCTCATAGCCCTAAGGGCGATAAGACCTAATCCCCTGCCCAGTGAATACTGCACGCTCCTAGCTATGGTGGGTCCATCACACTCTTCTAACATGTTCATTACATCCCTCATTACCTCACTTGTATCTAAAACCATCATCCCTTTGCCATCGCTCCGTATAGGCGTTGCTAGCTCTACCTCTTCGCCCTTTGAGGCATAGGCTTCAAGCTTAATCGCAGGCTCTCCTTCATAGGTTCTCCTTAAGCATATTCCCAACAAAGCTGACACGGCGTCTAAGAAACGGCCTAAGCTTGAGGTCTTAGGCATCCTCCCCCCATATGCTTGGCTTAGTATTACGTGTAGCTCCCTTTCCCGATAAGGTAGTCCTCTAATCAAGTGGGTGAACTTTCTGAGGATGAGTTCCTCTAGCTCATTTCTATCGAAGATGGAGGACAACACGCCTATTAGCATCCTTGCAGGATAAAGTGTAGCTAAATCCCCACCGGGCATGACCTGTACCCTTAAGTGTCCGACCCTCTCATATCCGGAATACGAGGCAATGAGGATCTCACCACCCCATACGCTGCCATCAGGACCATACCCCGCTCCATCTATTGCTATTCCGACGACTTCCTCCTCTAAGCCTAACCCTCTTTCAGCCATTACAGACGCTATATGAGCGTGATGGTGTTGTACCAAAAGCAGCTTACCGCCATATGCTTTGCTCCACTCCTCAGCAAGCCTCCTTGTAGTATATGTGGGGTTTAAATCGGCCACTATAATAGCTTCCCTTGGGCTTACATCATAGGCCCTTAGGAGGAAGCCAAGAGCCTCTTCGAGGTACCTTAAGCTATCCCAATCGTCCATGTCCCCCAAAAACTGAGTGGGAATGGCGTATTCTTTTATGCCCAAGGCAGCCACATTAGAGAGAAGTCCACCAAAGGCTATTATGGGCTTCCTCAATCTAAATGGCAGTGATATCCATCCGGGGGCAAAGCCGCGGCTCCTCCTCAAGAAGAATGCATTCCCCGCTGTGATCCTTATAACACTATCATCCGCTCTGTTTACGATCCTACGGTTATGAAGGAGGAAGTAATCGGCTACACCTCTTAACTTCTTAATAGCCTCCTCGTTCCCCTTACATATCGGCTCACCGCTTGGGTTCCCGCTTGTCATTATGAGGAACTTATCATCGCTATTCATCAATATCAGGTAATGTAGCCCAGTGTAGGGTAACATCACGCCTAGGCTGTCCAGGCCCGGTGCTACCCATTTCGAGACCTCATTATCCTCTTTAGCCTTAGAAACCACTATCGGCCTCTCTGGGGATGTTAAGAGCCCCTCTATGAGCTTATCTACGTAAATTAACCTCCTCACTACTTCCATGCTAAGAGCCATTAAGGCGAAGGGTTTTTGAGGGCGTCTCTTCCTCTTCCGTAGCTTTAGCACCACGTCATCATCGGTGGCTATGGTCGCTAGATGAAATCCCCCTATGCCCTTAATAGCTACTATGTTCCCCTCCTCTAGGAGGGTTACGGCTTCCTTTATAGGGTCTTTAACGTTGAGAACTCCTCCATCTCCATCAACTAGATAGACTTTAGGACCACAGCGAGGGCAACTGATGCCCTCCGCGTGAAACCTCCTAACGTTTAGTGGATCCTCATATTCCCTCGTGCACTCTAGACATAGTGGAAAGTCGCGCATGGCCGTGTTCTCCCTGTCGTAGGGTAGCCTCTCAAGCATTGTGAAACGTGGTCCACACCATGCACAGGAGTTGAAGGGATATAGATACCATCTGCTCCCAGGATCCAAAATTTCTCTAAGGCACTCGTCGCATATGCCTAGATCGAGGGGGATCATCGAGAGGCGTACGCTGGCCTCATCGCTCTTGCTTATTATAAAATCCCTATATCCTCGTGGCCTAACGGCTTCGACGTCTATTTTCTCTATCCTGGCGGGTGGGGGCTTTTCGTTAACTAATTGGTCTAGGAACCTCATTATGGCTCTCTCTTCCCCTTCGACATGGATTTCTACCTCTGCTCCCCCTAGATTCCTAACATAGCCCTTAAGGCCATTATCCTTAGCAATGCGATACACGAAGGGCCTGAACCCAACCCCTTGGACAAGACCTATGACCCTTATGACCTTTGCCTCAAGTGGCATTGTGTCCCTTACATTTATGAAAGTGCATAGCTATATACATTAAGGTGGCAGTTCGTGTGCCTCGGGGTGCCAGCTAGGGTGATCAAAATTAACGGCGATATAGCTACTGTGGATTATGGTGGCATAATGAAGGATGTGGACGCCTTTTTAGTCCCTAACTTAAAAGTTGGTGATTACGTGATAGTCCACGCTGGAGCCATAATTGCTAAGATTAACGAGAAGGAGGCTATGGAAATGATGAAGGCCTGGAGTTCTATAATGGAAGAGCTTAAAGGTGAGATATAACTCCTTTCTCCTCTTACCTAGTTGTAGGAACTAGGATCTGCAAAAGATGAACTTCCCTGGGCTCATAATTGATTTAGCATATGCGTGGCACTAGTTCTCCAGTAGGGGGCTCTACAATCCTTATGCCGCCTACCACGGTTCTTAGTAAAACGTAACCTTCCCTTCCCTTCCTCACTTCCCCTATGACCGTGGCGTCCTTATAGCCCGCTTTATTTAATTTTTGCACGATATCGTCCGCTACTTCACTACTCGCTCCTATCACCGCCCTTCCCTCACAGGCGAGATAAAGCGGGTCTATGCCTAGCATTTCACAGTACATCCTGACTTCATCCCTTATCGGTATCTTCTCCTCCTCTAGAACTATCATAACCTTCGATTTCCTCGCCATCTCATTTAAGGCCATAGCTAATCCGCCACGCGTAGGATCCTTAGCTGCGTGTACACCGCCCAGTTCAAGGGCGATCTTCATAGCCTCCACTATGCTAGCGCAATCAGAGCGTAGTGAAGTCCCTCCTACATCTATACCGCTTTGAAGCGCTAATATCGTCGCCCCATGTTCCCCTATGGTTCCCGTCACGATTATCTTATCCCCGGGCCTAAGGCCTGAGTCAGTAATTAGAGCCTCTCTGCTCACTATCCCTATGCCACTAGTGGTTATGATGATCTTATCCAGGGATTTCCTCGGCATGACCTTGAAGTCTCCCCCTATTAACGCTACTCCCTCTCCTTCAGCTGTATGTATCATCGATGATACTATCCTTTTCAAATCGTCCATGGGAAATCCTTCTTCTACCACCATAGCGTCGACTATGGCAAGGGGTCTCGCTCCCATTACTGCTAGATCATTTATCGTACCGGTAACTGCTAGCTTGCCTATATCCCCTCCGGGGAAGAATACGGGGTTTACGGTATAACTATCGGTCGTGACCGTAACGTGTATATCCCCTAAAGGTATAGTAGATGAGTCATCCATGTCCTCGAGCCCTATCCCCTCTTCGAAACCGCTCATCTTCACTTTAGAGATTATCAGCTCCCTCAAGAGTTCGCCCATTTCCTTTCCTCCAGCTCCGTGAGAAAGCGATATCAATTTCCTCTCATGCATCATGTTTCGCCCTTAGAAATGCCAATGAGGATCAACTTTTATTTTACCCCCTCTAATAAGGAAGATGGCATGAAGTTCATCTCATCTTACCGTGACCCGAAGCTAGCGAAGAGACTTCATGAGCTCATCGATCAGTTAGTCTCACGTTTGGAGAGGCAGGGGGTATCGCGGATCAAGATCATGAATTTCTGTGGTACGCATGAGCATACGATAACGTATTATGGGATCCGCTCACTTGTTCCTAGCTCATTAGACCTGATAGCGGGGCCAGGTTGTCCCGTGTGCATTGTACCCGCAGGCTATATAGATACCGCAATAAAGCTAGCTATGGAGGGCGTAACCATTTACACGTATGGCGATATGTACCGTGTCCCCGGCTCCTATGAAAGCCTAGCTCAGGCTAGAGCCAAGGGAGCTAATGTCAAGGTGGTCTACGGGTTCATGGATGCTGTTAGGCTAGCGAGGAATGAGAAAAAAGAAGCGGTATTCTTTGGTGTAGGCTTTGAGACTACACAGCCTACCTTAGCCTCTTGGATGGTCAGGGATGCTATTCCCGAAAACCTCAAGCTGCTCCTGGCTCTGCGGCTCACACCCCCAGTCATGCGGTATGTCCTGAGGAAAAGTCGCGTCGATTTAGACGGCGTCATAGCTCCAGGTCATGTTTCGACGATAACTGGCGCTAAAGCCTGGGTCTTCCTCTCGAAAGAATTCAATGTGCCAACCGTTATAGCTGGTTTTGAGCCCTTGGATGTCCTGATAGCTATAGCTGAGATATTAAGGCAAAAACTCCACGGATATTCTCGTCTCTATAATGAATATGGGCGCGTGGTCACATGGGATGGGAATCTCAGAGCGCAGGAAATAACAGATAAGGTCTTTGAGGTAACCGATGGGTACTGGAGGGGGATAGGCCTCATACCCTCAAGCTCATTACGCTTACGGGATAAATACGCCTCATTAGATGCCATTGATGTATATGGCCTTAAGATCGAAAAAGGTATTGACACTAGATCTGGTTGTAAGTGTAACAAGGTGATATTAGGAGAAGCTAAGCCCACAGATTGCCCCTTCTTCATGAAGGCATGTACCCCAGCTCATCCCCTGGGTCCTTGCATGGTCTCAAGCGAGGGGACTTGCCATATATGGGCTAAATATGGAGGAAGGCTTCTGCTTGAGAAATTTGAACTGGAATAAAAACGAAATCAAGGATATCCTCAAGGAATCGCTGACCTAGCCCAGGGATCGAGGAACGTTAAGGGGATCTTCGGGTATATTCCAAAGAGGAAACTCAGAACTGCTAAGAACGACATTGGGATAAGCATTAATAGCGAAGCTTCCTTCACCTCACTCAGCTCTGGTTTAAGAGGGCCAAAGAACACCCTCCTTAGGGCCCATAGACCATATGCTGTCGTTAACGCGGCGCATAGGACGGCTATTATCACTATCGCCACTTTTTCCGTAGTCTCAGCGCCCTCAAATCCTCCTAGGAATATCATAAATTCGCTTATGAACCCTGCTAGAGTTGGAACCCCTGCTAAGGAGAAGACGCCTACGGTGAACAAAATGGCCGTCACGGGCATCCTCTGGGCCAGTCCCCCTAAGGTTCGTATATCCCGCTTACCTTCTGTCTGATGCATTATGGCACCTGCACAAGCGAATAGAAGGCCCTTAGCGCAGGCATGTGATAATATGTGGTATATCGCCCCCATGATCCCGTAGTATGTGGCGACTGACATGCCGAAAAGCATGTAACCCATCTGACTTATACTGGAATAAGCTAACAGTCTCTTTATGTCACTTTGCACTAAGGCCATCATTCCACCATAGAACATCGTCGCTACCGCTAACATCGTTAATGCTGTGGAGAAGCTGGTGAAGAAACGGTAGAACGGGGAGATCACGATCCTGGTCATAGCGTAAACGCCGCATTCTATCATGACACCGCTTAGTAACACACTTATTGGCGTAGGGGCTTCCGCGTGGGCATCCGGAAGCCACGTATGTAATGGCACCACGGCCATTTTAACGAAAAAGCCAATGCACATGGCCACTAAGATCCAGCGAAGTACCTCCGGGGGTATCATAGAGGCCTTGTAGCTTAACTCGTATATGCTAAACGTGCCCGTAAACGCGTATGTAGCTAGGATGCCTGCGAGCAATGAGAGGGCCCCGATATGGGTGTATATGAAGTATTTGAAGCTTACGCGCTCCCTATCGCCGTATCCCCATTCCGCTATCAGGAAATACGAGGGTACTAGCATCAGTTCCCAGAAGAGGTAGAATTGTATGAGGTTAGTGGCCAATACCGTCCCCGTCATGCCCGCCGCATATAGTAAATATAAGGCGAAATACATCCCCGTCCCGCTTTTATGTTCCATGTATGACATCGAGTAGATGGCTGTTGCTGTTGAGAGTAGCAGTATGATTAATGCCACTGGTATACTAAGTCCATCGGCCCTTAATCCGAAGTAGAGGCCAGCCACGGGCGCCCAATTATATTCCTCGATTATAGGTCTGCCGGTTGTAGCGTAACTTAGGGCAATCCATGACATTAGGATCGAAGAATAAAGCAAGGCGATAAATGCTATGTACCCGCTCTTAATTCCCATCTTCTTCGATGAGTAATACGTTATCGGGGCAAGGATTATCGGTACTAAAACTATTTGCAAGAGTGGAGCCAAGCCCTCGCTCATGACTACATTCCTCCAATTACAAACCCTAACATTAGGAGAGTCAACAATAACATCCCTATAACCATTTCTATTACGTTAATGGAGATGCGACCGGTCTGCGCCTTCCTTAATATGCTGGATGCGGCCTTGAAGAATACGACCATTAAGTTATTGAACCCCTCAAAGGTGTACTTCTCTAGATAGCGGAAGAAGGACGAGGAGACTGCCTTAAATGATTCAGCGAACTTATTATTGAACCCCTCTAGGATCATGTCCTCTATGTAAGCGTAGACCCCCCTTGAGAGGCCTATTAAGCCATCCACAAATACGGCATAGTACATGGGATTTATGTACCAGCGCATGCGCAAGAACTGATAAAGTGAGCTTAAAAGCGGTTTCTCGCGTACGAGTTTCTCAGGCGACGTACTCCTAGTCACGTATAAGATATACGCTGGAACAGCGCCTAGCAGAAGCATGACGACTGAAAGGCCGGGCATGACTACATGCCACATCATTGAACCCTCGCTTTCAGCTAGCTCTTTAATGCTCCAACCCATGGATAGTTCAAGATATGCGCCTCTCTGGCTTAGAAGATTGAGGGCGAGCGTATGGTGTAGGAACTTCTCGAGGAAGGGCCCTGAAATGCCTATAGCTATCGAGAGACCAGCCAAAATAGCGTAAGGAACCCACATAACAGGATGCACTTCATGAAGGTGATGTCCCTCTTCCTCTAGGCCCTTTAGGTGCTCGCTCTTATTGCCTAGGAATATTAATCCTATCATCCTCAGGGAATAGAACATAGTAACTCCCGCTGTCGCTAGCCCTAGGATTAAGGGCACGATCTTCCCTGAAAGGGCACAAGCTAAGAGCACCGCATCCTTACTCCAAAATCCACTTAAGGGCGGTACGCCCGCAAGGGCGAGTGCGCCTATCAGCATCGAATAGAAAGTGATGGGCATATACCTCCTAAGACCGCCCATTTCGTATACGTTTTTAGTCTCGGCGACGTGGATCACCGATCCGGCGGAGAGGAATAACAAAGCCTTAAAGACTGCATGGCTCATCAGGTGAAATATCGCTGCGGCAAGCCCGAGCACGTAGTCTTTAATCAACCCGGCCACTCCTAATCCGAGCATCATATAACCTATTTGGGATATCGTAGAATACGCCAGTATCCTCTTAAGCTCCTTAGCTACCATAGCCTGTGTTCCGGCTAGGAAGGTGGTAAATGCCCCTATTATCGCAACGACGTAGAAGAAGGCAAACACCTCTCCATACCCCATGGTCCATGCAACATAGTGCAATATTGGGAGTATTCTAGCTATGAAGTAAACGCCAGCCTTGACCATGGTCGCTGCATGTATTAATGCGCTGACAGGCGTGGGACCGGCCATGGCCTCAGGTAGCCACTCGTGAAATGGGAACTGCGCCGATTTGCCTAAAGGACCCCCGAGAAGTAAGAGGAGGGCTGGAAGAAGAAGCCCTTTGCTTGAGAGAAGCCCCACCCAATCCGTCCTGTTAGCTAATTCCATGAAGTCGAGGGTTCCAGCATAAATGTATATGAGAAGGGCCCCTGCAAGCATCATTAAATCGCCGACCTTGGTCACGACGAAGGCCTTCATGGCACAGTGGCTTGGTGGATAGTTCAGGACCCAGTTCTCTGGTTCATCTCTGTAGTAATATCCTATTAGGGAGAACGAGGCCACACCAACTAGTTCCCATCCCACGAACATCTGGATGAAGTTATCT
Source organism: Thermoprotei archaeon (assembly GCA_021162845.1). GTDB lineage: Archaea > Thermoproteota > Thermoprotei > QMSL01 > B3-G16 > JAGGXX01. Next base: position 99,357 of record JAGGXX010000027.1, on the reverse strand, counting down.
GAAAGCACTAGGAGTAACATGCTTCCTATGAAGAGATTCATCAGCGCCCAAAACCGCATTACCGATGGATCTCCTTCCATGTACTTTACGCTATAGATCATTATCAGTAATCCGATCCAGGCTACTATGTTAGCCATTATAGCGCTTAAGGGGTCCACTAGTACACCTATGTTCACGTTAAGCACGGGTATCCATGGCACTTTTTCGTGTATTATTCCCCCTTCGAAAACCTGAAATCCCATTAATATCGCACAGATCGCGGAGATGAACGCAAAGGACGGCTCGATTAGGCCTGCTATTCGCTTTATCCTTTTGCCTGCTATGGCTGTCATGAAGAAGCCTATGAAGGGTACCGACCAACAGAGCCAGGGCAGTGCATTCATGGCAGGTCCCATTCTACCTAAAGGGTTAGGTTATTTGAACTTTATTCATATGGCTTTCCATGAAAACAAGCTTGGATTCATGTGATCAGGTGAAGTTAAGCTTTTAAGCTACATTCATCATGGTAATGAGAGGTGATAGCGCTAATGATCCAATTGATGATCCTTGCGTCATTAACGGTTCCATTGATCGTCATATGTCTGCTGTACCTCATCAGCGCTCTTTCATCACCTAAACCTCGTAAATCAGCTGATCGTGATGCTCCTTATGCTTGCGGGGAATACTTCCCTCCAGTTAGGCCTCAGGTAACCATTAACCTCTTCTGGTTTGCCACAGTATTCCTAGTGTTCGACATTATAGACTTCATCATAGCTCTATCCTACGGCATAGAGCTTATATCACCCCTCCTACCATTAGCCTACTTGGCGTTAGCTATCCTCGCACTGATAATCGCTATAAGGTGGCGATAAATGGGCTTGATAGCTTGGGCTAGGAGATCCTCACCTTGGCTTCTTCACTTTAACTCAGGTGGATGTAATGGTTGTGATATTGAGGTCGTAGCTGCGCTCTGTCCTCACTATGATGCAGAACGTTTTGGCGCCTTACTTAAGGGAAGTCCCAGACATGCCGATGTCCTTATAGTGACGGGCCCCATAACTAGGCAGGTAGCTAGGCGTTTACTTAGGATCTATGAACAGATGCCTGAGCCCCGCTTCGTATTAGCTGTTGGTAGCTGCGCCCTCTCCGGGGGCGTATTTCAGGAATCATATAATGTATATGAAGGCGTGGACAAGTTAATCCCCGTAGATGTCTACGTGCCAGGATGTCCGCCTAGACCTGAGGCCATATTATACGGAATAGTTAAGCTGCTCGAAAAGGCGAGGGGAGCGAAGAATGTCGAAAAGTGAGACCTTATCTGTAGAGGATGCAATCAAACGAATCCTAGGGGATCATGTATCTACCCTTCAAGCGGTTCCCCCCCGTTATATATTCCTTGAACTCAGGCCCGAGAACTTCAAGTACGACCTTAAGAGGCTTATAGATGAGCTAGGTATATGGCATATCTCAACGATAAGTGGTGTTGATTTGAAGGACTCGATAGAGCTCATATACCATCTATGGTGTGATCGGTATAGTGTAGGTATCTTCATCAGGGTGAAGCTACCAAGGGATGACCCTAAAATAGAGAGCATAAGCGATATCTTGCCAGGTGCTGTCCTCTATGAGAGGGAGGTTTACGACTTATTAGGTGTTCGATTTTTAGGGCACCCGGCCCTTGAGCGTCTTCTCCTCCCGGAGGATTGGCCTGATGGTGTCTACCCGCTTAGGAAGGATGTTTCGCTTGAAGAAGCTAGGAAGTTCATGTTAGGCAAGAGGGCGAAGCGTAATGCCGATAGTTGAGATCCCAGTTGGTCCTCAGCACCCTGCTCTTAAAGAGCCTATACGCTTCATCTTTCAATTAGATGGCGAGATCGTAGTCGGGGCTGAGCCTAGGCTTGGATATGCTCACAGAGGCATAGAGAAACTGGCGGAACATAGGACGTACGTTCAGGCCCTTTACTTAAGCGAGAGGATATGCGGGATCTGTAGCGTAGCCCATACTACGTGTTATGTTGAGACGGCAGAGCGTGTCTTCAATGTCGAGGCACCGCCTCGCGCTAAGTACATAAGGGTCATAGTCTCCGAGCTTAACAGGATCCATAGCCACCTACTTTGGTTAGGCATCTTAGCACATGAAGTAGGATTTGATACGCTATTCATGTATACCTGGCGTGACAGGGAGATGGTGCTAGATCTGCTAGAGATGATAACCGGGAATAGAGTGCTTTACGCGATTAATATGATAGGCGGTGTTAGACACGATATAACGCCTGAGATGGCCGATAAGGCACGTAAGGTAATGGATTACCTGGAGGAGAGAACTAAATATTACAAGAGAGTGGCCGAAGAGGATCCTGTGTTTAACAATCGATTAGCCGAGGTGGGTATTCTCTCGCCCTCAGATGCTAGGAGGCTTTGTGCAGTAGGTCCCACTATCAGAGGATCTGGTGTTAAGACGGACATACGTAGGGATGATCCGTATTCGGCCTACGACGAAGTGCCCTTCAATGTCATAACTTATGACGAGGGTGATGCTCTCGCTAAAACACTCGTAAGGATAGATGAGATACTGGAGAGCATAAACATGATAAGATATGCATTGGATCATATGCCAGGTGGTGAGATATCCGTCAGGGTTCCCATGAGGCCTCCACCTGGTGAAGCGGTTGGAAGGGTGGAAGCACCGAGGGGTGAGCTCTTCTACTACATAAAGTCCGATGGCACGATGAGGCCATATAGGTTTAAGGTCAGGACTCCAACCTTGGCCAACATACCGGCTTTATGTAGAATGCTTGAAGGCATATTCGTGGCCGATATACCTGTGGTTGTAGCCAGCATAGATCCCTGTATAGCGTGTATGGATAGGGTGTTATTGATAGATAAGAGTAGGGGCAAGAAGTGGGTGTGGACTAAAGAGGAGCTCAGGAGATATAGCTTAAAATGGTATGAAGAACATGGTAGGAGGTGAAGTGTCGTGTCCCTCCTATTGGACCTCTTTAAGTCCCTTGTATACCCCGGTGTTCTCTTCGTGATAGTATTTTCATTACTTCTGGAATGGGTGGACAGGAAGATCTATGCGCATGCCCAGAATAGGATAGGGCCCTATTATGTTGGGCCTCTTGGTATCTTGCAACCCTTTGCCGACATATTAAAGCTCCTATCAAAGGAGGATATAACTCCCCCTCATGTAGACAAGGTGCCCTTCCTATTAGCTCCGCCGTTGCTCCTATACCTATCCCTGGTGGGGATGTACATGATCCCTACAGGGGCTCTAGGCGAGCCTCATGCTATTCTCTCATTCGAAGGGGACTATCTGGTGGTCTTAACTATAACTACACTCATCACGATGTTCGTCTTCGCCGGTAGTTGGGCATCCGTCAACAGGTTCGGAGCTATAGGCTCAATACGAGCTCTATTGCTCATGGTCGGATATGAAGTTCCGTTCTTCCTCTGTGCTGCCGCAATAGCACTTGATGCAAAAACTCTCTGTCTGAGCAAGATGGCCGAGGTTCAGTCCACGGCGCTCTGGTTCATAGTGTTACAGCCATTAGGCTTCATAGTCTCAATCCTTTCCCTTCAAGCAGAGCTTGAGAGGATACCTTTCGATATACCCGAAGCTGAGACTGAGATAGTGGCTGGATGGCTAACTGAGTTCACGGGGAAGAAGCTAGCTATGATAAGGCTTACAAGTGACATAGAGCTCTTCCTACTGTCTTCGCTCGTGGTCACGCTCTATCTAGGTGGGCCATGGGGCCCGGGTGGGCCGAGTATACTCTGGTTCCTGCTAAAGGTCTTAGGGGTGGTCCTCCTCTCATCTGTATTAAGGGCTCTCCTCGCTAGATACCGTATAGATCAGGCGATTGGGTTCTTCTGGAAACTCGTGGTTCCTCTATCCTTCCTCCAAGTAGCCTTAGCCCTCTTCATGCCGTTATAAAAGTGGGGTGGTTAACATGTCCGTGATCAAAGAGGTGTTGAGGAATATAATAAGCCGCCCAGTTACCCTAAAGTATCCTCAGGAGAGGAAGGAACTTCCTGAACGCTTCAGGGGAAGGATAACTATAGATTATGATAACTGTATAGGTTGCGGGCTCTGTGCAAGGGTCTGTCCTGCCTTAGCTATAACCATGGTAAATCCCCCAGGCAAGAAGGACATACGTAGTAGAAGGCCCCTGGTTCATCTGTATAAGTGCATCTTCTGTGGGCAATGTGCGCTTGTCTGTCCTCGTAAGGTCATAAGCTTTACCCACGAATATGAGCTTGCAAGCTATGATAAGGAAGGGTCTGTAGTTGCCCCTCCCTTCGTTAAGAAGGGTAATAAGGGAGGTCGAGAGCTTAGTAAAGGTTAAAACTAAGCTTAAATTAGCATATTAGATGTCCGGATTTAAATTAAGAAACGTGAATGAGGAAGGCCTATGATAGGCATCGTGGAACTCGTGCTATGTGTCATAGCTATGATCTCTGCCTTTCTCAGCTTAAAGTTGCGTGATTCGTTTCACGCAATATTATCGCTCTTATGCTTCACGATATCAATAGGGCTACTATACTTCGTCATGGGAGCTAATTACGTGGCGGTCTTTGAGCTCTCGGTTTATTCAGGTGCCATGACGGTGCTCATGTTAGTTGCGGTATACATGCTTAAGAGGTGAGCGCGCTTGAGGAACGTGCTCCTTGCATGTCTCTTAGCCCTCCTAGCGCTATCTCTCTTATACTTCTTAACCTCGTGTAGCGTGAAAGTTGAGGCCTCCTCTCATGCTCCAGTACCCTACATCATGTGGAGGTTCTTCTGGCTTCCAATAATGATACAGGGCCTGATAGTCCTGGCGACAATTCTCTCCATATTAATCTTGGTTAGAGAACGCATCTTGAGGTGATTGAGTAATGCTACTCACCCTCTTCCTAACAACATCGGTCATCCTCTTGGTGATAGGGCTATACGGGCTTATCGGACGTAAGGAAATGCTCCGTATGGTGATGGCGTTAGAGATAATGTTCCATAGTGCTAACCTTAACATTATAGCGTTCGCCCTCAGTTCAGGCTTCGTGGATCCTATCGGAGAGGCCTCAGTAATAGTCCTAATAGCTATTGAGGCCTGTGCGTTAGCTGTAATGTTAGCTGTCATGCTGAACCTATATCGCGTTTACGGCTCCCTTGATACAAGCAAGTTAAGGCGCCTGAGGTGGTGATGAGATGGAGTTGCTACCCTATTATGCCCCTCTAATACCCTTACTGGCTGCTTCCATATTATCGCCCTTCACGAAGGCCCTACGTGAATACAAGAGAATACTTAACCTATCGCTAGTTATAACCGTAGCCTCGCATATCATCTCATTACTCTTAGTCATCATGCCTCATGGCCTTCTCTGGATTTCGCGAAGACCAGTTCTAGTAACGTCGTTTCTCAGGACTACGTTCCTCTCATCACTCTACGTGGATTACATATCCGTGTTCTTCATATGCCTAGCGTTGGGCTTAGGCATACTAGTGGCCCTATACTCCATGCATATACTCAAGGAGGATGACGCTCCGGAGCTTTACTATTCCCTCCTTAACCTAGTAATGGCCTCGCTATTCCTCCTGTTCACGGTTGGGGACTTGATATCCCTTTTCGCATCATGGGAGTTAATGAGCATTACGTTATATGCACTGATCTTCCTGAGGAGATCCGAACCCCTCAGCCTTGAGGCTGGCACTAAATACCTCATAATGAGCGCTACCTCCTCTGCTTTCATAATATACGCCATATCCCTGACCTATGGCTCTACGGGTCATCTGGACTTCATTGGCGTACAAAGAGCATTAAGCTATGAGGGGGATCTCAGCATGGTCTATCTAGCGGTCATATTCTTCACGGTTGCGTTCGGCTTTAAAGCAGCTGTAGTTCCGTTCCACACATGGGCTCCAGACGTCTACCAGGAGACAATAGACCCTATAACGGCCTTCCTTTCAGGAATAGCATCTAAGGCCGGGATATACGCCTTACTACGCATTTACTTCTTGATCTTCCCGCTACCCGGTCTCGATGTCTTTATATCATTTCTAGCTGCTATCACGATGACGTTAGGTAACATCACGGCCTTACTCCAAAAGAATTTAAAGAGGCTATTCGCTTATTCGAGCATAAGTCATATTGGCTATATCCTTGTAGGCATAGCAGTGGGTACTCCCTACGGCATATTAGGTGCGCTCTTCCATGCTCTCAATCATGCATTAATGAAGCCACTGGTCTTCTTCTGTACGGGTGAGCTAAGGAGGGGATATGAAAGTGTATCCCTTGACAAGTTGGAGGGGTTCGGCAGGGTATCACATGAATTAGCCTTTGCCACGAGCATAGGCCTCCTCTCGCTAGCGGGGATCCCAGGTCTTAACGGGTTCATCAGTAAGTTCATCTTAATAGCCGCCGCTTTTGGTTCTGGTCTTGCCTGGCTTGCCATCGTAGCCATAATAAACAGTGCCATATCTGTTGCTTATTACCTTCGAGTTTTACAGGTGATGTTTAGGAAGCCTAAGGTCGAAATGACTGCTCGAGCTCTTCCCTCCTCGGCGTTGTTCCCGATCTTATGTCTAACCCTATTGTGTATAGCAATAGGCTTAGTGCCCTCACCTTTCGTAGAGTGGCTCTCTGAGGCCGTTAAGAACTCACTAGGCAGGGCCCCTCTGATAATATCTCCCTGAGCATCCTCAGGTCGGTGTGATGGATGAGCTTGAAGGGAAGAGACCTGATAACGTTACAGGATTTTACCCGGGATGAAATAAAGCTCTTAATAGATTTAGCGAGGGAGTACAAACTTCTCTCTAAGAGCAATGCTGTGCCAAAAGCCCTTAAGGATAAAAGCATAGCCATGCTCTTCGCTCTTCCTTCTACTAGAACTAGGGTAAGCTTTGAGGTAGCAGCTTTCAGATTAGGGGCATTGCCCATATACATGAGGCCTAGAGAGCTACAATTATCAAGGGGAGAGGATATCAGTGATACCGCTCGTGTCCTCTCTAGGTATGTAGATGCCATAGTGGCTCGGCTCTTAAAGCATGATCAACTACTAGAACTCGCCTCTTATTCCGAAGTCCCTGTGATCAACGCTCTCACCAACCTATACCATCCCTGTCAGGCGCTAGCCGATCTAATGACAATCCTTGAGAAAAAGGGTGTTATTAAGGGGGTGAAGGTAGCCTATGTAGGCGACGGGTACAATAACGTCTGTCACTCGCTTTTGATAGCCTGCTCCAAGATGGGTATCAACATATCAATAGCCACCCCTAGGGGTTATGAGCCAGATCCTGACATAATAAATGACGCCATGGAGAACGCGCATCGATCTGGCTCTAAGATAGAGCTGCATGATTCACCTTCAGAGGCCATTAAAGATGCAGACGTTATATATACCGATGTATTCATCTCGATGGGTAGGGAGGCCGAAAAAGAGAAGCGGCTTAGGGACTTTAAAGGATGGCAGGTCACTAAGGGGCTCACCAAACTAGCGAAGCCCGATTTCATATTCATGCACTGCCTTCCCGCACATAGAGGAGAGGAGGTGGCGCCTGAGGTAATAGATGACCCCCTCCATTCGGTGGTGTGGGATCAGGCGGAAAACAGGCTTTATACCGAAATGGCCATTTTAGCGCTTCTCGTGCCTTAGCTCAACTTTATCATAGTCTACTCTAGGTACGAAGATAACCGCCGCTAGCGCCGAACCGTACATCCCAGCTGGAACGGATTCTATGTATTCGATCCTGTACTTAACTTTCTCAAGCCTCATGCTCCTAACCTCTGCCATCCGCGTCAATTTCTGATGTAAACTCTCCCTTAATTCTTCCTCGCCCTTATGACCGTAAGCTTCAACGACGAGCCCGTACCTAGTCCCTTCATTATCAGTGCCAAAAGCCCATGCAACTCCTGCACTAAGCGTCTCTCCCTCTCCTCCCTCTATCCTAGCCATTATAGTAAAAGCTATAACGCCTGGCGTCAGGCGTACGTACTCAACCTCAATTGCTTGTGATGGTAGGATAGATGAGACAGGAACTAAATTACATTGCGCTATTCCGGCTTTAAGGAGGGCTTCATCAAAGGCATTAAGCGATGATATAGGGCTTAGGGCTTTGCCTCCCGTTACGAAGAAGTACCTGGGTAGTTGTGGGTCCTCTATCGTCATACATGCCACACCTCACATTTCCTTTACTCACCACATGTAGACGCTTAAATAGTTATTGTGCTGAGCTATCCTGCTAGCTTCGCCTGCATGATGATAAAGGTCTTCGTATAATTTTACATTATGCAATATCTATTTGTATTATTGGAACAAGATTAAATAATACAACCAGGAATTTATTTATCGAGAGGCTGGTAGTGGGATCAGATGAGTGAGCTTCTCGCTTTAATAGAGCTCCTCATGCTACTTTCGCTTATGATAAGATATCCCTGCTTTTCCTCGACTAGCGAGGTTAGCTATGAGCTTCGCGAAGTACTCTTCCTCGAATATAGGGGGGATAGAGACTCAATTGTCAAGTTTATTGAAGTACCCGTGCCACCAAATACCTCATGGCAGGAATCTCGCATCATAAAATCCGACCCTCCTTCCTTTCAGCTGATAACCTGTGGCCCTAATACCTTCTTACGCTTTAGGCTTGTCATAGCACGTTTCAAGCAGGCGTGTATTAAGGTAATCTGTAGGTTGCGTATTAAGGGCGCGGCTCATTTTCCGTCTCTCTCCTTATCGTTTGCATCTTACTTAGATTCACTACATGCCACCTCCCTCTCACGCTTTACATTACCGACTAAATGGTGGAATTACACGGATCCCGTCGTAGTAAGGGTCATTGATGCGTTCAACGTCCTTTTATCACTTAACATGACATTAGGAGAGGTACTAGATAGCCTTAGAAGATATATCCAGAAGCACATGAAGTACACACAACTAAGGTATAGAAGAGGTGCTTCTAATGTCTTGCGAGACTTTCGAGGTGACTGCTCCGAATACGCCGATGTATTCATAACAATTGCTCGTTCGCTGGGCATTCCAGCTAGAAGGGTCTGGGGATGGGTTCTCTTAGGCTATGTGGCGGGGAAACCTGTATTTTCGGGTCATGCATGGGTAGAGGTCTGGCTTCCTGGAGAAAGGGCGTGGATGCCTCTGGAAACTACATTTCTTAACGAGACGTCGATTAACCTTGAGCTTGGAATGGTACCGGAAAACTATATAGCCTTCTATATAGAGGATGGGGTTAACGACATAGTATCGCCTATGATACCCGACGATGAGGGCTTCCTCTTAGGGTCAGAAGAGTGGACTCGTCTTAAGGACGATGTATGGTTTTCCTCATCGATTAACATACAGCCTGTGAGGTCGGGGAGCTTCCTCTTACCCGCTGAAGTCTTAAGAATCGGTCGCATCCTATTGATAGTCGTCCTTCCCTTACTCCTTATCTTCCTACTCATAATCTCGCTCATAGGTAAGTTCAAGAGGATCGGAAATGAAGGCTCTTAACGTACTCCTCCTATTGGCACAAGTCTTGATCGTATCAACTTATAATCCCGACCTACATGTGATCAGGGGCGAAATACGGGACTTCTTCACTAATGAACCAATAAGTCACGCGCGCATCCTCCTACTTAATGAGAACATCACCATCTTCAGCGATAGAAGGGGCATGTTCTCATTGAATGTCAGTAGGTTTCCTGCTACGCTCCTCATATACCATGCTGACGTGAATGGTTACGACTATATGCCAGCTAAAGTGAGGTTAAACGGGAGCTTCAGCCCGATAATCGTGTACCTAGTGCCTTGCGGTAATCTTATGCTCAACGGTAGCTTAGTACTTGTTGAGCCTGCCATAGTGGTTAGGTACTTTACGATACACGTTATGCCACAAGGGGTCCTTCCTAAGTATACCCTACTGAATTTCGGCGCCTTCTCAGAGGCCTCTTCTATACTAGGTCTTCCCGCTAATGAAGCGTTAGTGCCAGCTAACGTACCCTTTAGCATCTGCCTAAGGGCATATCTGGAAGGCGAACAGCTCCCTTATCTAAGCGAATTATCGGATATACCGGTAAACGAGGTGCTAGAGGACGTAATTGCCATGCGGGCGCTAGCTAGGGGGATTAGCACGATAACGTTCCCCACAAATGGTTCTCTTAAAGTTAAGAGAATGGAGTCCCTTCACCTCAGGCTAGAGGACATAGTGATACGTAATTACCTCGTGATCTATGAGGATATAGTACTTCACATTAGGAACATCCTTAACAAGCTCTATGAATCCGGCCTCTATCTAGGCGAGGAAATAGCCCTACTTAACAAGGCCTCTCGTTACCTTAAAGAGGCATCAGAGCTCAGTGGTCTATCCGCCTATCCAGATGCCCTTATTAGCATACGCAAGGCCTACATGGATGTAATCTATGTAATGAGTAGCATCTCAAGGCTTCTACGTGAGGCCAGGGTACTTCTGCTCATAATAAGCATGATTACATCCTTAATCTCCGCTATGGTAGTGTCGATATTCGTGGAGCATCGATTACTGAGGTATTTAGCATCCACCTCCACCTCATATGTTCTTCTCCTCCTCTTCTTTGCCGTCCTCCCTCCCCTGAGGCTATTTATAGTTACAGTGGATGCGCTTTTTCTGATACCAGCAATATTATCTCCCTGTTTTCTCTGGCTGCTCTGTAAGCCTTACATTTATCTACGGCTGATGAAGGGTGATCTAAGGAGCAGGTTCTCGCGTCATATGTTGACGGTATTGTCCATAACTCTCCTGGCTGTATCATTAACTGTGTTCACTTCGATATCCTTCAAACAAGCATTATATACGCATAAAACGGGCATCTCCTTGCCATCTGGCTCCTTTTTCGTCAGGGGGACGACTCCCTCAGGTATATTCAAGCAATACCTCATTGAAGCCTTAGGTCTTAAGATCAAGAAGGCCCCCCTGAGGGAACTAGATCCATCCTTCCTCTCCATGCTTAAAGATCTTGGTGCCAGGAGGTTGTCTCCTCTAGTAGTCTCTTTACCCGCCCTTATGCCCCTGACCTTCGTACGTTCCCCCCTCAGGGATGAATCACTGCCCCTTTACGGTCTAATAGGTTTCGATCCGATTAACGATCCCCTCGTTAACCAGCTTAGAGGAGGCCTACTTAAGGGCGATCTCTCAGGACTTAACGGAAGAGGCATAGCCATTAGCGAGTCATTAGCTGAAAGCCTAGGGCTGGACCTGAGGTCACGAGTTGTACTTTATGATGAGGAATATGAAGTAGTCGCCATAATACGTGACAAAGCCATCTATAACCTACACGATATTGACCGCTCGCGAATAACGCCGATGAGGATAGTCATCGAGAAGGGGCCAGGAGGAAGGCCCATTTACGCGCTGGCATATTGCCTTCCCGACGAAATAGTATTGCTGAACTGGAAGAAAGCCTTGACCTTGCCATATACCTCCATAACCCGTATTTTCGCCTTCTCCTCCGACCCTGAGAAGACGGCTATGTTTCTGGCATTAAACCTGAATTCCCCGACCCTGTACTCTAAGGGGGGTAGTTCATTTCTGGTGTTCATGACCCTTACGGCTGATATATTCGGTGTGGAGTTCCTAGTACCCATCTTAGCGCTCGCATTTCTACTCGTATTCTCTTCCGCCCTGAACACCGTCTACGAAAGGAGGCATGAAGCTAAGGTACTATTAGCTGTTGGTATGAACCCCTCTCAACTAACCGCGCTCTTCATGGTCGAATATCTCTTATTAGGCCTCACAGGGGGCTTCTCAGGCTACGTAATAGGCCTAACGATCTACGGGTTCCTTCCCCTTTGGGGGACGGGACTAGCTCTCTCCGCTAAGTATTCCTGGTATTGGCCTCCTCTGCTGATATCGCTCTGCGGTGCATTTTCGGCATTAGCGGCATTGATCCCCGCTCTAAGGGCATCCCGCATTACAACGCCCTCTCTAAGGAGGAAATGGCGTTTCGATTCCTACGATTCAGCGAAGGGCGAATACGAGCTCAGGCTTCCAATAACGATCCCCACCTCCATGGTAAATGATCTATTAGGATTCCTCAGGCACAACATGTCCTCCTATAGGAGCCAGTATATCTCATTTACTGATCTATCGTTAAGGAGCATTCCCTCTCCATCCCTCTCGTTCCTAATCGTACAATATGGTGAGGGACCCGTAAGGGCTAAGGGAACGATAACATGTAGGGAACGTGATGGTTTATGCGATCTACTGCTCAGGATTAAGTGCTTAAGCCCAAACCCCCCTAGGAGGAAATGGGAGTTCCTAGCCAGACGCTTCCTAGCTAGACGCCTCTCAGAACCCGTATCCCTTATAAGGATGTGGATCTTAAGATGGGCTACCCGTAATCATCAGCGACCTTAACTAGATAATCCACGATCTCGTAAGAGGGATCTATTCCGGTCACCCTCGTGAACTCCCTCCAATCAGGCGATCCGTTAACCTCGAGCACATAATACTCACCTCCCTTAATAATCACGTCGACACCAGCATACCACAAGCCGAGTGCTTTAGTGGCTCTAAGGGCTAGGTCTTCAAGCTCGCCGTCTACTTCATAGGGCTCACCTTTGCCCCCCTGTGCTATATTGGTCTTCCAGCTTTTACTAGCTACGCGTTTCATAGCTCCTAGTACCCTGTCTCCGACGATTATTATCCTTATGTCATAGCCCGTTCCGCCTAAGTATTCCTGGATAAGCGGCGGCTCCTTGTTGGAGAGTAAGGCCTTAAGCATTATGAACGCTGTATCAGGATTAGGCGATAATGCTACACCATATCCCCTCGATCCGATTATGGGTTTGACCACTGAACTACCTAACGTATCGGCTACTTTATAGGCTGACCTCAGGGATTCCGTGGAGAACGTATAGGGAACCTTTATTCCTGCCTCTTTAAGCATCAGTGTAGTTAGCAGCTTATTCCTGGAGGATAGGAGGGCACTTGGGGGGTTCATGAGGGGCATGATCCTTTCAAGAGCGGTCAAAAGGGCAATCCTGCGGAGGAACTGTGCTAAGCTTAAGAGAAAGCCAAAAGATCTTATGAGCCCAGCTTTAAATGCCGTTAGGGTAGTGTCACCCTGTACGCGCATCGTTATCTTATTACCTATCTCGAGGTCTATCCTACTCATGCGCACATAGAACGGCTCGTGCCCCATGGATTTAGCTGCTCTCATTAGCATGTACGTAGGGTGATCTGGCCTATTGCCCTCATGTATGATTAAGATTTTCATTCCGGGGCCACCTCATGCCTCCTCACATAACTGATCGATTTATAGGCGTAGAAGGCTAACTATATATTCTAGTGAGCTGACCTCTAATGGAGCTAGGCCGTATCGCTATAGCTAGGTCGATATCGCGGGCCGTGCGCTATCTACTCTCCATGGGGCTCCTGCACTATAGATTATTACTCTACGCTCTCTCAGGAGTATCTGAACTAGCTGATATAGTCACTCGCGTCATAGAGGAGCGTCAGGATAAGGATGGATCCTTCTATCAAAGCGGGTATGGCAGAATCCTCTTGACCGCCGATGTATTCAGGACGTTATCGCTAGCACGCGGTTATAAGCCCGCTAAGCGGATAATGATACATTGCATTAACTTCTTAAGGGAAGCTCAACTCGATAATGGCTTATGGATGGATTATGACGTCAAATTAGATTACTACAGGCTCGTTAATGATAGAGGGATAGCTTTCAGGATTACGCTGGCCATAATCGAGGGGCTTAAGAACTTAGGTCTTGATGACGAAATCCTAGCCAATGCTAGCAAGGCGTTGCTATCCTTTCAAGAACCTCAGGGATATTGGCGGGGTACGTTCCTCAAGGAGGATATGTGGGACATAGAGGTCACAGCTAGGGCCTTACGAATACTAGGCCCTTCGATGAAGGAGGATAGGCGTAAGCGTGCTATATCATTGATAAAGGATTGGCTGATAGCTAGTTTGAAAATGCAGAGAGTTGACCAACCATGGGCCCTTGCTGAAGTACTGGAGGCATTGCTTGTATACCACGCCATAAGCGATGAGGAGCTAAGTCGCAGCGTCTATCTGCTACTCGATATGCAGAAGCCTAATGGTAGTTGGGGGATCCTGGAGTCAAACCCGCGTTTAACGATATCTAACCTGTTGTTATTGACCAAGGTAGGTGGTTTACGCCTCTTAGAGGAAAGCGTAAGGACCATCGCCCGCGTTAAGCTCAAGATAATGGAGGTGATCAAGAGGAACCAACGTCCTTGGGAAGAGGAGCTTAAGGAAGAGCTAAGTCTCTGTGGTACCCGCCATAGGCTTGAGGGTATTGAGGGTGCTACTAAATGTGCCCTGCTTAGGACGTTTATATGGGCTTATGAGGAGTCAATTAAGAATCGAGAAGAGAAAGTCCCGGATGAGGAACTGCCTATAAGGCTGTTTGTCAAATACCTGAGAAACTACGAGTTCCACCTGCTTGAGGAGCATGCGGAATCATTAGCTAAATTCGCGTTGGAGGAAGTATCCCCTTACAGCACTAGGTACAGGAATATAGGCGTACTCCTCAGGCTGGTTAAGGAAAAGGCCTGGGAAGATGATCCCATAGAGGTGATTAAGCGTTCCCTTATATTGTTCCCTTACCTTACTATAAAGGCTGCCGATTACTACGTGTACGCCATACATCTACTGAACCTGTTCCCCATCCCTAAGCATTTCATAAAGCAGGTTTTACCCCCAGCCGATAACGATCTCCTATTGGTGCTTCGCAAGTTAGGCCTTATCAGCACACCTATAAGCATAGCCTTAAAGGACTATAACTTAGTTAGGGTCGAAGTACATGGCATAGCCCTTGAACTATTTAACTCAGCACCCTATAAGCTACATTTGCTGTCCCTCGTGGCCCGTAGGTGGTGTAGGAGCAATACTAGGTGCTTTAAGCTTACTAGGAGCGGGTATATCCGATGTCCGTTATATGAAGCCTGCCCGAGTAGGAGGAACATATATGAGGGCTAAGGAGGATCCCCTTAAGCTATTGATCTTAGACCATGAAGAGGAGGCATATGGCTTTTTCGCTGATCTACTAGCTAAGGTCGGCCTCTCGAAGAGGCGCCAGATGAAGAGCCTACTTCTTGGGACGTTCATCATGAGCCTATTAGATTCCCGAAGATGGGCGTGGAAGCTAAATACATTGGACTCCATGGTGAAGGAGTACTGGCTCTTTGTGAGCCACGTAGGCGACATGGATAGGGACATAGACCTCTTCACTAATGAGGAGTACCTAGAGACCGCCATAGAGGACACTGAGAAGTTAGTGAGATTAAGCGATGCGAATAGGCTCTCCCTGGTTGACTCAATAAGGCTCTATGCGTCCTTCCTCCTATCCCTACCCATTTCCTCCAGCCTAAAGATCTTCGCCAGATACATCTCTTCATACGCTCTGGATAAGCTAGTCCTACTATTAGATGAGGAGGGCTACTTTAGGAAGGCTCATCTCTTTGGAAAGCTTTTCGTCTCCGTTAAACTTGGCTTGGATCCCCTTTCACTAGCTAGACTAGCGCTAATGACATTCCCTCTGTCTAACCAGCGTTTGGCTAATAACTATCTGTTCTTGTTAGTTAAAGTCTTAGGCATATGGGAGGACGTCTCTCTAGAGGACATGCACTGTCCAGTGGATCCTACATTCCTCAGGGTAGCGAGAAGAGTTGGGTTAATTCGGGGCAGGAGGCCAGCTACGCTATATGGAGGACAGATGTATAACCTTATACAGAGCATAGCCAGGGGGATGTTCCCCGAAGATCCCTCTAAGCTGTATGTACTGAGGTATGTTGGTGAGGTCTACTGTACACCTCGTCATATGCGTTGTGAGGATTGTTGGCTCTTCGGCGTATGTAAGACTTACCTAACGGATGCCAAGGAAGGCGTGTGAGCAATTCCGTATTGTCCATCAAAATGGCAAATAGAACGTAGCAGATGTAATGTTCCGTTAAGTTTTTATAAAGGACCTGAACCCTAAGGTTGCAGGGGATTACGTTGAAGGTATTGTATCATAAGGAGGAAGTCGAGATCATAGAAGGTGTAAAAGTGACCGTAGAGGGGAGTAAGGTCCACGTGGAAGGGCCTAAGGGAGTTCTGGAAAAGGATTTCGGCTTCGCTCCTGTCAATATAAGGCTTGAGGGCGATAAAGTCGTAGTCGAGACCTTTATGGCGAGAAAGAAGGAGTATGCCGTCGTGAGGACCATAGCTGCTCACATAAAGAACATGATGCTCGGCGTCAAGTATGGCTTCCGCTACTACCTTAAGATAGTATACGCTCACTTCCCGATGAGCATTAAGGTGGAAGGCAATAAGGTCGTGATAGAGAACTTCCTAGGGGGAAGGGACAAGCGGATAGCGAAGATAGTGGGTAAAGATACGAAGGTCATGGTAAAGGGGGACGACGTCATAGTTGAGGGCATAGACGTAATTGCAGTAGGGCAAACGGCAGCTAATATAAGCAATGCAGCCCGGCTTAGGGGTAAGGAGAAGAAGTGCCCTCATGGACGAGGTGGAGGTCCTGGAGTTCTAGACGGCATATATCCTTACAAGAGAGAGATAATAGGCGTCAGCGTGAAGGAGCTATAGAGGAGAACCAATTGAGATTTACTTTCATAATCACGTTCAAGAGAAACTTATCCTTCAAATGCCTTCAGTGCGGTAGATGCTGTAGGGGGTATGGGGCAGGAGTACGATTAGAGCTCTATCGAAGCGATATCGAATTCTTATCTTCATTCGCAAGGGATGGGAAGTTCTTCCATAAAGAAGATGGGCTCTACTTCATGAGCTTCAAGGAACCGGAACACATATGCCCTTTCTATAGGGAGGGTATCTGCATTTTAAAGAAGGACTACGATTTCTTCCCGTGGAACTGTAAGGTATTCCCCCTTCAAGCCTTGGAAGAGGAAGAGGCGCAATCCACGTTCATAGTAGGTGTAAACCCTGAGGCCGAGGAACATTGCCCCGGCCTAGGAAAAGGCTACTTAGTCAGGAATTCCCTATTACCCGAGCTGATAAGAGGTCTGGTGGGCATCAAGTTAAACGATGACCCGCGTTCGCTACCTCTTGAGATAGCCCTCTCCGTTTCGGAGATCATCTGGCTCTAATGTGCTCTATCTCCTATACCTTTTCGGTCTTAGATCCTTGCTCCTACATCTCCTACACTTCTCTGCGCTAATGGGATTTCGAGCACCACATCTCCTGCAAATCTTCACGTTGAAGTTATGTTTTATAGCTATCTGAAGCTTTTCGGGATCTGTAATCGGCATAGGAGGACACCCTTTCTCCTCTCCTCCTACATCCTTTTAAGGGTTACGCTAATCCCGGTAAAATTTTAACTCTGTTCCACCCTTAATATAGCGAGGTATATCCTTATGCTGCCCTCTAAGGCATCATGCATCCTTACGATATTAATCCTCGCATTATGCTTGTCCTCCGTACTTCAATTATTCCAAGGCGCGTATGGGACTATTTTCATCATAAACATAAAGATATGCAATACTGAAGGTGATCCCCTTAAGGACGCCGAGGTGTACCTCTATAATGGAACAGGCGAATTAATAGGGCATGATACTACCGATGCAAATGGTGAAGTCGAGATAGACGTTGGGTCGCTTAAGGTCAGCAACCCTAGCCTGAAGGTCTATTATGAAGGTGTATTGGTATATTACCTTAAAGACAGTAGCCTCATGGAAATTGCGAAGAAACATGAAGTTTCAGTCTATCCAGTGGTGTTCAACGTAACTGACTATGAGGGCAGGCCTCTATCCGCTAAGCTCAGCATAACGGGGAGGAATGGTTTCCACTTCTCAGGTACTGCTAACAAGAGCGGCTCACTGAAGGTAAATATACCGCTTAGCGTGGAAGAAGGACAGGATAATACCTTTGACATCAAGGTCGAGTGGCAGGGAGTAGATGTCTACACTGAAAGCCGTTTATTCATAAGGGGTAACGTACCATCGGTGCTCACCCTTAAATGTCACGTATTCCCCCTTACGATAAGGATCTATGACATGGCCTATAAACCGCTACCAGCTCAATGGTCCTTAGGTGATGTTTTCCTAAAGGGGATAGAGGTACAGATAACGCATCCCAATGGGACGTCGCTCACGTTCAATAGCCCTACCATAGACCTGAGTGGCATGCCTAAGGGTAAGTACGCGATTAAGGTTTCATGGTGGGGCTTGATTACGCTTTATGAGGACACGTTCTGGCTAACCTCCGATACGTATACGGAGCCCATAAAGGTCATGTGTAAAGTCTATGATGTCGTGCTACGCCTCACGGATACCCTCGGATACCCTTTAAACGATACGGATTTCAAGCTGATTCTTCCGCATGTCAATAAGGAAATCGATATACGGACTGATGAAAACGGAGAGGTCAGGATCTCCAGTATAATCGACGGGACGTATACCATATATAGCGAGTGGCGGGGCATAAGGAGTGCTTACTCGTTCGAGATATCCGGGCCGAAGACGTATACCGTATCTCTTCCGATATACAATGTCATGCTTAAAGCATATGCCTTAGGCGCCAATTCAGTGCCCCTGAGAAACGCATTAATACGTCTCTACGTACTGAAAGGAGGTACCACCACGCTGTTATTGGAGGACAGATGCGATTCCAGAGGGAAGATAACCCTCTATAAACTGCCTAAGGCTCTTTATAAGGCTGAGGTTTATTGGCAGGGCATATTGGTAGGGGAGAAGTACTTCCGTCCTGAGGAGCTCGGATCCTTCGCCAGGATCGAATTACCCTGTGAAGTATACCTGTTCAGGCCTAGAATAACTGATCTCAAGAAGGCACCTTTAGCGGGGGCGAAGGTAGTCATGTACATGGCCAACGGAAGCTATCTTCACTTAAAGACCAGTTCATCGGGTTTCCTGGATCTCGGTCCACTTCCCGCAGGAGTTTACTCGCTTAATGTGTCCTGGAGGAACGTGAAGGTGGGCTCGTTTAAAGTATCCTTGCCGTATCAGGGGAACCCCAGGGGCGACTTTGAGGATAATTTAGTATGTAACGTTCATGACCTTGTAGTAGCAGTTAAGGGGGTATTAGGTCAGCCGCTCGACGGAGCGTATGTAGAGCTATGGCTCTCCGCCAATAAGATAGGTGAGGTGAAGACTAAATCCGGCGGAGTGCGTTTTGAACAGCTCCCCATCGGCACATATATAATTAGGGTGCGATACTTAGATGCTAGCACTACGGACTCCGTCACCCTCTCTAACAATGATCCACCGACCCTGAATAAGGAGTGTAGGTTAGATGTCTTCTTTACTATAGATGGTAAAGCCTTCCCACTATGGCTCGGTCTTGTCCTTATAGGGCTCATAATCGTAGGGGCATCCTTCGCGATGTCCTTCATAAGGCGGATGCTCCGGGAGAGGACTTACAAGGGTCTCATAGCTCCTCCTGAAGAATTCGAAGAAGAGCGTAAGTCAAGGCGGTTTAGACTTCGAAAGCGTTAGGAGGTGATCTTCTATGGTTAATTTGAAGCAATTCGGATGGCGGCTCTTCCAAATAAGAGTTCCTGAGGACTGGGAAATGACAGCCGAAGGCGGTGGACGGGGCCGTACTTACATAAGGCTTGAGGACGAACAGATGGTGCGCTTAGAAGTAAGGTGGGACGATATTTCGCCTAAGAAAGAGCCCAACGTTAAGAAGAGCCTAGATTCGTTCTTAAATGAGCTGAAGGAGCGAGTTGAGAAGGCGAATCTAAAATTCACCAGGTTAGGCCTTAGAGAGATTGAAGTGGCTGGACATGAAGGTTATCTATATCACGTCCGAGGCGGTGGAGAGCTATTAGGGGCCTCTTGGTACTGTAACGATAGTAGAAGGCTCTTCGTAGTTCAGGTGCATTTCCGAACCGAGGAGTACGAACGTATGCGCGAGATCTTTCAAAGCCTCCTGGAAAGCGTTGTATGCCATGGCCGTAAGTGGTGGACATGGAGCGTATATGCTTTTCGCTTTGAACTACCCGAGGAATATGAGCTGTACAACTATAGATTGCTCTCCATGTATGGTAGGTTAAGCTTCAGATCTAAGAGAGACGTATGGTACGTTTTCGCATATCAAGGTATGGCTAATGTGATTCTCGAGGAACGGTATAATGGGGACCTGAAGAAGTGGTTTAAGGATGCCTATCTTAAGGAGGCCTTAAAGCAGTACAGTTACTATAAACTAGCGGAGGAACATAGATTATCCCTCAAGGGCCACGAAGGCCGTAGGCTTATCTTTAAGCCACGTTTAAGCTTCTTGAAGAAAATAGTGTTGGATTCCTTCCTATGGCTCTGCGACGTGTCCAATAGGATACTAGTGATGAGCGTGGTAGCGCCCGAGAAAGTTCATTCAGTTATAAGCTCCGAAAAGGAAAGAGTTCTTGAAAGCTTCACATGTCATTAGTAGGCAGGAGATCCATGGATGAACTCGATAAGCTGATATTACATGAGCTCCAAAGAGACGGGCGCGCATCCATCTCAGACATAGCTAAGAGGCTCAAGCGCCCTAGAACTACGATAGGCGAAAGAATAACAAGGCTTGAACGTGAGGGCGTCATAAAGGGATATAAGGCCATAATAGATCCCAGTAAACTAGGTTATAGGTTCCTTGCCTTCGTTATGCTCAAGGTTCGCAGGGGGGCCACCTTAGAGGGCCGGTCAAATCAGGAGGCGCTGGCACAACGCATATTGGCAGATACCCGTAAGGCTCATGATCTACCTTACGTCGAAGAGGCCCACATAGTCACGGGTGCCTATGACATAATACTCAAGGTCTGGGCCACTAAGTGGGAGGAACTCACGCACTTCCTCATTCGGTATCTGGCCAGTATAGGCGATGTAGTCTCTAGTGAGACATTCTTAGTCCTTGAGACCTTCTCTCATGAGAATGAAGGCTTCCCCGTTAGACATAGTTAAATAGGGAGCATCAAAGCTTAATTAGGGTTTTCCTCATCTCCTTTCTAGGGGGTTTGAAGCCTTGAGGCTCTACGTCGACAGTTTTACGTTTAAGACACGAGGGCCCATAGACGTTGTGGACATAACCGGGCGTGTAGAAGGCATAGTAAGGAAATCAAAGATTAAGAACGGTATAGCGCACATATTTGCACCACATGCGACAGGCATTATATGCTTTACGGAATACGAAGAAGGCCTGATAGAGGACATACGTAACACGCTAGAACGCCTTATACCCTCTGAAGGATCATATGCCCATCCCTCTAATGCTCATGCGCATTTGAGATCGCTTCTATTCTCACCTGAGAAGACAGTTCCCATAATTGACGGTAGGCTTGGACTCGGGACATGGCAGTCGATAGTGTTCATAGAGACGGACATCTATCCGCGTACTAGAACCGTCATAGTCAATGTCATAGGCGAGTGAGTTCACTTTACCTCGGTCACCAATAGCTAACCTGCCTTTAATTAGGACATATCTCCCATTTTACACGGTGAGGACGTTTGTGTAGGCGATATGATAGGCGCCTCATAGATACTAACGCTTGTCCCCGAGATCTAAGGCGTAAACGTAAGCTCCTTCTATTCGGTAGATGTTTAAGGGATGAGCATCCAGAAGTACTAGAAAAGTTTGCCGATGACTACGTCCCACTCTCGATATGCCTTGAAGCAGAGCACATGAACATGGTAGGCTTCAAGTTAGCGTCTATGTTAGCACGTATGCCCCTTAAGGAGATCATAGTGCTTACAGTTGATGGATCACCCCATTGCGTACAATTACATATGATGGTGGAAGAAGTGAATAGGATCTTCAACAATAAGCTTAATACGCGCCACTTCGTAGTCGAGGGCGGGAAGTTAATTGAGGTAAGCCGAGATTGCGTGAAGACAGCAAGGTATCTCTCTAAGATAAAGCGCTTGTTAGAAGCTAGGTCGCACGGGCATTGAAGTGCTTACAAAAAGCGGTTATAGGGCATACATCGCATAATGGCTTACGAGCTTTACATATATTCCTCCCAAAGCGTATCAGTAGCAAATGTGCGTATATCCTCATCTCGGGCGCTATCTCGTTTTCTAGGGCTCTTCTTATCTTCTCATAGCCATCCTTACTACTGGCGTATCCGAGTCTTATGGCTATCCGTCGTATGTGGGTATCCACGGGGAGAACGGGCCTACCGCCATAAAAAGCTAGTAATATATCAGCCGTCTTGTAGCCTACGCCTGGTAGTTCTAAAAGCCTCTTCCGCGCCTCTTCGAGAGGGAGGCATTTTATCCACGTCAGATCACCATTGTACCTCTCCACTATTATCCTGGCCAACTCCTTAAGCCGTTTTGATCTCTCCCTATATAACCCTGCTACTCTTAACGCCTTAGCAAGCTCCTCTTCCTTTACCCTGATGATACCTAAGGGCGTTATTTCTGTTAGTTTCTTCAGTCGCATGAAAGCAATGCTAGAATTTTTATCGTTCGTATTCTGGGAGAGCACAGTCCCTACCAAGATTTCAAAGGGCTCCCTAAGTTTAATGCTCTCCACTATCTGCTTTACCTCTTTGCCCCAGGCCTTCTGAGCATAATTTAGCAATTCATTAATGGCGCCCATCATCTCTCATAACGATTTAAGGACGAGCGCTTTTAAACGTCTTGTCCGCTAGGCCCTGAGGAGGAGCGAATATCTAATCAGCTTCTCGAATAGTTTCTTCTTACTTCGATCATATCCGTTATATACTAAATTTTTATAATTATATATAAACTCAGGCTTATCATTCCATGCCATATCGTGATCACCTCCATAAGCATCCTCATCTATTATAAGTTACTTAAGAAACTTAAAAATACATCTGCTTTCTCTTGATATAGGAGCTATGATAGCAACGTCACGTCTTAGCTTGTCACATAATTATGCAGTTTATTAGAATTATCTAAGGATTCTCAATGGTAAAGTTACCTATGTAACGTATTCTGAACTCCTCACGCGAGGATCAGCTCCTTTGAGACGAAAAGCTTCTCGCCTTTAGCCCTAGTTATGACAGTAAGATATATCTTGCGTCCTATCCTGATCTCCCAATTCCTTATATATAAATAATAGGAAATATCGCTAAGCATAAAGCCAGAGAGAAAACCAAGTCCTCCCCCCAGTATTAACGTAGACCGTGAAAGGGCTATGATTATGAGAAATATAAGGAAAGCGGCTACATAGCTTGAGACTATAAGAAGCGGGCGGCTCTCCTTAAAGTCTTGTAGCCTATGGTTCCCTTTAGTTCTCAGCTCGTCAAGAACCCCTCGAAAACGCTTACATTTAACGTTCACGTGAATGATGAACACGAGGGACGTCACGACGGAGTAGCTCAATAACATTTCAGGGCTGTAAGGCGTGCTCATCAACACGAAGACTATGGTGAAGCATAATGTGATGACTTTAGTTACGATGGCATTTCTTTCGAAGGGATATTTGACAGTATATCTGGTTTCATCCATAGGGCACTTCGCTCATTAGGTGATTTCCTACAACTTATTTAAAAGCTTATAAGATCTTCTTAGACTATCATAATAATAATGCTATATTGGGTGTATTCTATGAGGAAAGCACACGTTTACGTAGTATTGTCCTTAATGCTGTTAGCGTTGTCATTGTTCCCCTCAGCGACGATGTCCCAAGAGGAGAAACCATCCGTCTTGGCTACTGAATGGGACGTTCATGGGCCTAGAGTTGACGAATACCTCATATCCATAATAACGTCACCTGACGCCCGTCTCCTTGCCCTTAAGAAGGGTGAGATACATATCACCGGTCTGAGGGCTGAGGACATCGAACAGGTCAAGGGGGATCCTAATATAGACCTCTTGTTCTATCAGACCTATAGCATCTTCGCCATACAGATAAACGTTCGAAGATGGCCCCTTAACATTAAGGCATTCAGGCAGGCGATGGCCCATTTAGTTGACCGAGAGTGGATAATACGCGAGGTCTTTGGAGGCTATGGCGTTCCTGTTGAAACCTTCGTCCCACCGGCGTATGGAGACTGGTATAATCCTGATGTCAAGACTTATGCCTATGATATCGATATGGCGAAGCAGACTTTACTCAATGCGGGCTTTAAGTTCGATGAAGCTACCGGTAAGTGGTATGACCCCGACGGTAAAGAAGTCCGAGAAGTTGAGCTTTTAATACCTCCTGAATCGCAGGCCCCATGGCTCTTTAAGATAGCCGTTAAGCTAAAAGAGGACGCGGATAAGATACACTTCCCGCTAAAGCTGGCCCCTATGGAGTTCCAGGCTATGGTGGCTAAGATCATAAAGCTTGACTACGATATGTACCTACTGGGATGGGCTCTAGGAAGGCATCCTACTTACCTTTACGACTTCTTCAGGTCCGATGGCTCCTATAATTACTGGGGCTATAGCAACCCTGAGGTCGATGAGCTACTTGAGACCTTCTACAGGACTACCGATATAGAAGAAGCGAAGACTGCGGCTAAGAAGGTTCAGGAGATACTGTCAGATGAATTACCCTGGATACCCCTATACATGACTTACGCAAGAGTAGGCGTTAGAAAGGAAGTAAGCGGCATAGTTCTTCTGAAGCCATTGGGCGGTATGAGCTGGCTCACACCTCTAAACGTCTTCCTCGTAGGCCAGCCACTAGGCGGTAGATTTAAGGATGTTCTAGGTTCAGATCCCAGAACCCTTAATCCAATGACCGCAATGACCGTCGATGAGTGGGATGTCATGGACTGTATATTCGATTACCTCTTCATAGCTCATCCAGATGATGTAACCAAGGATCTTCCATGGCTAGCAGAGAGGTGGGAGGTCAAAGAAGTGACGCTTGAGGGAGGTCATAAGGGCATGGAGGTTACGTTCTACCTAGTTAAGAATGTAACATGGCAGGACGGTGAGCCGTTCACGGCATATGATGTTAACTTCACGCTCTGGTTTATAAAGGAGAACAAGGTCAGCAGGTATTACGCAGTACCCATACAGAACCTAATAAAGACGGAGGTTCCAGATCCGTATACGATAAAGATCGTAGTTAACGGAACCAGTTGGGCCTACCTTTACGACCTAAACGTGCCTATAATCCCGAAGCATATATGGGGTGATAAAACCTTCATCGATGAGCAGGGTGGATGGGATAAGTGGGATCCAAGTAAGGTACCTCATCCGAAAGTGCCAGGCCTTACGTGCTTAATAGGAACGGGGCCTTTCATATTCAAGGATAGGAAGCCAGGCGAATACATACTATTGGTCTGGAACCCCAATTACTGGAGGAGACACCCAGGCAAGACGCTAGAGGTATCAGTAGAAGCCCCCTCAAGCATATATTCAGATGAGTCCGCTAAACTCAGTATCACCGTTAAGGATTATACTGGTAAGCCCGTAGATGCTAATGTTGTAGTGAGGCTCGTAGCTCCTGATGGTAGCGTGGTTAGCGAGAAACAAGTTACGGCCACAGGAGGTTCCTGCACAGTTGAAATGCCCGCTGAAGGGGTCACTGGTGACTGTCGTATCAGCGTTACTGCCTCCGGTACTGTTGGAACTGCAAAGCTTTCGAGAAGCGTGGAGACGTCCATAACGATAAGGCCCTCCTATGAGCGCTACTTACCTTATGTGGCAATAGTCGTAGTGGTCATCATAATCGCGGCAGTATACGTAGTATTGCGGAGGGGCAAGGGGTAAGGCCTCGGCTCCATGAAATTATAAGATAAAATGTTTTAGGACAATATTTTTATTCCCCCATTACATCCTAGGAATGATTTAAATTAAATGCCGTACTCAGCTTACCTTAAGAAGGGGGAAGGTGACGGAATGGCCGGCCTATGGAGGTACTTGGCTAGAAGGGCTGTTGACAGGTTCCTAGTCCTATTCTTCGCTTTGATATTAAGCTTCGTATTACTGAGGGTAATTCCCTATTATGTACTCGGCATAGATCCCTCATTCTTCTTCCTCAATCCTCATATGAGCGAGGAGCAGCAAAAGCTTATTCGAAGTAGATTTGGATTGGACGAGCCCATATTCCCAAATCAGTTCATCCGATACGTGTTGTCCCTTTTCAAAGGAGATCTAGGTTATTCTCTCTATACTGGGAGGCCTGTAGCAGCTGAGCTTATGGAAAGGCTTCCAAATACTGTACTCCTCCTAGGAACGGCTACTGTCCTCCAAGTATTGATAGGCCTTACGGTAGGTATAGTGGCTACTATGAAGCGAGGATCCAAGGTCGATGCAACCGTAGTAGGCCTTGGGCTCTTCCTAAACGCTTTTCCTGCATTCTTCGTAGGCCTCCTTCTCCTCCTCTGCTTCGGTTACTATCTAGGCCTCTTTCCAATAGCTGGGACGGTCTCGAGGCCACCGCCTAGGGATCCCGTCGCGTATGTTCTAGATCTCCTACATCACCTAGCCCTTCCCTTAACGACTTTAACTGTAGTAGGATTCGGCGGTTTCGCGCTATTGATCCGTAGCCTCCTGGTCTCCCAACTTGGTCAGGATTACATAATCACAGCTAGGGCTAAGGGAGTCCCCGAAAGGATCATAATGTTCAAGCATGTACTTAGGAACGTATTAGGTCCCATACTGACGATTTTAGCCCTTACGCTGCCGGGTATAGTTTCCGGTGCTGTCATAACTGAGACCATATTCTCCTGGTATGGCGTTGGACGCTGGCTATTCGACGCATCAATGCAATTCGATTTTCCGATAGTTCAGGGCGTCCTCTTCATCTACATAGTATTAACCCTGATATCCCTCCTCATAGTTGATGTGGTATTAGGTATTGTTGATCCCCGGGTGAGATTAGAATGAGCGTTAAGAGGCTTAGGAAACGCCAAATAATAGCCTCATTCTTAAACTTCATGTGTCAATTGAAGCGAAATAAAGTTGGCATGGCGGGCTTCCTCCTTCTCCTTTTCTACCTCATATTAGGCTTAATAGGCCCCTATATCTCTCCTCATGATCCCTTTGAGATGAGGTTAGCTGAGGGATATGCCGTTCCTGATTGGTTCGTCATATTTCCTCAATTCAAGGACTATCCGCCGAACATAATCCATAACGTCACTGCGAATGATTGGCAGTTAGTTGAGAACTCAGGTCAGATATCGATTGAAAGGGCCAATGAAGGTTTACTTATAGAATATGAGAAGACCTCTGAGCTCAGTGGTAAGGAGCATGTCTCCTTTACCTATAAGTTCGACTACCGTTTCGTTCCTCCTAAGACCTTCTACCTTAGACTAAGGTACTCTGCTACAATTCGAGACCTTCATTCCTCTTACCTCAAGCTAAGAGTGTACCTTGAGGATACTCAGGGGAAGCGCTATCTGCTGGTGGACAAGAAAATCGCAAGGGACGAGGTCACTATGACCACCCCTTTGATAGTTGACTCGAGAGATGTCACGCTCAAATTACGGTTAGGTGTTGATCCATTTGCTGACTTAGCTCCCATTATATTTAAGGAGAAAGGGGAATACGTGCTCAGATTAGATATAACTATTATCGATCGTGATGAGGTTGAAGGAGGTTACATTAGTTTAGCGTTAAAGGATCTTGTCTTCGGAATTCCAGGCTTGAGATACGGTCTACTCGGCACAGATAATAATGGTAGTGACCTATTCTCTCAGCTACTTTACGGCGCTAGAATATCGATGATAGTAGGCATCCTCGCCTCATCCATTTCTGTACTCCTCGGATTAGTCGTCGGGGTTATAGCTGGGTATGAAGGCGGGATAATGGATCAAACGTTGTTGTTCATAACTGATACTCTCTACTTCATGCCTATACTGCCTCTCCTTATTGCGTTGAGCGTCTTTTACGGGAAGAACATATATCTGCAGATACTACTCATAGCCTCCTTAAGCTGGATGGCCTTTGCACGTACGGTAAGGTCATATACCCTTTCCTTAAGGCAGAGCCTCTTTGTGGAAGCGGCTAAGGCTGTTGGGGCCTCTGATATCTACATAATAATCAAGCACATAATACCCCAGCTGATACCCCTCGTATACGTTCAATTGGCTCTCTCAGTTCCTGGAGCCGTTCTATTAGAAGCCTCTCTTAGCTTCCTAGGTCTCGGGGATCCTAGGGTTCCTTCGTGGGGTAGGATGCTTTATAAAGCTGAACTGGCCGGTGCCTTCCCTAGGCTGATATGGTGGTGGATACTGCCTCCGGGCTTAATGCTTACTGTCTTCGCCCTCAGCTTTATACTCTTCGGTTACGCCCTTGATGAGATATTCAACCCTAGGCTCAGGGCTAGGAGGTAGCAAAGCTAATGCGCGAGTGGATGCGTGAAAAGCTATCGCCCCTAGTAGCGCTCACTGCAGCTTCTTTCCTACCCGCGTACTTCTTCTTCAAGGTCTCGCTGACTCCTCCATCCCCATATCTATCCATGATGTATTTACTCCTTATGTCCTTTAACTATGCCCTAATGTCTTTTTTAATGACTAGCCCTAAAATGAGCTTACTGTCCCTCTCATGCTCATTTATATTAGCACATGTACTGGCTACATCCCTTGCCAAACACCCCCTAGAGCTGTTCTTCGGCCATCTATCCGCGGAGCTAGCTCTGTGGTTTCATATAGTGAGGAATATGACGTTCTTTTCGATAATCCTTTCTCTGCCCCTCTCATTATTATCCTCCTTCGTGGGCTTGTACTTAAGATCTCTCGTTTCCTTAAACAAGAATGCTGGCACAGTACTAAGGATCGCGTGGCTTATGCTCGTGTGTATCTTTACGGTGTCATCAGCTCTGCTGGTTAGGAGTTATAACGCCTACTCACGAGATCTCAACTCGATAAGCTTAATGGACGTTAAACTAAGTTCCTTCAGAGTTGAAGACGATAAGGTCCTCGTTCGTGTAAGAATACTCAATAGGGGCGAAGGAATGCTTCGCGTACAGACCTTAATCTATGATCTCCTCTTGGGGAAAAAGCTAATTAATAGCACTAGTGAGGACTTCTCCTACGGCCTACTTGAGGTGAAAGCCGGCGACTACGCAGAGAGAACGATAGTATTGGGCATCCCCGATGGGTTTCAATCCCTTCCGATGGAGAAGCTTGTGCTTCGACTAAAGATATTCTTGAGCACCCCCTTCGGTCTCCATCAGAGGTTACTCTACATTCCAATAGCTGCTGAGCGGGTGGACTCATGAAGGGACAGCACAGCAGGCCTAGGATCCGCTTAAGATACAGTGGGCTCGTTAACTTCTCGGCGAGAATCTATTCCGCCTTTACAGGCTTAGTTTTCACTACCCTTATAACGAGGAACCTACTACCTCAAGAAGTAGGGTTATGGCGGCTCATCAATGCTCTTCTTGTGTACTTCCTCCTCCCCTCAAGGATATTCAATGATTGGATAACCCGCTATAGAGCTAGGGGGATAGTCTCGGCCTCAATTACAGGGACATTAAATGGATTATTCTTAGCCGTATCCTCATCTTTTGCGTTCCTCATCCTATCCCCATCCGTGATACCTGAATTAAGGCATGTCCCTCCTCTTATGTTAGTAAGTATGTTATCAATTCCGATACTGACCATGAATTACGTGACCTCTTCCAGTCTTCAAGCCATAGCCCCTCATATGCTAGGTTATGGAGAATACCTCTTCGAGACGTTAAAGGTGTTATTGCTTTACGCGTTAGTCCTTTCGCTCAGATCATGTGATCTCTTAATAGCCTTTTCCTCCGTATTGATAGCATTCATCGCCCGTATATCCTTCTTCTTGATATTACTGAGAAAGGAATTGTCGTCCACGAAGTTTGATAAAGAGGTATTGAAGGCATGGTATCTGATGTCCTGGGTCCAGCTTTACAGTTTACTCCCAGGTTACATCTACACCCTTGACAATTTCTTGGTTAACTCCCTCGCGCTCGATCCCAAGGTGACTTTGGGCCTCATCCAGGTTCTTATGTCAGTGGGCGGTGTTGCGGCATATGTGACTAGACTTTCAGAAGTCCTTTATAGCAAGGTTCTCTCCAGTTCGGAAATCCATGAAGTGGCCAAGAGCATAGAGGTCATGCTAAAGCTTACGTTAATGCTAAATATGCCGTTAATATTCGGCGCTCTAGTCCTGTCAAGGGAGGTTTTATCCGTGTTTGGTGAAGCATATATCAGCGTCTCGCCCTTACTACCTCTGATGATGCTCTTTTCAACGATCTTCGCCATATCCTCCCTACTAGGCGCTTCCCTAAGGGGCCTTGAGAGTGCAGACCTAGAATCTCCCTCCTTTCGTCGCCTCCTTAAATCTAAACTAACCTTGATACCTACGCTAGACATACTAGGAGCTGTCCTATACCTCTCCCTCCTAGCCCCTTATCTTCTAATAGTGAAGACGAATCCTCTCCATCTTATAATGTGGATGATAGTCCTTCGAACGCTCTCCTCGCTCTTAGTATCCTCAGTTAAAGCGCATCTATTAAAGGGCGCTATTATGGGTCTAAGGATGCTTCGTCCTCTCTTAAACTACATCTCCTCTTCCATCTTGATGGTCCTAGCTATTCTTCTGGTCAAGACCTTCTTTATATCGGATGAAACCTTGGGTAGGAGCTTAAGGACGCGAGAGGCCATATTACTCCTCCTCCCCTATCTCCTCATAGGTCTCATCACATATTGCTTAGCTCTCTATGCATTAGATGCCGAGTTCCGTCAATTGGTGAGAATATCGTTTAACGAGTTGAAGGACATGTTGACGAGAGTGAAATCATGAAGATGAAGATACTTCTAGTGCTCGAATACATATTTCTGATAAGCTTAAGGGTATTCCTCGATGTCCCTCTAATGATGTTACTAGTGATGTTTTTGCCTCTGCTCTTTTTCGCCCTAACAAGGGACAAGGCCAATACCATAAGGGTGATGATATGTGCTCTTGCTATCCTTGAGGTCCTTCCGATCCTTCTATCGTCGATACCCCTTATAATATCACTCGTCCTAAACGATGAAAGCTTACGAAGGATGCGGAGATGGAAGCTCATAGTTTTCACCGGAATAGACGGATCCGGTAAGTCAACCCATGCGAAGGAAACTGCGTTGTGGCTTAAGGGCCTAGGCGTCCCGGTCACTTATTATCACTTCTTCAGGCATCCCCTAGTTACTCTCTTTTCCCTAGCTAAACGTAAGATCGTTAGGGTAAGTGAGGATGAGGTTAGGACGTACTCCCCTGGGTTCCGCCTGCACCTAAGGCGGGGCATACTGCCCAAAATACGCCCCATAGCCCAATACATTGATAATTGGGCCTACATAGGCCTACGTCTGCTCTTTCATATGCTTAAGGGCGAGTGGGTCATAGCCGATAGGTACTTCTACGATTACTACATACGCTTTAAATGCCTCGGCTATCCCATGCCCAGGCCCTTGGAGAAGGTCTACCTGCGCTTGGTGCCTCGTCCTCACCTACTCATAGTCTTCGATGTGGATCCTAAGATATCCTTTCAACGTCGTGGAGCAGAGCATCCCCTTTGGTATTATTATAAGGCCCGGAAAGCCTTCTTTAACTTGGCTAAGAGGCTACATGCTCCAATTCTCAATACTGAACGTGATTTTGACGTAGTTCAGGAGGATATAAATAACATAATACGAACACATCTCTTGGGCCCAAAGGAGAAGTAGCACGTTAAGTAAGGCGATGAAAACTATGAGAGTCGGAGTGGTGCATCATAGACTTACCGCCCGGGGCGGGGGTGAGTTCTTAGCAATGGTTACCATTGAGGCATTAAGGGACGCCGATATCGACGTATGGTTAATCTCGAATGACTCCTCCCTTGAAACGGTCTCAGAGAGCATACGAACATCTTATGGCCGTGAGCTAAAGGTCGGTAAACATATACGTCCACTTCATGGGCTTCTCTCTGGTGTCAACAAGTTCTCACTATATCAGCGTATACTCGTGATGCTGACCGCTAAGAGGTTATTAGAAGGAGGCAAACTCGATCTTATCATAAATACCCACGGTGATATGATTCCATTTTCCCTAAAGGGTAAGTACATCCTCTATTGCCATTATCCCACGTCCTTGGCCATCATGGAAAGTCCGCGTTACAAAAGGTTCCCCTTAAACCTCTACGCTAGACCTTACGTCTGGCTTCTGAGGAAATGGAAGCCAAGCGGCGAAGAGATCGTACTCACGAATTCTAATTTCACTAAAGCGAAGATAAAAGAGGTGTGGGGCGTTGAGGCAGACGTAGTCTATCCACCAGTAGACATAAGGTCCTTTTGGAATGAGAAACGGGAAGGCCGAGAGGCTAGCATAGTAAGCGTAGGGCGTTTCGTAAGGGAGAAGCGCTTTGAGGTGATAATCAAGGCATTCTCGAAAGTCGCTGAAGAGGTAGAAGGATCAAAGTTATATCTGATAGGTTCTTCTCAGGCCACGGGCTCTATCAGGTACATGCATGAGCTAAGGGAACTAGCCAAGAAGCTCAGTATAGAGAATCGCGTCATCATGATGCCTGATGCGCCCTTCGCCGATCTCCTGGATGTATTAGGTAGATGTAAGGTCTATGTGCATGCGATGGTTAATGAGCACTTCGGGATATCCGTAGTACAGGCCATGGCCTCAGGCTTAGCCGTTATAGTTCACAAAAGTGGCGGCCCATACGAGGACATAATAGAGAAAGGCAGATGGGGTCTCGCATTTGAGGATGTCGATGAGCTAAGCGAGAAAATATACTCGTTGCTCTCCGATGAGGATCTCTGGAACCATTATAGCTCCCTGTCCCTGAGACGGGCTCATGCCTTCTCTGAAGATGAATACAAGGTAAAGATAATCAAGTACGTAGATGAGCTCGCTTCGACTTAGAGGGAGGAGTTAATGAACGGAGAGGCCATGCTACTTCATTAGGATCCGCGAATATTGGGTAACGCTAATAATGACTTTAAACACACTATTTTTGGTTATGGCATGACGTACATAGTGCTCACGCACGATGCAGATTCCGTATCGAAGCCCATGTCCCATGTACTACGCATAAGGTCTCGTTTCAGGTTAACTGACCTTATAGCTCACCTCTTAGGCCTGACCAATCTGTATGATAATTTCCATAGAATCGCTGATATAGAGGACGATGTGGGTGCCAAGTCCACGTTCTTCATTCCCGCATTCCTATTTCCCTTAGATCCAGTCTTCGATGAATTGAAGTCGTTGAGCGATGAAGGATGGGAAATAGGCCTTCATGCTGTTGTGGAGAGGATCCAAGGAGACGGCCTTATTCGCATGCAACTGAACTATCTCCGCGATTACTTGGGCCTTAGACCCATGGGCGTACGCTCCCATTACCTGATCTGCGATGAATGGGTCCTTAGCCTCTATGCTAATCTGGGCTTCCGCTATGATTCGAGCATTCGATGCGAGACCGCTGGGAGATACGATCCCTATCTGATAAGGGATTCCTTGCTAGAGTTGCCTATAACGCTTATGGACGCGGATCTCTTTGGACGATTACATCTAGGCGAGGACTCAGCATGGAGGTTCATGGAATGGAAGCTTAAGAGGGCCATCAATAGTGGTTCACAGTTTATAGTGCTCCTCTTTCACCAGGAATCCTTCAGAATGAAGGGCGGTAGGCTCTATTCGAAATTGTTATGGTGGCTTCACGAACACGAGCATGAATTCCTAAGGTGTATTGATGCATATAACGTTTATATGAGTTCTAGGGCTCATTAGGGACTTGCTGGTGCGATGAGGCGATGAGGCGCATACTGATAACCGGAGCTGGTGGTGTCGGTGGTATAAACTTCGTACGTGCCCTTAGAATGGCCCCAGAAAGGCTGTTCATCGTAGGAACAGATTATCATTATTATTATTTACTCCTTGCACCCGTAGACGTCCGGTATAAGAGCCCTAGACATGATGATCCCGACTTCTTGCATTTGATACTCAGGATAGTGAAGGAGCATAAAGTGGAATTCATACATCCTCAACCTGAAGTTGAAGTAGAGGTGTTATCCGCAAGGAGGGATGAAGTCCCCGTTCCAATGCTGATACCGAATTCTGAGGTCATCAAGGTTGCTAGAGATAAATACCTCACATACCTACGCTTAAAGGAAGCTAACGTACCCGTGCCGGAGACCAGACTTTATACGGATCCGGACATCGAGTGCTTCTTAAGGGAGATGAAAAAGGGGTGGATTAGAGCTAGAAAGGGAGCTGGCGGTAGATTAAGCTTACCAGTGAGTAGCTTCGAGGAGCTTCAACTATGGGCTAGGCTGTGGATTAAGAGGGGCATCATAAGGCCGAAAGAATTAATACTTCAGGAATACCTACCAGGAAGGGATATAGCTTGGGATAGCCTCTGGTATAAAGGGGAACTAATAGCATCTTATGCCAGGGAACGTCTAGCCTATATATTTCCCCATCTCTCGCCCTCGAGGATCACGGGTACGCCTACTGTAGCTAGAATAATTCATGATGAGAAGGTAAATGATATTGCCTTCAGGGCTGTTAAGGCTATAGATCCGTCCCCTTCAGGCTTCTACTGTGTGGATCTCAAAGAGGATGCCTCAGGGATCCCCCATGTGACCGAGGTAAACATAAAGGCTCATACTACCCTCGCATTATGGTCCTATGCTACTATAAAGGCCCTTAAGCTCGATCCTATGTTCAATATGCCTTATCTCTACGTGAAACTGGGATTAGGTGAGTTAGACGAAGTCAATAAACTCGGATTTAACATATATCCCGAAGGCCTAATCTTAGTCAGGCATCTTGACGCGGGGGCCATCCTATTAACTCCTCGCGGTGAGAAGTTAAGGGTTATTTAGGTAGCCTTTACATAAGCTCTGCCTTTAAGCAGGACATAGCCCGCCCTATTTAAGAGCTCAAGAAGTTTCTCTTCTTTCTCGTTTAAAACCCTCGAAACCTCCTCCCTTCTGAGGGGTAATTTCCTCATTAGGCTCTCATAGAGCTCCTCATCAATCAACCATTCCCTACCACTCTCATCGCGTATGACCTTCGCTCTTTCTATGACCTTCTCTAACAATCTCCTGTACCTTATTTCGACTACCTTCTTCCCTTCAGCATTGAATAATGATACCGTGTTGCCTTCAGTGATAGGAGTTAGGAAACCATGCTCCCTCAGAAGATCTAGGACCCAAGCATAGGACCTCCGTCTCCTCCCTCTAACCTTAACTCCTCTTTCTATGATCCCCTCAAGCTCGCTAATTCTCTCACGTATATATGAGAATTCATCCTTAAGCGCATCGACCTCCCTCCTAATTGATCGTATCTCCTCCTCCAGCCTATCTAGCCTCTTCCTCAGGTCATTAAGGCTCCTATACAAATTGAATACCCATAAGATAATGATTATAGGCTTATTTTATGTGTCTATAGTACTGAGGGACCTGAAGCATAAAATTGTATCTTTTTATTTCTAATCTTTTTATTTCAATAACATTTTTATTTATTTGTCTTGCTTTTCTTGTGTGCCTGCCTAGGTGACGAGAGTGTTGCTCTAAGCCTACACTGGGCGATACTCCAGTGTTCAGTACTATAAAAACGATATAGTCCTAGGAAATAGAATGAAGTAGCAGGGACAAACGGTAACGCTTATAAGGTATCTGCTCTTTAACAATTCATCAACTGAAGCTAAATTGTTCTTCAAGCTACCTTGGCGCCTTCATGAAGCCTTAAATACTCGACGATCGTTAAAGAGATACTCAAGTAACTGTCGAACTAGGTGTTCGAGCGATGTTCAAGGTTCTTAAACAATGTAATGCCTTCATAGTCAAGGAAACTGACCTAAAGCATGGTACAGCGGCGCTCGATGCATATGCGTATTCCATATCTAATATATTAGTAGGCAATCCGGAGCTATCTCCAGCCCTAGAGGTAACAAAGGGTTTCGTAGAGCTTGAATTCCTAGAAGACGCCATAATCTCAGTTACCGGTAAAGCCTACGTCCTATTAGACAGGAAGCCATTAAAGAACCTTTGGGAATGCATTCCTGTGAGGAAGGGTAGTAAGATCTCCATATCGACGGAGGAAGAGGGATCAGTAGCATATATGGCGATAGCTGGTGAGATCCCTCTTCCTCCTAAAACACCTCACCCTGGGCGTTACTCCTTAGCACCAGGGGATGTAATTGAGCCGCGCCTTACCACCATGCCCTTTGAGGAGTTACTATTAGAGGTACCCGCTCGTCACTTACCCCCAAGCTATATACCTACTGTAGATAACTTTGATCTTAAGCTAGTCCTCCTTTCTGAAGCGGATAACGCGTTGAAAGATTATGCCCTAGCCGATAAGGATCCGGTCATGGGTGTGGTGCTCGAGCCGAAAGGCACGGTACCGGTCTCTGATCTAGAGGAAATGGATCCCCCCTTAGGGGGAGTGATCTGTGAAAAACATAGGTTAGTGGCATTATCTCATCCTTCGAATGAGGAGCAACCGCTTCTTGGTTTTCTCCCTAGGAATAGTATAGATATGCTCTCTCGAATTCCGCTAGGAGCCAAGATCTCCTTTAAGAGGATATCCCCCTTGCTTGCTGTTAGAGAGGAAGAGGCATACGCTCGCTTAATACATAAGGTAAAGCGTATCATAGAAATGGCAGTTAACGCCCTGCGAAGGGGTGCTACGCTCGTAAGACTGCATTTTGGTCATAAGTTCTATGAAGCCTGGGTTGAAGAGCTAAGCTGAGCGTGTTTTGCCATGAGCTCAGATCCCTTCAAGAGGCTAGAGGAACTTAGGCAGAAAAGCCTACTTGGTGGAGGGCCTAATTACATTGCTCGTCAACATTCCTCGGGTAAACTCACGGCCAGGGAACGAATGGAACTCCTCTTAGATCCGGGCAGTTTCATAGAATTTGATGAATTCGTCATGCATAGATGCACCGACTTCGGGATGGACAAAAAGAGGTATTTAGGGGACGGGGTCATAACGGGCTTCGGTAAGATAAACGGAAGGGTAGTAGCGGTCTACGCTCAGGACTTCACGGTGATTGGTGGTAGCGTCGGAGAAATGCATGCTAAGAAGATTTGTCAGCTCTATGATGCTGCATTGCAGCTAGGAGTTCCCGTCATCGGCCTTAATGATTCCGGAGGGGCTAGGATCCAAGAGGGTGTTGACTCCCTTAAAGGCTATGGAGAGATATTCCATAGGAACGTACTGGCCTCGGGGGTCATCCCTCAAATAGTAGCTATCATGGGTCCCTGTGCAGGAGGCGCTGTCTATTCCCCGGCCTTGGCAGACTTCATTATAATGACGAAGAAGAGCTTCATGTTCATAACCGGCCCGAAGGTAGTTAAAGCCGCTACTGGCGAGGAGGTCTCGTTCGAAGAACTAGGTGGAGCCGAGGTCCACGCTTCCATGAGCGGGGTAGCGCATTTCATGAGTGAAACAGATGAAGAAGCGCTCCTCCTAATAAGGCACCTACTGAGTTATCTGCCCTCTAATAACATGGAGGACCCTCCTATAGTAGAAAGCGATGACGATCCCGAGAGGATGGATTATGAATTAGACGATCTAGTTCCCTTAGACCCCATGGAGCCTTACGACATGTATATGATTATAGAGCATATAGTCGATAGAGGTTCATTCCTTGAAGTGCATAAGTTCTTTGCCCCCAATATCATAGTGGGCTTTGCAAGGCTTAACGGCATGCCCGTTGGCATAGTAGCAAATCAGCCAAAGGTCTACGCGGGCGCGCTTGATATAAACTCCTCGGATAAGATATCGAGGTTCGTGCTATTCTGCGATGCCTTCAATATCCCTATCATAACGTTCGTTGATGTGCCTGGCTTCCTGCCTGGTACCTTCCAGGAGCACAACGGTGTGATACGCCATGGTGCTAAGATAATATATGCGTATTCTCAGGCCACAGTGCCTAAGATAACGGTGATAGTGAGGAAAGCATATGGGGGAGGATACATAGCGTTAGGGAGCAAGCACTTGCGGGCTGACTTCGTAGTAGCCTGGCCTACCGCTGAAATCGCAGTGATGGGCCCTGAAGGAGCCGTGGAGATAATATATAAGCGGGAGTTAGCAAAGGCGGAGAATAGAGAGGAGCTGATCAAGAAGTTCGTGAAACAATACAGGGAAAGGTTCGCTAACCCCTACTTTGCTACGTCTCGAGGCTATGTAGACAAAGTCATAGTACCTCATGAAACCCGTCCGCTCCTCATAAAGCTCCTAGAATTATTAAGCTCTAAGCGGGCTCTACAGCCTAAAGTACCTAAAAAGCATGGGATAATGCCTGTGTGAGAATATGGAAGAAGACCCCAGGATCATCGCGTTAATAGCTGCTGTGGCTTTCTCAACATTAAAGGAGGCTAGATCCGTAGCCAGTGTTAATGAGGGTAAGCATAATACCTCACTTTGGAAGCTAGCAGCCCGCCTCGAGATCCTAAGGAGGTGATGAAAGGATGAAACGTAGGCGGTTCAGAGTGACCATAGAAGATAAAGTATATGAGGTTGAGGTTGAGATAGAGGATATGGAGAGAAAGCTTTCAGAGCTTACGAGCTCATTCTCTAAGAGCACTGACCTATCGTCTAATTTAAGGAGGGTGCGAACCCTGCCAGCACCAACCATCGTACGTAAAGGCGAAGTAAGGGCCCCTATGCCCGGGAGAGTGCTCTCGATAAAAGTTAGAGAAGGTGATGAAGTAAAGAAAGGCGATGTCCTTCTCGTAATGGAGTCCATGAAAGCACAGGTGGAGGTAAGAAGCCCCATGAATGGAGTCGTGAAAAAGCTCTTAGTACGAGAGGCAGAAAGCGTCCGTCAAAATCAACCCTTAGTACTCCTCGAATAAGAATGCTGAAGAGTTGCACATCGCGTCTCATGATTGCTGCCATTCCCAATAACGCGTAATCTCGTATCGAACGAGAATATTTTTCGTTATCCTTGTAACGCTTACATAAATGATATTCCTGCATTAAGTGAATGATAAATACACATCATCTAAGGCAACGCCTTCTAACTGAATTCTTTGATAAGTGTGTTTCTAAGATTTCTGGATCTTTACATTTATAAAATAATATACGATGAACGAAATGTTTAAATATTGCGTTACATATGCAACTTATTGGAGATACGAGGAGCCCAGGGGTGGTGGAGTATGAAGACCTTCCCCTTCAAGAGAGGTCCTCCGGTGGAATAGTCTCCTTGTAAAATGTTTTGTGTTAATCTTTTTTCTTCCATCACGCTTATTAGCCCGTTTCTATTCTTCTTGTGATTGAGGTTCAGTGTCCTTATGTCTCTCTTCGATAAGATCCTAATAGCTAATCGAGGGGAGATCGCTGTTCGGATAATACGTTCATGTAAAGAGCTTGGTATACGGACAGTTGCCATTTACTCGAACGTTGATCGGAGGTCTCTTCATGTGCTCATGGCTGATGAAGCCTTTTCACTAGGCTCGCCTTCGCCTGAAAAAAGCTATCTGAACATAGAGAAAATACTTCAAATAGCTAAGAAGGCGGACGTAGACGCCATACACCCAGGCTATGGCTTCCTATCCCAAAATCCTCGCTTCGTCAGGAGATGCGAAGAAGAGGGCATAACGTTTATAGGTCCTCCTGCGAGGGTCCATGAGTTCTCTGGTGACAAGCTGAACGCCAAGCTATTCTTGAAGAGTAAAGGCGTACCCGTTATCCCTGGTAGTTCTAAAGAAGTGAAAGACGTAGATCAGGCTTTAGAGGAGGCAGAGAAATTAGGCTATCCTGTGATGATTAAGCCGCGCTTCGGCGGTGGAGGAGTAGGCATGAAGGTATGCCATAACGCGGAGGAACTGAAGGACTCAATGCGTGTATGTCTAGA
This sequence comes from Thermoprotei archaeon, assembly GCA_021162845.1. Classification (GTDB taxonomy): domain Archaea; phylum Thermoproteota; class Thermoprotei; order QMSL01; family B3-G16; genus JAGGXX01. The sequence goes on along the minus strand of JAGGXX010000027.1, from coordinate 59,717 downwards.
ACTTGCTCGGTCGGCATTTGGCTATGAGGCCCTTTATATAGAGAAATTCTATCCTCATGCAAAACACATAGAGGTCCAAATACTGGCCGATAGTGCAGGCAATGTGATACACATGTACGAACGCGAGTGTTCAATTCAAAGGCGCTTTCAAAAGCTGATTGAAGAAGCTCCTTCTCCCTCCTTAAGGGATGATTTACGAGCCTTAGTAACAACTCTTGCGCTTAGAGTAGCAAAGGCTATTGGCTACGTGAATGCCGGTACCGTAGAATTTCTATATGTGCCGAATGAAGAGCGCTTCTTCTTTATGGAGCTTAATTCTAGGATCCAGGTAGAACATCCGGTCACAGAGATGTTGGTCGGAGTGGATATAGTTAAGGAGCAAATTAAGATAGCGGCTGGCATGGAGCTCGAGTTAGATCAGAGCGATATAACTGCAAATGGCCACGCCATAGAAGCCCGCATATATGCTGAGGATCCCTATAACGGATTCCTGCCCTCGCCTGGTACGATAGACTGTTACTTACCTCCACGTGGACCCGGTATTAGGGTAGATGACTGGGTTTACACAGGGGCCCAGATCAGCGAGTACTATGATCCACTTATAGCTAAGTTGATAGTGTGGGATAGAGATCGATCTAAGGCAATAGCCAGAATGCGACGAGCCTTAGAGGAGTTCGTGATCGAGGGGGTGAAGACTAACATCCCATTCCACATGGCCGTGATGAGCGATGAACGCTTTGTAAGTGGGAAGTACGATACGAGATACGTGGATGAACTACTCCTAAAGGGCTTACCCTACTCGATAAGAAGGCTTTCACTTCCCGTAGCGCCTCATGAAAGACCTGCCCCACAGGTAATCCCCATGCCTAATATAACGTGGAAGCTATCAGGAAGGCTGCTAAGTCTAGAGGAGGATTAGATTGAGGAGTGTCATACCGTACTTGTTAATCTTCTCTTATGTCCTTACCATCTTCTTTATACCGGCCTCAAGGCTGGCTTATTCCGCTACACACGAACGGGACGGCCATAAGTTAAAGTTAGACGTGGCAATCTACGGGGGACCAGGTGCTAACCGCTCAAGCGTGGCTAGGATAGTGAAGTTACTGGAGGCGTTGAACTCCTCAGAAGCCCTAAGAAACGTATCCCTGGCGTGGAGCATAGTGGATCTCTCTGACCTGAAAAGCGATGTGTTCCCCCTACTTTACGACCTGCTGATAATGCCTGAGGGAGAGAGCGGGCAGAAGTACGTAGAATCCTTTGGTAAGGAAGGAGAGGTAGCGCTAAAGCGCTTCTTAGCTTTAGGAGGGGGATACATAGGCATATCTGCTGGAGCCTACGCGGCCACTAGCATGATACTCTACTTTGAGAGTCTCGAGCCGAGCTATGAAGGCTGGGGGATAGCTCCTAACGTGATTTCTTTCATCACCAACTACATAGGCAATGTGATATTAGTAGCTGAGAATTCACCATCCCCTGACCTCCTTCCAGCCAACATAACGGTCATCGAAACTAATGGTCCGGTCATGAATGTCAGAGGTATAGCCCTTCCCCTCTTCAAACTTTCGGCAGCGGAAAAGGCAGAGGGCAACATAGCCTCCATGCTGGGCTACCCCATGATAGTCCTGGATATCTATAATGGATCCCCGGTTCTCCTCTCAGGTCCCAGAATAGAGTTATCCGAGGACGCTAGTATATTCGGTGCCCTGTTACTCTACATTAGCTCGATGATCCTGGCCCCCAATCCCTCAGTTCTGAGCAAAAGGTTAAACTTAGCTGCTATGCTCCTTAATGCCTGTAGGCAATATATGAGCAGCGAAGAGCGCGAAAGGGGATTTCAAATTCTAACTAAGGCCTCCCTTAAAGTCAGCAAAGGGGAGTACGCTGAAGCCTTAGACTTACTTCAAGATATTATCATTAGGTTAAGGAGCACTCTTAGGCACTCCTTAAGCAAGGCGCATGAGTACCGCTTCTTGGGGATGATGATAGTGTCCCTGCTACCCATCTTTTTCTTCTCCATAATGATCACGTATAGATTGGTGAAGCGGTATAAGGCACGTGAAGTTACGCCTCAAACCTAACGGTACGCTTTAATCCCTCCAAGTTACTATCTTTAACGTCGCTATGAAGCCTCGCCTCCCTCCTTCTGCTCACATCTTCTGGGATTTGGACAAAAACGTACCATTAGTGGGTTGGCGGCCTCCGGGGAATATAATCAGGGTAAGAGCTACTCCCCCACGCGATGTCCGGTTCATGATGGGTGTTGATAGGCGGATAACGGAAGAGGCGATCATCAGGGAGTATGGAGATGCTTCCTTAACCTCATTACTCCTGCCAAGTGATCAGCTGATCTTACTGAACAAGGTGCCTTACGTCGATGCCGGTGATGAGATCATCGTAGGGGGCTCCGTGATAGGTCATCGCTTCTACGATCCCAAGGGGGGTCATTGGAGATTTAAGCCCCTTTACGAAGGCGTTTCTAGGATGATATATGAGGAGCTGGGCTATTATGCCATAGTAAACTTGCCTAAATTAGCCCCCGGTTTTACCATACATAGAGGACATGTAGTTAAATCCCAACTCCCAGATGAGAAGGGCAAGTTTGTAGCCGTAGCCACGAAGAACGACCAATACCATGCCGTGGCTAGGATTATAAGGAATCAAAGACTTTACGTCCTTAAATCGTGGAAGGCGAGCCCCCCTAGGTATATAAACCGCCCATCCACCATAAGGGATGCCATACGCACTAATGAGCATCGCTTAGAGATGCTCTCATATAAGGCGGAGCTATTGATACATGATGGCCTAGAGAAGTTCAGGTTGCCTGCCTTCATCTCCTTCTCCGGCGGCAAGGACAGCCTCGTGTTAGCTCACATAAGTTCGGAACGCGTAGGACTTAGCGAAGCTATATTTAACGATACCGGGATTGAGCTACCCGAAACCATAGAGAACGTCGAGAAGGTAAGAGAGTCCCTAGGGTTAGACGTGATCATAGCATCAGCTGGCGGGAAGTTCTTTAGCTCTATGCATAAGCTCGGCCCACCGGCTAGAGATTACCGATGGTGCTGTAAGGTATGTAAGTTAGCCCCCATAGCCAAGGCCATCAAGGACCACTATCCGGGTGGTGTGCTAAGCATAGTAGGCCAGAGGAAATACGAATCGGCAAGTCGGGCTTCCATACCCGTTATCTCCCGTAGTCGCTGGATACCCAACGCCATAGTGATAGCCCCCTTAAACGATTGGACCGCCCTAGACGTGTGGATGTACATCTTCAAACATGGGCTTAAGGCGAACACCCTTTACTGGCAAGGCTTAGATCGGATAGGATGTTGGTTATGTCCTGCCTGTGAGCTCGCTGAATTCGCCATAGTCCAGGAAGTGCATCCTGAGCTATGGACGCCTTGGGAGGAGTTCCTGACCTCGTGGGCTAAAAAGCACTCCTTACCTCAGGAGTGGGTTCGATATGGGGCATGGAGGTGGAGACGATTACCTGGTGACTTCAAGCGCTTCTTAGATAAGGAAGGGATAGATCAGTCAAAGTTTAACGTACCTCGAGCTGCCATTCACGTAATAGTGCAATCGCTTGAAAGAGATCAGATTATCGTGAGGATAAACGGCGGTGTAAGCTTACTTAGGGCCAGGGAACTACTGAAGCTCCTCGGCGGACGTATTATGGTGGGAAGGGATGGGATCTGCGTACAGGATAAAGAGATAGCCATTAACGTAAATAAGGATGGTATAGTCCGCATATGCGCACCCGAGGATAGGCTACGTCAAAGTGCTTCCTTAGTCCTTACCCTCCTAGCTAGGGCCAACCTATGCACTCGTTGTGGGCTATGCGAGATCTGGTGTCCTAAGGGAGCCGTGAAAGTCGAACCCGACATCCAGATCGATGCTCTTAAATGCAATCGATGCCTCCTCTGTAATAGGGCATGTCCCGTAGCGACCTATGTCTTAATAGGGGACTACGCTAAGCTATCGTTTAGCGAGAGGGCTTCAAGGATTAGGGGAGGTTGATGCCCTCGAGAAGGGGGAGACTGCGAAGGGTTTACCTGGGTAGGCATTTGATGGTTAAAGGGAAGTACATACCGACGATACTCCAGAGGGAGAAGACGACCACCATTCGATGGGGCATAGTTATTCCGAAGTATAAGGAGATCATAATACATGGCGGAGGACATGTTATAGGGAAGGCCATAATAGAGGATGTCGAATATAAAAAGGTCAAGGATCTCACGCATAAGGACGCCATAAGGGATGGATTCTCAAGCAAGGCAGAGCTCTTAAATGAGCTCAAGAGCATGTACCCTAAGATTAAGAAGAACGATTATGTGACCATAATACGTTTTCGCCTTGTAAAGCTTGCTGAGAACGAAGATGAAGCCGCCATTTATCATGGTTTCAGGCCAGCAGATATCGCACGTATAGCGCTTCGTTATGAAATCCCCCTCTCTAAGGAAGAGCGGGAAATACTCAGGTTACTAACTAAAGCTGGTAGCTTACGTAGGGCCGCTAAGGAACTAGGGGGTCTCGAAAAGAGGCGCCTAGTAAGGAGAGTTATAAGAAAAACGCTTGACCTCCTCCTGAAACAGGGCATACTTAGCTCGGATTCCTCAGATCAGCCTTAATAGATGAAACGTCGTCATTTTACTTCATGAAATGCAATAACTTCCTATCAGCTGGCTCGGCAAGCGTGAGGATAACGCCGCCAGCAGGTATTCCATTAGATGGATATGGGATAAGGGATAAGCCTTCGAAGGGAGTTCATGATCACCTAAAGGCCCGAACCCTTATATTGAGCGATGATGAGACGTTCATATCGCTTATCTCCCTGGAGTTACTATACGTGCCTTATCAGGTTGCGGAAACGGTCTATCGCGTTGCTCAGAGGGAATTGGGTATTCCAGGGGATTCCGTGCTCCTAGCTGCCGTACATACGCACTCAGGTCCCTCCGTGCTTGGCATACATTCATGCATGGAAGATCAATTCACGGATGAGTATGTATCCCTGTTGTCAGCTTATGTCTCACAAGCGTTGATCAGCGCTTATAATAACATGCAAAAGGCGAGGATTAGCTTCGCTAAGGGCATGGTACGTAATTGGACGATCAATAGGAGGAGACCTCTTGATGGCATCACAGATGAAGAAGTAATCACTATGGGGGTGGAGGATGCTGGAGGGAGGAGCATAGCCTCTGTGGTGAACTTCACATGTCATGCAGTAGTATTAGGCCCTAATAACCTCATGATCTCCGCCGACTATCCCGGTTATGTTTCAAGGACCGTCGAAAGCGTGGAGAAAAACACATGTCTATTCCTTAATGGGGCATGTGGGGACGTAAATCCCTTCACTCCAGGGACGAGATTAGAGAGCCCATATGAACGATCCATGGGCACTTTTATGGATGCCATCAAAATGGGACGCGCGATGAGTGGCGAGGCCCTAAAGCTCCTAAACTCAGCGGAAGCTATGGGTGAATGCAAGCTTAAAGTGAGCAAACGTGAGTTAAGGCTCAGGTTAAGAGATCTCCCGGCTATCGAGGATGATGAGCTTAGGAAGTTATATGCTCGCTATAACGAGCTAAAGGGTGTAAAACCGAAGGAAGCGCTGAGCGTAAGCCTTGAGATATCGAAAGCTAGATGGTTAAGGAAGTTAAGAGCCCTATTCCCTACGGGTATTGCAGAAGTAACGTTAAAGGCCTTCCGAATAGGTAACCTGGTGATCATCGGGCTACCTGGAGAACCATTTGTTGAAATAGGTATCAGCATCAAGCGTAACTCCTATCCTCTCACCTGCATGATCGTTGGTTACGTGGGCCCCTTCGCAGGGTACATACCCATAAGTAAGGCTTTCAAAGAAGGTGGCTATGAGGTCTCCTTACCAGCATGTATCGTGAATCCTGATGTCGAAGAACTGATAACGGCGTCAACTTTAAACCTCTTGAAGGATGTAAGTACTTAAATCATTTTAGGCGCAATTTCTCTGGAGGGATAGGCCTTTGAAGAAGGTCTTCATTAAGGATCTCTTAGGGCTTAAGGGCAGGAAGGTCGTGATTCATGGCTGGATACACAAGGTGCGGGTATTAGGCAAGCTCGCCTTCATAGTACTCAGAGATTCTTCAGGTTTAGTCCAAATAGTCGTAAAGGGGAGGCAGGACCTCCTTCAAAAGGCAAGAAGGCTAAATATGGAGGACGTAGTAGAGGTCTCGGGCCTAGTAGTTGAGAGCGAGTCAAAGATCTCCCCCGTCGAAGTACTAGCCGATGAATTGACGGTGCTTAATAGGGCAACCGAGGTTTTACCCCTGGATGTAACGGGCGCAGTAGGCGCAGAGTTAGGGACCCGTTTACGATACCGTGTAGTTGACCTTAAAAGACCTGAGAACTTGGCTGTATTCAAGATACAAGCTGAGCTTATAGATGCATTTCGTAGGTATCTCAGGTCCAGGGGCTTCATAGAGATATATACGCCGAAGATAGTGGCTATGAGTACGGAGGGGGGTGCTGAGCTTTTCGAAGTACAATATTTTGAAAGAAAGGCGTACCTAGCTCAAAGCCCTCAGATCTACAAGCAGCTAGCAGTGATAGCTGGCTTTGAAAGGGTCTTCGAGGTAGGCCCTGTCTTTCGTGCTGAAAAGCATAGCACGACACGGCACCTTAATGAGTACGTAAGCCTCGATCTAGAAATGGGTTTCATAAGCGATGAGCATGACTTAATGGACTTAGAGGAGGGCCTGGTACGTTTTATGTTTAAATCAGTGGAGGAGAACTGCAGACGTGAGATAAAACTACTAAACGTCACAATCCCTGACTTCGACAAGATACCTCGTCTTAAGTTTCCAGAGGCCAAGGAAATACTATCTGAGTATTTCAATTTGAGGGAGTACGAGCATGCCGAGGATCTGGATCAGAGAGGAGAGGAGCTCATATGCCAGTACGTCCAGGAGATGCATGAGATACCTCTCGCCTTCGTGGATCTATTCCCGCTTAGTTCGAGACCCTTCTACACGATGCCATATGATGAGACCTATGGCCGTTCGTTCGACCTACTCTTTAGAGGATTAGAGGTATCCACGGGTGGCCAAAGGATCCACAACTATGACCTGCTGATAAGAAGAATGAGAGAGAAGGGGCTTAACCCAGAGAACTTCAAATATTATCTCGAGGCATTCCGGTACGGAGCACCGCCTCATGGGGGATTTGCGCTGGGGGCTGAGAGGTTAACCATGAAACTAGTAGGGCTTAAGAACATAAGAGAAGCTTCATTATTCCCCAGGGATAGATTCCGCGTTGAGCCTTAAAGGGGCTCTTTTCGTAGTCCGTCATCTATTCTTACAACCCATCCCCTCTTAGCTCCAGCCCTTATTCCTGCTCTGAGGACTTCATTACCTATCGATTCATTCTCCACTAAAGCTATTAGAGAGCCCCCTAGCCCTGCACCTGAGATCTTCACACCTAGCGCTCCTGCTCTTAAAGCGGCATCGCGTTGTCTTTCCAATTCGGGGAGGCTCAAGTCATAGAGATCCCGCATTAGCTCGTGTTGCTGATTCATTATTATCCCTATGAGCATCATCTGCCTTCTAGCACCCTTTTCAAGATATGCTCTTTCGATGTCTTCTCTCCACCTCTCACCAAGCACTCCTAGTACCTCGTCCTTATTCACTTCTTTCCCGCACATTATCCTAAGTGCTAATTCGGTTGACTTATGCACTTTAATGGTATATAGTATGCGACGGGCTGGCCTCTCAGGGATATGCACTAGGAACGGCGCTATCTCCTCTTCCTCGATCTCCTCCCATAGGGGCTCATAATACCTTAATCCAAGCTTACTCCTCAGATCCCCAGGCAGGTCCGGGAGATTCATGAGTGCAGCTAGCCCCTCGTTTATATCGGCTTGTCTCCTAGGATGTATCTCCGCGGTACTATGCCTTATACCGGAATCCAATACCACGAAGTTCCCAGAGCTGAAGGGTATGCTCTCGACCTTATAGGGAGGCTTAACCTCTATCCTTATGATCCCGCCATAAGCAGAGCCATACTGATCCAAACGTCCGCACGGTATACTTAGGATATCATGTTCAGCTATATAGGCTAGCTCAGCCACATCCCTCTTCGTAAGGCCAAGTTCATAGGCTTCATTAAGTAGGCCTATGAACGCCACCGTTAGCGCTGCGCTACTGCCGAGCCCCCCTCCTATCGGGACATCGCTCCATATGGCCACATCTATTCCCCCTATACTGATCCCCCGCCTTTTAAGGGCTATTACAGCCCCCCTCAGATAATTGCCAAACCAGCCCCTCTCCTTTAATTTAATTCCGCTGACGTTGAACTCATCTCTATATTCTCGTCCTTCTTCCTTGAGATTGCGTGATGCTATTGTTACCTTATCATCCTCTCTAAGAGCCCCTAGCGCATAGGTCCTCAAGTTAACACCTACGGAGACTACTGGCAATCCCTTGTAATCCTGATGGGTATTGAGGAAGTCTAACCTACCCGGAGCTGAAACAGCGATCTCAGCTACTTTACCCATCTCCTCGCGCATCCACTTAAGTGCCGCCTCTATGGAAGGCATATTATCCCCTAATCCCTTATGCTTACCTTTCTTTATGGATATTATTTATGGTACGTAGCCCAGATAGTCCCCTTTCTCTATAGCTTTATGTCCAGCCCTCCTTAACTCCCTAGCCTTTTCCTCTGGGATTCCGTCGTAGGTAAAGGTGCCAGCTCCCCATTCTATGCCTGCCGCATACTTTAGCTTGTCTCTCTCCCTATATGGCGGGTAGAACTCTATGTGCATATGATAATACCCGTAATCATTACCGTCCGTAGGCTCCTGGTGAAAGACCATGATATAGGGCATGTCAAAGTCAAAGAGAGCATTGTAGATTGCGGTTACCGCTCTTAGGATATCAGCGAGATGGTATTTCTCCTCCTCCTTAAGGTCCATAAGCGATCGAACGTGTTTACGGGGTACGATATGCACCTCATAAGGCCACATCGCGTAGAAAGGGAGGAACGCTATCATGTGATCATTTTCATATATCAATCTCTCGCCTTCCTGCGTTTCCTGTGCCAGGATGTCGCATATCAGGCAGCGCCCTTCCTTTAAGTGATAATCCCTGCACGACTCTAGCTCCCTTCTAGGCCTAGGGGGTATAAAGGGAAGAGCGTATATCTGGGAGTGAGGATGCGTTAAGGACACGCCTATCTCCTTACCCTTATTCCTGAATATCATCACGTACTTAACGAAGTCCTCATGTCCTAGCTTCCTATATTCCTCGGTATAGGCATCTACTACCTTTTTCATGTGTTCTAAGCTTAGATTGCATAGATCGCCCTCATGTTCAGGCGTCTCTATTACGACCTCACAGAAGCCCTTTGCTGCCGCCGTCCTAAAAAGCCCACGTCTCGATTTCGGCTCTAAGGCGTCAGGTCTAAGCGCTGGATATTTATTGGGCAGAACCATTACATCCCAATCGGCTCTATCCCCTATTTCAGGAGCTCCGGGACAGAAAGGGCACATCCGCTTTTTCTCTTCAGGCCTCCATGGGCGGGCTCTTCTATGTCCTGCGACTATGATCCACTCCCTAAGTAAGGGGTTCCATCTGAGCTCGTGTTTTAGCATTTTCCCACCTCTTTTATGAGGGCTCTAGCTGCTAGCCTAACGGCTTCCTGGCTCGTATGTTTCGGTCGCCACCCCTTCTCCAGGGCTTTACTTACATCCAATAACATGTACTTCACATCCCCCCTCCATCCCCTTCCTCCCTCAACACCGCCGGTAAACCTGTACTTTACACCCTTAAGCCCCATTTCCTCCACGACTATGTCCGCTATTTCCTTAACTGTGATCCAGTCCTGTGACCCTATGTTATATACTTCAATAAGGGTATTGCTTTTCGTGAATTCCATGAACAGATGGTAGATGGCCTCAATGCAATCGCTTATATAGAGATAGGATTTCCTCTGACTTCCATCGCCCAGTATCTCAAGTTGTGTGGGATCGGCAAGCAACTTGTGGATAAAATCGTATATGACCCCATGTTGTGCTCGGGGCCCCACTATGTTCGCTAGCCTTAATATGAGGGCTTTAATGTTGAACGTATGGGCATAGCCCATTATCAGGGCTTCGCATGCTAGCTTACTAGCACCGTAAACCGATATGGGCTCCATAGGAGAGTAATCTTCAGGGGTAGGCCTGACGTTGGTCTCTCCGTAGACCGTGGAAGAAGATGTGAAGACTATGTATTTAATACCATTCAATCTCATGGCCTCCAGGACATTGAATGTAACCTCAACGTTATCACTATATATCGCATAGGGATCCTGGGATCCAAGTCTTACCTCGGGGTTCGCGGCTAAGTGGAAAACCACATCGACATCCTTCAACTTCTCGAAAACGGCATTCCTATCCTTAAGGTCTACCTTATATAATTCAAATCTCTCATGAGACATCCATTGTCTTATGTTCTCGATTTTCCCTGCACTAAAATTATCGAAGACCTTTACATAATGCCCTTTGCTCATCAAGTAGTCAACTAAATGACTACCTATGAAGCCAGCGCCGCCTGTCACGGCAGTTCTTAACGTAGACACCACCTTCCTGTATTATTTCAGACGAGCGCTTTGAATTAAGGATTAAGCTCCAGGCATCTAAAGGTCTTGGAGGGGAAGATTAGCTAACTAACGAATCCTTAAAGAGACATATTGTACTAATAACCCCATAACATGGTGATTTCATGAGGCATCATCCTTCACGCGTAGGTCTCATAACCCTCTCATCTAGACAGGGTCTAGGTAGGGCGCTAGAATACCATAAAATGGCCTATGAGGAACTTCGTAGATATAATATCGAGCTATTACCCTTGAGCGATGTCATTACCTCGGTAGATGACCTGCACAAGGCCCTTGAGGGCTTTAGACTAGGTTCCATGGATTGCTTGATAGTCCTAGTATCTTCAATGGTATCCGAAGAGCTCCTCAGGCCCCTTATGCTTAAGGATATCCCAGTCCTCATATGGGATGTAGGGGATCCAGGTCTCATCTCAACGGCCTCAAGCCTTCAGTTGAAAGGCCTTCTTAGGAGAATCCACGCTAAGTATGGTTTCATCTACGGTAGGCCTAGGGAAGGTCGTGTTGCGTCACATGTAGCCTCCTTTGTACGTGCGTCCAAGGGTTATGTGTCGCTTTACTCAGCGAGGGTAGGGGTATTGGGCGATCTTAAGAAAGGCTCGTCTCATCCTGATGCCCTTGAGAAGTTCTTAAAGCATTTTGGCATCGAGTTCGTCAAGATTGAAACTACCTCTTTAAAGAGGTATGTGGAGGGGGTCGTTGAGGATGAGTTACGCGGTATATCGCAAGAACTCCATGAAAGAGGTATTAAGGTAAGCGCATCGCCTCCCATGATGTTGCACTCCTTAAAGTTATACCTAGCCATCAGGAGGTTAGCTTATGAGAAAAAGCTAGACGCCCTTCTATTTGACTGCAGAAGGGAGCTATCGGACTACGGCACGCTCTGTCTTGCTTCCTCTCTTCTCTGGGAAGATGGCTTTCCTATCGATTGTTATGCGGACCTATACGGCCTTATGACTGCTATGATGGCCTTCTTCACAACAGGTCACGTCGTCTTCTCGGGTTTCATCAGTAACGTAGAAGTCCACGATAGGATTATCCGTATTCTAAGCTGTGGTGGTGCACCTATTAGCATGGCGCCTGATCCGCGTAACGTGCTGATCTCCAATCAAAGGAGCGATTGGGGAAAGGGGGTATCGTTGTCCTTTTCAGTGAAGAGAAGCAGGGTGACCCTTCTAAGATTAATGGAAGGCGAGGACTCTCTAGCTCTTCTTATAGCTAGCGGGGAGTCATTCCCCGTGCCAAGGGAACGACTTAGGGAGGACGTTGAGATATGGCCTCATCTATTTCTAAAGCTAGATGGTAATCCTCAGCGGCTATTAAGCGAGTTAGACGATGGTAAGGTACATGTGATCTTAGGTGATCATAGAAGAGATTTCGTAGGACTAGCTCGTCTCTGCGAGTTAAAGAGCCTTCTAATATGAAATGCCGTCACTAGCATTGACGATACACGAAGCATGTTTAAGGACGCTCACGGCATAATACGATTTAACCGAGACGCTCACCTCTATACTAATCCTTTCGGCTCTCCTCATGGCATCTCTCACGCGAGAAGGTAAGTTCGTGCTTATTTTAAACGTCCTCTCTCCTTTACTCGCCTTTAATGGGCTATAGCGCATATCCTTTGTGAAACTCCAGAGATAGGCTCCGTCCACATATATTGTGCACCGTAGGAAGACTATCTCTAGTTCACTCTGAGAGGGATTTCTCGTAAGTAAAAGGATCATCATGCGGGTATCGTTCTCAATTACGGAAATGTCAGTGATCTCTACCTCCAAATTAGCGATGGAGAGCACTTCCCTCGTGTAATCGCTAAGCATGTCATACATCATATAAGCTAAAAGGCACATCAATGCGATTAAGGTAATCATTATCATGCGCTTCCAATAACCCATCGCTGACGCCTTAAAGAGCATTGAGTTATAATGATGTATAAAACATTGAAGTGATAAAGGTTACTTAGGAGGGCATCATGAAAGGAAATAGAAAACGCGCCTTCCATCGCATTAGGGAAACGCTTAATTTCCTTCTCCTCTTCACGGCCTCCATGCTTCCTTATGCCTACACGTATGTTGCCTTTTACCTTAAGAGAATCGATATGAGGGGGATAGTAGCCATAGGCCTAATGAGTGCCCTCCTTCTGGGCATATTGATAGATAATATTCGCGCTCTCCTCATATTCATGTTTCTAGGGCAGTTAACATCACTCCTCACTGGCATGTTATTAGTGGCGTATCCAGTGATGATTATCCATACCGATTTGTCCCAAGCCGTAATGATAGACTTCATAAGAAAGTCGCTGGCACTGATGCTCACGGTTGAGATGCCCTTAGTGCTCCTTTTCATGTTCATAGGGTTCATCCTCTCGGAATATTTGGGGATAACGTGATCATGGGAGATCCACGCCTAACATTTATATATCGTCCTCATTGAAAATGAGGCTTAGGTGTTAAAATGATATCGGAAAATCGCACTCTAGAGGGGAAAGTCCTCGCGATCGCCTTTATATGCTTCATGGTCTTAGCGCTGGTCCCTATGTTTGCCTTTCCAGGGGCTAAGGCGCAGGAGGAGCAGAAGTTCGAAAAAGTAGGTCCTAGAGTCGATTACCTATTGATAAAGATATACATGAATCCTGAAGCGGAAGCACTTGCATTAAAGACCGGTGAGATAGACCTAATGGATTGGCCTTTACCACCTGAGAAGGTGGAGGAGTTTAAGGGGCTAACTGATGTCAAGCTCTATGAGTTCGTGGATTTAGGTATGTTCGAGCTAGATATCAACAATCAGCGATGGCCCACGAATCTGACCAAGTTCCGCCAGGCAATCGCTTATTTAGTTGACAAAGATAGGATAGTAAGCGAGGTTGTTAAGGGCTTCGGTATGCGTCTTGACATCCCCATACCTCCAGTGTTAAGCTTCTGGGTCAACCCCAATGTGAAGAAATATGATTATGATCCCGAAATGGCATCCAAGCTCCTCGATGAACTGGGCTTTGTGGATACTGATGGGGACGGTATTAGAAACGATCCCAAGACTGGCAAGAACATGGAACCCCTAGTAATTTACGGTAGGGCAGACGACCCGCGAAGAGCTGAGGTCGCGAGGATGGTCGCTAAGGAGTTACAAGCAATAGGCGTACCAGTGGATTTAAGGGTCATAGAGAGGAAGGTCTGCTATCAGAAGGTGATGATAGAGTATGACTATCACTTGTACACAGGCGGTTGGTCGCTTAGCAGGGATCCTGACTACCTATATGATCTATGGCACTCAAGCATGTATTGGGCTCCTGAGCCTTGGAGCTTAAACTACGTCGGCTTCATTAATAGTACCTATGATCATTACGTAGAGATAGTCAAGTACGGAAGCGATCTCAGCAAGATAAGGGAGGCAGCGTTTAAGGCACAGGAGATACTTGCTGAGCAAGTACCCTTCATTCCTCTCTGGTCAGACGTTGGCATAATCCCTGTTAGGACGGGCTGGGCGGGTGTAGTCAATGAAGTAGGCGCTGGACCTAGGAGCTGGTGGACGTTCTTTAACGCACATCCAGAAGACAGGCCGTTAGGCGGTACCATAAAGTGGGGCTTCAAGAGTGACGTCGAGACCCTGAACCCGTATAAGGCCCAATGGTACTGGGACTGGCTAGTGCTTGATAAGATCTATGATACTCTAATAGCCGTTAACCCCTACAACCTATCGCAGGACATGCCCTGGCTGGCCACTGACTGGAGCGTCGATCCGTGGACCGCTCCTGATGGAACCAAGGGCTTAAAACTCACGTTCCACTTAGTTAAGAACGCGACATTCCATGATGGCGAACCCGTTACCTCAAAGGATGTAGCGTTTACAATAACCTTCCTAAGGGACTATAACTCGCCCCAGTGGATAGCTCAAGTTCGAAACGTTGTTGACGTGAAGACGCCTGACGACTATACGGTAGAGGTATACCTCAATACAACGAGCTACTGGGCTCTGCATTGGATTGGCGGGTTACCGATATTGCCTGAGCACATATGGAAGAACGTCAAAGATCCTACCACGTTTGAGCCCGACGAGGTTCCACATCCAATTAAGCCTGGCATGACGTGTCTAATAGGTAGTGGTCCCTTCGTCTTCGTCGAGCATAAGAAGGGAGAGTACGTGCTATTAAAGGCTAACGTCAACTACTTCAGGAGACATCCTGGAAGGACCATATCGATATCCTCGGTTGAAGTTCCTGAATCCGTTACGGCAGGCGAGGAGAAGACGATACAGGTTAAGATAACTGACTACCTCGGAAACCCTGTGCTAAACGCCACCGCCACCTTAATAGTGTTAAGGGATGGTACTGAGGTCACGAGGGTCTCGCTAAGTCATGAGGAAGGTGGTGTCTACTCAGCTAAGGTAAAGCTTCCAGAGGCTGGCAAGTACACGCTAAGGGTAGATGCCTCGTACACGAATCCTCTGGGTACCTTCACTAGGTCCGCTTCGTTCTCAGTGGAAGCTAAGGCACCATTCCCCTGGACTACCGTGATAGCTGCCGTGGTCGTCGTGGTGGTCATAATAGCAGTGGCCGTTGTATACTTACGGGCCAAGAGAAGGCCGACGGTTTAGAAGGTGAGTTAAAACTTATATCACTGTCCTAGTCTTTTTTCCTCCTCGAGAATTTAGGTGAACCTAATGGGCTTAAAGGCTTACATAGTCAGGCGTACTATATACAATGTGATCCTCTTATTCTTCGTGCTTACGTTAAATTTCCTAATTTTCCAATGGATGCCGGGGGATCCCGTGGCCATAATAGCTAGCAGTAAGCGCTTACGTCCAGAACAAGTAGAGTCCCTCAAGAAGCTCTTCGGCCTCGATAAGCCCCTCTATATTCGGTATATAAATTATATACGCAACATGTTCACGTGGCAGTTCGGTTACTCCTATTATTCGCTTAAGCCTGTAAGGGAGGAGATAATGGCGCGTCTTCCTAATACGCTTCTATTAATGGGCACATCCACGCTATTAGCTATAGTCATCGGAACTGCTATCGGCGTTATAGCTGCTTATAAGCGTGGTAAGTTATTCGATGTTATCTCAGTAACTACATCCCTCCTGACATATGCGCTTCCTACATTTTGGATGGGCATGATATTCTTGCTAGTCTTCGGCTATTACTTAAGGCTCTTTCCACTCGCCGGAACCATGAGTAGGCCTCCGCCTGAGGGCCTGTTACCCCAAGTAGTTGATATGCTCAGACATCTCTTCCTCCCGGCGACTACGCTCTTTCTATTCTCATATGGTACCTACGTGCTACTAATGAGAAGCGCCCTGCTCGAAGTATTAACGGAGGACTACATAGTTACGGCTAAAGCTAAGGGTTTAGACGAGAGGACGATCCTCTTCAAGCATGCTCTTAGAAATGCGCTCCTCCCGTTGATAACCGAAGCGGCCATGGCCTTTGGTTTATTATTCTCCGGTGCCATACTAACGGAGACTGTCTTCTCATGGGAGGGCATGGGTACCTTGTTATGGAATGCCATCGAGTTCCAGGACTACCCCATACTTCAGGCTATCTTCTACATTATCGCTGTATCGGTGATAGGAGCCAACTTCATCGCCGATATACTCTACGGCTTCGTGGACCCTAGGATTAAGTATGATTGAAAGGAGGGTAGATGTGCATGTCAAACGGGAGAAAGCTAGAACATCCATATAAGGTAAAGCTAAGGATGCTATGGAGAAAATCCAAGGACTTTGGAAGGCACTTCCTTAGGAATAGAAAGGGCGTTACTGGCGTCGTTATACTTGTCTTCTACATACTCGTAGCTCTTCTGGCTCCATATCTAACGCCTTATGACCCTGTCTACTCGAAGTACGTAGCTGGTCCTAGGGCTAAACCTCTCTGGTTTAGATATCTACCCGGGCTTCATCATCTTAGCATGAACCTAGAGCCCATAGAAGATCCCAGCTTTAAAGCGAAGCCAAAGGGGATAAAGGTCGAAGCACAGCCTCAGGGCTTTCCGATAGAACTTAGGCATTCCGAGGATGTAGGATATCCCAGAGGTAGCGGTCCTGGTAGCTTACTTCTATTAATCTCGGGGAGCGAGAATACCCCAAATGAGGTTAAGGTTCGTATCTACGTGAGGTTCCACTACCCATATAATGGTTCTCCAGCTCGTTTTACAGCTAGGGTAGCATTATTCGACGAGAGCCCTAATAGGGTTTATATTAAAGCCAGGGTCTTCCTAGAAGATGCTTATGGCAAGGAGTATACGTTAAGCCTGCTCAGTCTTAGAAACGGATCCTGGGCTATCCCTCAGCCACCTATAGACTCCTATCAAGCCGCTCTTCGAGTGAAGTTATTCATGTCAGTGCTAAAGGATCCAGCATCCGTCATATTCTCGAGAAGTGGCGATTATACGTATGGAGTAGAGCTCTCGATAAAGGGCTTAAGGAAGGGGAGCACAGTCAAAGTATATGTGGATGATTTCTACCTCAGGTTATACGGTACCTGTTTCGGTTTACTGGGCACTGACGCTTACGGGCGTGATCTCTTCTCCCAGTTCCTATACGGGGCTAGGATATCACTACTGGTAGGGCTCCTCTCAGCCATATTCTCAGTAGCAGTAGGCCTAGTAGTCGGGCTCATCTCCGGATACGTTGGCGGACTGGTGGATGAGCTATTAATGCGCTTTACCGATATGTTATTGGTACTTCCGACGTTGCCCCTATTGCTGGTCCTTACTGCAGTGCTGGGCGCGTCTATATGGAACTTGATATTCCTAATAGGCTTCTTAGGTTGGATGGGCTTCGCTAGGGTCATACGCTCGCAGGTTCTAAGCCTAAAAGAGCGGGCTTTCGTTGAAGCCGCGAAAGCTATAGGTGCTGGGACGGCCATCATCATCGTAAGGCATATACTGCCTAATGTAGCTTCCTTAGCCTACGTGGCTCTCGCCCTTTCAGTGCCCTCAGCGATAGTCAGTGAGGCAGCGCTTAGTTGGCTTGGCCTCTACGACCCGAATGTCATGAGTTGGGGTAGAATGCTACACGACGTTCAGTATTACGGAGCGATAACCGACTGGTGGTGGGTGATTCCCCCAGGTTTATCCATAGCCCTACTCTCCATGTCATTCATATTCATTGGCTACGCCATCGATGAGCTTCTGAACCCTCGACTTCGCGCTAGGCGTTAAGCCAGGGTTTCGCCTTAATTCCACTCTCGATTACGCGGCCCTCTTGATCCAAGATATAGAACTGGTATACCTTAATTTTGTGAATCGCCTCGAATACCCTTATGTATACGACGGTCACCAGGTCATAGACGGGATAACATAAAAGCATGCCGAAAAGCCAGCTGATCCACTCTCTAGGCTCCAATACATAGATTAATAATAACGGGCTAATGGAGAGGAGACAGGCAAACGCGGCTAATAAGCCAGCGCTCTTCACGGTTTTAACCTTAATCGTTCTATTCATCTTGACCTTCCTCATTTTTCTCGAAGTTATGGCCATACTTACTAACGACAACGTGAGTGGCGGTATGAAAGTCATGAAATAATTTAACTTTAGTAAAATAGTAATTGACGATACTATCGTACTCAGAAGTATCTCCCAGAGCGACTTAAATCCAAGTTTATCAAGTTCCTCCTCTACGTATCTCCTAGTGATAAACACGGGCTCCTCCCTTGAGAAATAAGATTTAAATATACTCCATATTTAATTGCTAGGAGAGCCCATTAATAGGGTAGTGGATGTTCGCTGATCACAAGAGGTGCATCACATGCCTTTACTAAGCGTAGAGAGCCTGCGGATGTATTATCAAGTAGGACGAGGTTTCGTTAAGGCGGTCGATGGAGTTTCATTTAACCTGGGTAAGGGTGAAACGCTAGGCATAGCCGGTGAGAGCGGTTGTGGTAAGAGTAGCCTGGCTTTAACGTTGCTAAGGATTTTGCCCTCTAATGCCCGCATAATCGACGGGTCCGTATTACTCGAGGAAAGGGATATCCTTAAAATGAACGAGGAAACTCTTAGGAAGGAGATACGCTGGAAGCGTATCTCAATAGTCTTTCAGGGAGCTATGAACGCCCTAAATCCGGTCTTCAGGGTTGGAGACCAGATAGCCGAGGCAATACTATTACACGAAGACGTCACCAAGGAAGAAGCGCATAGGAGGGCTAGGGAACTACTTAAACTCGTTGGAATACCTCCTTCAAGAGCCGACAATTATCCTCATGAATTTAGTGGGGGGATGAAGCAACGAGTCATGATCGCGATGGCACTAGCCTGTAATCCCGATATAGTGATAGCTGATGAGCCAACAACCGCTCTTGACGTCATAGTGCAGGCTCAGATATTGAAGCTCCTTAAGGATCTTAGGGCTAAGCTAAACCTCAGCTTAATTCTGATAACTCATGATCTATCCATAATATCTGAGATCTGTGATAAGGTCGCGATAATGTACGCTGGAAAGATCATGGAGTACGGTAGCGCGTATGACATCTTCAAGAATCCTCTGCATCCCTACACGCAAGGCTTAATCGCGGCGATACCTAGCATACGAGGTCCCAAGAAGAAGTTACGGTCTATTCCAGGCACGCCACCTGATCTGCTTAACCCTCCAAGCGGGTGTCCTTTCCATCCTAGATGTCCTTACGCTGATGAGATATGCAGGCAAGAGCCACCACCCCTCGTTAGACTTGGAAGGGATCGATACGTGGTCTGTCATAAGATTGAAGAGGGGAGCGCATAATGCCCGAGGCCTTAGTGAGAGTGGTTAATCTTAAGAAATGGTTCCCGCTTAGGAAGGGCTTCTTCTCTTCTCTTTTTGGTCGCGAGCTCTATGTACGTGCGGTTGACGGCATTACATTTGAAATCCGCAAAGGCGAGATATTCGGATTAGCTGGCGAGAGCGGAAGTGGTAAAACGACTACTGGCAGGCTAATACTCAGGCTCATTGAGCCGACAGAGGGTGAGATATATTTTGAGGGGACCAATATAACAAAGCTGAGCTCCAGAGAGCTTAAGCCATACCGCAGGCGTATGCAGATAATATTTCAGGATCCCTACGAGTCACTGAACCCTAGGATGACCATCTATGATATAATTGCGGAACCCCTAAGGGTTCACGGTATAGGGGAGAATGAAGAGGAACGCCTTGAGATAATCTGCAAGATCCTCGAGTCAGTTCAACTAATACCCCCTGAGGAGTTCCTCTACCGTTATCCTCATGAGCTCTCCGGTGGTCAAAGGCAGAGGGTAGCTATAGCTAGGGCCCTAGTGCTGAGGCCTAAGTTCATAGTAGCTGATGAGCCGATATCCATGCTCGATATGTCCATAAGGGCTGAGATGCTTAACCTAATGCTCAATCTTAAGGAGCAATACGGTCTTACCTACCTATATATAACGCACGACCTCGCCACTGCTAGATATGTGTGTGATAGGATCGCGATAATGTACTTAGGCAAGATAGTGGAATTAGGCGACATAGACGACATAATGGAAAGTCCCCTACATCCATACACGAGGGCCCTGTTAGCGGCCGTGCCCGTACCTGATCCGGAGATTAAGATAGGTGAGATACCGATAAAGGGAGAGATACCCAGTCCGATAAATATACCACCAGGTTGCAGGTTCCATCCTCGATGTCCTTTCGCGAAGCCCATATGTCAGAAGGAGGAACCTGAATTTAAGGAGATAGAGCCCGGTCATTTCATAGCCTGTCATCTCTATGATAGTGATTGATAAGGGTCATGACCCATTTCTCAAATAGTGGATCCTTCTCTATAAGCCATGAATAAACGCTATCTATCTTCACTTCACCGCCCATGCTGATCATTAAAGGCTTCATATCCTTGCGTCCGACCTCCACTAGGACCTCAGGATAATATACGTAGTCCTTAAGCGCTATGTTACGGACGTGTTCAATGCGCCCTATGATCCCGAGGAGATCCTTAATGAAAAGTAAGTTGCGCAGCCTACGGACTAGCTCAGGGTAAAAGTTCGTACCAAATTTCATGCGCTTCCTCAATTCAACGTAATATCTTTCCGCCTCCATATATGCTTCCTTTATGATCTCTAGCACCTCTTCAGGTCGCAGGTACTCTAGGGGCAATATCTCCCATTCGCTTACCCTGAGTTCGCAAACCCCATATCTTAACATACTGTTCCTTATCAAGAACACCACATTAAGCCTACTAGCTAATTTATTTATAAAAAAGGAATCTATGCAGAGCTGTCTCTGCTTCATATTCTTGTCCTCATAAGATATCAGCATGAAGGGTATCCAAACGAGGCATGCCCGTCCTATCCGATCGCCCTTTAACCCTAGCCTCCTTAATAACCCCTTGGCTGCTTCTATCGGTTCCTCTATGCCTTTAGCTATAGCTACACCCTTGACGACTCTCTTGGACATGAGGTCACCTCCGAATAAGTTTAAGCACATAAATGCGCTCAAGGGGTGTGTTACGAGAGGCCATGATCGTTGAGTGCCAGCCATAAAGTCTAAGGCCATGCTTAAGCAGCGATTCATCAGCTATGGTAGAGTACGTCAACAATATCCTTCCCCCCGGCCTCAAGTACTCCTTAGCCTCTGAGAGGAATTTCAGTAAGAGTCCTCCTTCACCGTAAAACCATCCCCTTTCCCTTATATTTCTTGGCAATCCCCAGAGATAAGGTGGTGTGAACACTATTAGGTTGAAACTTTTCCCCTCTACGGGGTCGAAGAGGTCACCTAGCTTGAATGTTACCCGATCCCCTACACCGTTGATTAAGGCGTTAATCCTCGCACACCTTAGTGCCTGAGGATTTATGTCCGTAGCTATGACCCTCGCGCCGTTGAGAGCGGCTATTATTGCCTGTAAGCCGCTTCCGGTCCCTAGGTCTAATACTCGTTCGCCTCGCTTCGCCTCAGCCCTCACAACACGGGCCGTTAAACCGCTACTCACGGTATATATGGGGCAGAACACGTCGTGCAGTAGGATCAGCTTAATGCCCTGCATCTCCACTACTCTATCCGCGAAAAGCTGATGAATGAACCTGAGATATAATGAAGCGAGTCGTTGTCTAATGAGCTTATCTATACGTCGGCGTTTAATCCCAGCGCCCCCCTTAAGGCAGTAAGGATATCAGATCTAACTTTACATTGCCTTACTTCACTTAATAGCCTTTTAACCTCCTCGGGTCTTTCAACACTCCACTTCCTAACGTCCTGCCTTACGTGTGGATCTCTCAATAGCTCGATAAGCTCTCTCCTCTTAACCTCACGTAATTCGATCTTCGTAGCTCTTACTATCATGTTTATAATGGCCTCTATATTGATCACTATGGTATTTTCCGTCATAGGATCAATCCCTATGAGGCCCCTTGCCCTTGGCTCTCTACGCAACTTACTATCCTTCAAGTATGTCCCTAGAGGAGCGATACCTAGTATCTCAATACCCCTTACTCGGGTTATGACGAATGTTGGATACCAGGGATCAGTAGCTATCTCGCGTACCTTACCCGATATATCATCAACACCGTAAAATAGGATCTCATCGGCATACGCTACCTCCTCAAGAAAGTCCACTAAACACTCGTCAAGTTCCTTCATTACGCCTACGCAAGCTATAGGTCCCTTAAGCCTCTTTATCCTCTCGAATTTTTCATCCATCTCTATTATCTTCTCTGCGACCTCTTCGTCCGTGCCAAGGATTCCCCTTCCCCATCCCCCTCTTAACTCTGGGGAGATGATCTCGATAACTACTAACCCCCTTCTCCCTGAGGGGATAGCTATGTTCACTATCTCGGTTCCTACTCTAGCGCTGATCTCATAAGGTAATCCAAGCTTTGAAGCTATTTCCTCCTTGATGCTAGTGCTCGGCGACATCTCATATCAGCTCCCTTGGTATCCTATCCGGATAATAAGCCCTCTTGGGCCAGATGCCCGCTTCCCGTAGCCGCCTAGCCACATGAGGATATAGGAATACATACTCCTCCTCGATCTCCTTAATTAACCCCTCGTCTATATCCCTTAGTCGCTCAATTATATTCCTCACACCTCTTTCATCACTGAAGCTGAGCATTATGGAGGGATGTACTGAGACGCCTTCATCGAGCAAATTCTCAAGGGCTTTTAACTGCATGGAAAAGGCCTCAGGGCTAGCGTTAGTAAGCTTATTGAACTCCTCGGCGGTCGTTCCCTTTATCGAAACCCTTACGTGAAGGTTGTCAAATCGACTTAACTCCTTAGCATAGCTTTTATCATATCCTATTAGTATGCCATTGGTCTCTAGTATGAAGAGGATTCCGTCCCTATCAAAAAGGTCTATCACCTCTAAGAGATGTTTTCTACTTATGGTAGGCTCTCCTCCGCTAATCCTAACTTGGGAATAATTCCTTCTCTTGACGATGTTGACCAGCTTGTGGTAAACCTGAACGGGTGAGTAGAACCTACCTTTCTTAGCGTTATCCCTAAAGTACCAACTCCAGCAGAAGACGCACCTCAAGTTACACCCTATACAATCGGCCGTGGCTATACCCCCATACCAACGTCCTCCACGGAACCTGAAGTAAGCCCGCTTCTCGACGTCATCAACCTTAACTACCATCTTCTTCACATGTTCAGTAAGGCTTAGAGGATCAATCATTGTGTTTTCATCTAAGCTAGCCCCTTATATAAGATGATGCCAAGGGATAGAAATGTGGGAGAAAACGCCACCGGTGAATGCCTTGGCTCATGTAGGTAAGAGGGTAGTCTTTAGGAAGCCTAATATGGTTGAAATCGAGGAGTTCGAAATATCCCCTCCGGGCCCCGGAGAAGTCCTGATAAGGACCATAAGTTCCCTCATAAGCCCTGGCACGGAGACCGCATTCCTCCAAGCTTTGCCTAATACCCCTAAGCACTTCCCCCAATATCCAGGTTATTCTAATGCCGGTATTGTAATCGACGTTGGAGAGGGGGTAAAAGGCCTTAAAAAGGGGGATAGGGTCGTCTCGTCTGCACAGCACGCGAGTGTAGTCGTAATGAAGGATACCTTGGCGTATAAAATTCCCAAGGGGATATCATTTGATGAGGCCTCCTTCTTTAATCTGATCTCCATAGCACTTCAAGGCGTCAGAAGAGCTTTATTAGGGATCGGGGAATCCGTCCTCGTACTTGGTTTAGGACTTGTAGGCCAGCTGGCCTTACAACTATCAAGGCTTAATGGCGCTATTCCTCTGATAGGAGTTGACCTCTACGACTATAGGCTTGATGTAGCTAAAAGGCTAGGAGCGGATTATGTGATCAATCCCCGAAGAGACGATTTAATTTCAGAGGTCATGAAGCTAACTGAGGGCAAGGGAGTCGATGTAGTCATTGAAGCTACGGGCAATCCAGAGTGCATTCCCATAGCCTTCAAGCTAGCTGGTACATGTGGTAGGGTGATCCTACTTGGAAGCACTAGGGGATCAAACACCATTAACTTTTACTCAGAGGTACATCGTAAAGGACTATTTATCATAGGAGCGCATAATTCAGCGAGGCCTACACATGAATCTCATAAGCTGTTCTGGACGAAACATGACGATTGCCTTCTCGCGTTAAGGCTCATAGCCTCAAGGAGGATAAACGTAAATGAGCTCATAAGCCTTAGGATGAGCTATAGAAGGGCGCCTGAGGCCTACGAGAAGCTGATTAAGGCAAAAAATGAAGTGTTAGGTATCATACTTAAATGGGAGGATGCCTAAGTCTATAGTAATGCCTTAGTCACCTTCCTTATCCCTTTAATTATGGTCTCGACGTCTTCTTCCGTAAGAAGAGGGCTCACGTCAATGTGTACCGCTCTTCCCAGTAGATCTAATGCCCTTTCAAAGGTCTTCCTATCGTATTTCAGCTTCTTGTCTAGCAAGGGTAGCCAGTATCTACATATGTGTCCGTCGATGGCGTCCGGCCTATAAAGCACATGAGCGTTTATGTTCTCCGCATTTAAGGCCTTAGCAACTAGACGTGCTTTTTCAGCGTTAGGTAAGTAGAATATCACGCAGACTCCTGCATCTCCCTCTGGGTCATTTTCTTTCTTCAACTCTAAACCTAGATCCGCTATCCCCGCTATTATCTCCCTTTTACGTTTCCTCATGATACTTATTATACGGTCTATCTTCTTCAATTGCTCAAGTAAGATCGCGGCTGTAATTTCATTCATCCTAAAGTTCAGTCCCAATAATGGAGGTATATAGCCCGGCCTCCTATAGTAGGCCGCTACATCGTGGGCTGCTACAGCCCTTTTATAGATCTCCTCGTCATTAGTTATAATGGCACCGCCCTCACCAGAGGTTATTATTTTATTCAGTTGAAAGCTGAAAGCCCCGATATCGCCTATAGATCCGAGTTTCCTCTCCTTGTACGTGCCCCCACAGGCCTGAGCCGTATCTTCTACTACCTTAAGTCCGTATTCCTCGGCGATCCTCATTATGTTTTCCATATCACAGGGACTTCCCCTCATGTGAACGGGGATCACGGCCTTCGTCTTATCAGTTATCTTCTCCTCTAGATCTTCAGGGTCTAATAACAGGGAGTCGTCTATTCCAGCTACTACCGGCGTAGCCCCCACCGCCGCTACTACGGCGGGTGTGGATATCCAGGTATAGGCTGGTACTATGACCTCGTCACCAGGACCCACTCCTATCGCTCTTAAAGCTACGTAAAGGGCGGCTGTGCCGGAGGTTACCCCTAGGGAATACCTAACGTTCATGTATTCCGCAAATCTTCTCTCGAACTCATCGACCTTGCCCAAGAGATTAGGTCCATAGTATCTGAAGAGCGATTTACTCCTCAGTACCTCTAGTACGGATTCCTCCTCATCTTCGTCTATAAACATCGCTCCCGGATACATGGGGGGTAAGGGTTTATCCCTAACGGGTTTGCCTCCTCGAAGTGCTAGCTCATCCATAAAGCATTACCGTGTAGGTCTCTTCAATGACCCATTTATTAGCTTTAAATTGGGAACGAAAACTTTAATTAGCTTCCACGCCAAAGTAGCCCCTGCTACAGCCATAGAGGGCTGTGGAAGTAAGTAGTAAATGGTGTATGTATGGGAGAGCGATATGTGAATATAGATAGCCTAAGGCCCGGTTCCAGGAGAGTGAACGTTCAGTTCAAAGTCCTAAAGAAGATGTCAGAGCGCGAGGTTTACTCACGTCGTGACTTCTCCAGGCATAGAGTTGCTGAGCTACTTGTGGGTGACGACACAGGAACGATAGTGCTGACGCTATGGGATGACGATATAGGCAAGGTCAAGGTGAACGGTAATTACAGGTTACTGAACGGCTTCGTGAGCACATTTAGGGGATCGCCTAGGCTTAATGTTGGGCGATATGGCAAGATAGTGGAGGTCAAGGAGGAATAAGCCGTAAGGCTCCTCCTTGAAGAAAAGATTTCATAATCCTTTCTGGGCTTTTTCTAGGTTACCTTAATATCATCTTTGGCAGGTTCTTAAGGGCTTTATAATGTAATTTGTCGTTTCACATGTAACGTCATGCATGCTCCTATGTCCTCTAAACATGTAGGTCGAGGAACTTCATCATCTGGCTAAGAAAGGTAATGTTTAAATAAATCAAATTTCTCTATCGAATTTAAGGTGCTTGGAATGGGGCGACGAAGCTTAAGGAGCATCTATAGGGGAAGGCTGCTAAAGGAGATGGATAAGGATAGGCCCCGAATGCTCTATGTAGTATCCTATGACTTCGAGGGTAGTACACCGGCTATTAGAATGAAGCTCTCCAGGCATATGCAGGCCTTATCGGAGACGAGTAAGGAATTGGGCTTAGTGTTTGAAAGGCGGACCTGGAGCTGTTTACTATGCGATGAACGCACTATGCCTGTCATAGCGGACATGCTTAGGAGTTTAGGATGCAAGCCTGAGATCTTCCCTGTGGCGTTAAATCTCACGGTAATCGAACGTCATCTTATCGAAGCAATGAAGAAGCTAGAGGAAGGCGATATAATGAGGGCTAAGCGACATGTAAAGGCTGCCTTAAGACAACTTCATGGCGAACCCTTAATAATCGTTAAAAGCGCTAGTTCAAGATAGACTCTCTCGTGTTTAGTCTACAGTCCCTTATCGCGCGGACTAAGGAACTTCTCCGATTTGGCGAGATAGTAGCGGGTTCTGACAATGAGTTTAAGCTAGTTGAATACTTGCGGGATCAATTTGAAAGGCTAGATCTCGATGTAGACTTACAGAGAGTAGAAGTTCTCACATGGATCGATAAGGGATCCTCCTTAGAGGTATATGTCCCCGGAAGACAACACATTGATATCCCAGCTGCAGCTATCCCATATTCGCCTCAAGGAGACCTAGAAGCTCCATTAGTCTATGGCGGCACATGCCTTAAGGGTGAGCTAGATGGACTTGATATTGAAGGTAAGCTCGTACTTGTGGAATGGTTTAAAGATGAGCTAGACGATGTCAAGTATCAATACCTAAAGGCAGTAGAGCGAGGGGCTGTCGGTGTCGTGGTTTATGATGCATATCTCGGCCGCCTTCTAAGGCGCATCGTTATAACCGGAACCAAGGACTATCGCTTCACAGCAGCCCCTCCACCCCCAGTACCAGTGATTTCCATTACGCGAGAAGATGGCTTGTTTCTCAAGAGGTTATTAGAGCATGAAGAGCTGAGGGCCCGGCTCATAGTCGAGACCGAGGTGCGTCAGGGATCTACGGGCTACAACGTATCGATCACCTTTAATGGGAAGCGAGAAGAAGAAATCATAGTTGGAACTCATCATGATCGCTGGTTTACGGCCGTTGTCGATAACACAATTGGTGTAGCTATGCTAATCGAATTGGCTAATGCGTTGAGGAAGAGACCTCCGCCCTTAAGGACCATTAAATTGATAAGCTTCACGGCCGAGGAATCAGGTGCACCTGGCTTCTCCCCTTGGTACTGGATATATGGCTCCAGATGTTATCTCAAGGAAAGGCTCTCGAATGACGATATAGATAAGATATATGCCTTTCTAAGCGTAGACGTACTAGGCACTGGAAGGCCCATAATTAGCGTTGCAGGTTATGAATTACAGGCCCTAGCGGAGAGATTAACGCAAGACGTAAATGCCGAGTACGAGCCTCTTACCTCATACTCGGATTGCTACTCGTTCGGCTTACATGGAATACCTTCACTTTGCATACACACCATACCCAGCTATCTGAAGTACTATCACACGAATGAGGACTCCCTCGAGAAAGTAGATCTGAAGCTACTTCAAGATGCATCACATATACTGTCTAGACTCCTTGATGCATTGGCGTATCAGGGCCAAAGCCTTGATTACCTATATTACCTGCAGGTCATACGCAGAAAATTAAGGGAATTGAAAGCTAATGTCCTAGATTTTCAATTAAAAACGCTAATTAATTATCTAAAGAACGCAAAAGAGCATGATATTAGGAAGGCTTTTAAAGTGATTAACCAAGCATTTTACCTACCATGCTTACTCGGATATTATGAAGAATTATATAAGCCATTTATCACTATTTTCCTGCCTCAATTAGAGATATTGCATGACATAAAGTCGCTCAAGCGTGCACTTATTTACGTGAAAAAGGGGGACATTGAAGAAGCGAAAAAGACTCTCTGCAAAATACCTCCCGTACGCATAGTTCCGGGCTTTGAAATACTTCTCCCCTCAATTAATGTACGTCCTCTCATCAGATTATTAAATGAGAAAAGTATTAAAAGTGAACATTTATTAAAACTCATTAGGCTATTCCTTTCAGTGGCGGAGATGGAAGGGAGAGATAGCATATCATCTCTTGAGAAATTGTTTAAAATTGTTATAGACGTCCTTAAAGGCATATACGATGTTCGGATTCCACGTTTTCGATATGTAGGAACACTAACCTGGGCATTAAATATGGAGTATACACTTTAAAATTAATTTAAGATATAAGATGATAATGTTAATTTTCGTTTGATTTTTCTTCTAATGAGAACCTTGATGCTTTCAACTTTATCCTTATGAGAAAAATATATAATTTATAGCTCTTATCAATCATAAACAGGAGTTAAATGTCTTTTAACGTATTCTTTGAACGCCTCTATAAGCTTCTCAGTTATCGGGCCTATGTTCCCTTTACCTATAATTCTCCCATCTACGCTTATCACAGGTTTTTATTTTCATGGCTGTACCACATAGGAATATCTCATCGGCTGTGTAGAGCATGGAAGGCGTTATGCGGCATTCCTTAACCTCTATACCCAGTTCTCTCGCTATCTCCATTATCGATTCTCGAGTTATGCCCGACAACAGTGGATCGTCCGGCATATATCCTTATATTAATTATATGTGCTCTTTATGAACATCTCAACCCATTCCCTAGCCATCTCATCACTGGGGGCTTGCCTAGGCGGGTGCTTGAAGAAGTACGCCGATGGGGCTATGATAGCCCCCTTCATTCCCCTATCTAAAGCTATCTTAGCGGCCCTAATGGCATCTATGACTACGCCTGCGCTATTAGGCGAATCCACGACTTCCAGCTTAACGTCTATCTTCACGGGGATATCCCCGAACTTACGCCCTCGCACGTATATGTAAGCTATTTTCTTGTTTCTCAAGAACGGTATGTAATCGCTGGGCCCTATCCTTATCCTTCCCTTCTCTTCTAGCTCTCCTCCATATGGAAGAAGGCTCGTGACGGCCTTGGTCTTACTTATCCTCTTACTGACTAACCTTTCCTCGGCTAGCATATTTCTAAAGTCGGTATCCCCGCCTACGTTAAGCTGGTAGGTCTCCTCTATGATCACCCCCCTCATGTGTAATAGTCTCACTATAGCCCTATGAAGGATCGTAGCTCCTATTTGGCTTTTGACATCATCACCTAAGACGGGCAATCCCGCGTCCTCGAACTTCTTAGCCCAGCTGGGATCGGATGCTATGAACACGGGTATACAGTTCACGAAAGCCGCTTTAGCCCTAATGGCGGCATTTGCATAATAGGCCGTCGCGCGTTCGCTACCGACCGGTAAGAAGTTGACTACTACGTCCGCTTTAGCCTCCTTTAACTCCTCAACTATATTAACGGGTTCGATAGGTTCTTCATATGGCATGAAGGATTTTCTCATATGTGAGGCTACGCCGTCTAAGATGGGACCAGGTTTAACTATAACGCCTGTTCTCGGGACATCCGTGAACTTCACCGTATTATTGGGCTCTATGAATATGGCATCAGCTAAATCCTTACCTATTTTTCTCCTGTTAACATCAAAGGCCGCGACGAACTCTATGTCTCCTATATGATAAGAGCCGAACTTGACGTGCATTACCCCAGGTACTTGTTCATCCTCGGATACTGAGGCGTAGTAATGTACTCCTTGTACTAGCGCTGAAGCGCAATTGCCCACGCCTACGATGGCGACCCTAACCTTTGGCATATCACGCACCTTGGCATACCCTCTATATTCATACGCATTAATATACTTTCATGACCGTGAATATAGTGCCCTTATATCGCTTTCATGACATTATGTTTAAGTGATATGTCATCATTTAATGATGACAGCATCAGAGAGAGCCCTGCGTACAGGCGGCTAGTAGAGAAGCTTACTAAGGAGAATCTATGGCTCTTCATTATTAACTTACTGATCGATAGGCCCATGTACGCCTATGAAGTTAAGGTTAAGCTAAGGGAGTGCTATGGGCTAAGGGCAGCTACAGTCACCGTATACACGGTCCTCTATAGAATGACACGAGAAGGGCTCCTCACTACGCATGAGGAGTCTGGGACTAAGTACTATCAAGTCACTGAGAAGGGATTAGAAGTATATAGAAATGCCATATCCTTTATCGAGAAGATCCTCAAAGTCCTTAAGGAAGGTAAAGTAAACGAAAAAGGGTATTCAGAGGATTGCGCTTAATCATCACAATTTTAACATTTAACCTAGTGTTTAGTAATGGAACCTCATTTGAATATCATATCGAGCGCTGACTTCACGTCGAAGACCATCTTGTAGGGATGACCTTCATAGGGGGATATCTCTATAGCTAAGAAGCCCTCGTATCCGACTTCTTTGATAGCCTTAGCGACCTCGCTCCAGTTGATGCTTCCCTCGAGTATAGGCCTAAACCTTAAATCTCGGACATCGAAATCTTTAGCGTGAAGCATGGCGATGTCCTTCCCTAGAACGCGTATCCAGTGTTCAGGTAGACTATGAGGTAATGTGTTACCTATATCGAAGTAGGCTTTAACATTATCTTCATTCACCTTCTCCAGGAACCACTTGAACTCTAGGGGTCCCGCTAGTAATCTATTCCAGACGTTTTCAACGCCTATGATAACGTTATATTCCTTGCCTATACTCGATGCCTTCTTTATAGAGCTCACCATATTATCTATGAGCTTCTCATAAGGGACATTCGGGATAGCGACGCCCGGGACAACGAGTATCGTCTTGGCCTCGAGGAGCGAAGCTACTTCGCACATTACCCTGACGACCTTAAGTCCCTCCTCGATCTGTTTGACATCTGATGAGGCTAAATTATACCTCCAGAATAGGCCCGTAGCTACGCTGGATACTTTCAATTCATGGCTATCTATTATCTCCTTTATCTTAGTCCACTTGCCCTTTAGATCCTTCTCCTTTAGATCAGCCTCATCAACTACGGGTTCTATTCCCTCATAGCCTGCATTCTTAGTCCATTTAACCATGTCCTCATAGGGTGTGCCTGCTGGATAACACCAAACGTTCACAGCCTTCCTCAAAACGCCACACCATTTATTAGATCATGATAAAATGATATTTATCATTTTTAACATCATGTCACTACCTCTTCACATACGCCGTAAGCTGAGATCGCCGTAGCACTCATCAATACCAGAATCCCTAGCTCCTTGTAATCATCATAGCTCTCAATGGCTATGGGTTCATCGAAAATCACTGTCACTTCATCGCCTCTTATCTCGCTAATCCTGCATCCCACACGTGTAGCATGGGAGAATGCCATCAGCCTTTTACCCATCATTAAGTTTTCGATACCTCTCATTACCCGGAGTCTCACACTGAGCGCTCGGGGAGGAGGACCTTTTAAGGAACCCACTATGTTACCCGGCTTCACATATTGTCTGCCGATCCCCTTCAGGAGAATACCCACGTCGTCACCTGCTAGGGCATTGCTTAAGCTCTCGCCTCCTCGCTCTATTGAGCACACGGTACCCACCTTGTAAGTAGGCGATATTAGCACTTCCTCATCTACGGAAAGTCGGCCATGTGTTATCACGCCTACGAGCACCCCGCTATCGCCTGCTATCTTAAGCACAGGCATCCTAAGTTCCTTACTCTCTCTACGCTTAGGCCTTATGTCGCTAAGAGCCTCCTCTAAGCCTCTTAACCCCCTTCCCTCTATGGCCGATACCTCGCATACGGTGAGTATCACGTCATCGTATTCTGATTTAAGGGACTTCAGTACAGCCTCTTCTATCTCGTTAGCATGAACGTCATTTAAGATAACTATGCACTCCTCCTCATGAAGTCGTGCTATATCTAAGTAAAACCTGATCAGTCCCTCCTTAGCCTTTCCCTTACCTATCACTAGAGCCAGGACGTCTGAAACGCATATCCCTGATAGGATCTCCCTTAAGTACCTAAGATCGCCTGGCGTATCTATCAGCCTCAAATTAGTATCACCTAACCTTAACTTACCCACAAACCTCATGGTATAGGTATGTCCGTCCATTCGCTCTCTGAGCCCTTCATCTACCAATAATGCGAAGACTCTGTCCTCGTCACCTAACGCTAGTGCGTCCTTTTTCGCATCCGCGAGGGCATATGAACTAATCACATTGTTCCTCAACAGAAGCCTCCCTATGAGGGATGATTTACCTGAGGACATGGGTCCTACGAATGCTAGTAAAGGCTCCTCCCTCCTCACTCGCCCTCCCTCTCTCTACATTTCGAGCGTTATACTTAAATTCACGCTTACCATCGTCTCACACGTCCTCTATGTCATTCATTGAACTACCCCTTCATAGTGGCTCTGTACCCCCTTGGTTATTCCGCAGGATGGTAGCATTATCCTCTGAGATCCTTTCCATAATCTCCGATGAGTATGGAAGACATGAGATATTGAGACGATTAGGAGATCCCCTCTGGTTTCAGGCCTTCGCGACGCTCATAGGCTTCGATTGGGATAGTAGCGGTACGACCACTGTCGTGACGGCAGTCGTAAGATCTGCCGTTAGGAAAGCGAACCTAGATATAGCAGTGGCAGGAGGTAAAGGCCTGATGGCAATGAGGACCCCAGCAATACTCCAAGAGGAGGCTGAAAGGATAGGCCTATCCTCCAGCTTACTGAACCGATTACGAAATATAAGCAGGATTGTGGCTAAGGTGGATACCTGTATGCTTCAGGACGGATATTCCTTATATCATCATGTCCTCTTTGCCACGCGCGACGGTGCTTGGGCTATAGTTCAACAGGGCATGAATGAGGATACTAGGCTCGCCAGACGCTATCATTGGCTGGATAGCGCTAAAAGCTTAGTGGTAGAGCCTCACTCGGGGATAGCAGGCCTTAAGGTGCATGATTTGACTTTAGACTTGACTAGCAGGAAGAGCTCCAGGGCTCATAGGACGCTAGTGGACCTAGCTAATGAACCACCATCAAAGCTCAAAAGGGACCTATACATGGCTTACAGGGCTATAAAGAAGAATTCCAGCCTCACTTCATGGATGGGACTTAGGGATCATCCTCCGTCTCCTAGTCATATGTTAAAGTTAAGGCTGGATCCTGGGAAGGTCAATTGGAGAGCCCTTGAAAGAGCCTATGAGGTCAAGCCTAGAACTATGGAGGAGCTATTGTTAATACGCGGTATCGGTCCATCGGCTATAAGGGCGCTCGCTTTAATCAGCGATCTAGTGTACGGTGAGGAGTTAGAGTGGCGGGATCCTCTCAGGTTTGGTTACGCATTTGGAGGTAAAGATGGCGTGCCCTATCCTGTTAACAGGTATCTAATGGATGAGGTAATAGGTATTCTCAGGAGAGCAGTAGAGGAGGCTAGAGCAGGACACAAGGAGAAAGTTGCTATGATAAGACGATTAAGGGGGCTAGTGGGTAAAATAAAGGGCGTATACTACATAAAATCCATATCTAGTACGAGCTCATCTTACGTTCCATAGCTCTAATTAGTTCTCTCAGGAACAATCCCACATCTGTTACAACCCCGACGACCTGTTGAGATCCTCTGTCGTAAACTTTGCTGATGACTGCTGGATTAATGTCAACTACGATAACCTTAACTTCGTAGGGTAACATATTGCATACCCCTATGGTGAGGAGCATGGTAGCCAAGGCCAGTACTAAGTCCACGCCTTTCTTTATTTCCTCCCTTATCATATCCTGAGCCTTTATCATATCGGTTATTGTATCCTTTAGGGGGCCATCATCCCTTATGGAACCTACGAGTATGTACTTTACATCATTCTTAACGCACTCATACATGATGCCGTCTTTCACTAACCCACGATTTACAGCATCCTTAATCGAGCCACACGCATTCACCCTGTTTATGGTCCAGATATGATGTGCATGGTGAATATGGCGCCCATCCCTCAGCGATACGCCGAGGGACGTACCGTAAATGGAGGCCTCCATATCATGTACCGCGAGGCCATTTCCCGCTATCAAGACGTCCACGTAACCCCATCTTATGAGCTGAGCTAAAGCCTCCCTACCGCCAGCATGGATCACGGCAGGACCAGCTACAACGAAGATTCTGCCTCCTCTCCTTTTGACCTCCAAGAGGGTCCTAATAACCTCATTTATGATGTGAACGGCAGGCCTTTCAGAAGAGACGGCACTTAACATGAACTCCATTTCTCCCTCCTCTATAATGCCCTCGTTTCCGACTACAACGTACATGCCTTTCTTAATCTTACGTGGTTCTAGGCAGGTAGCCCTCATCTTCTCTGGATCTACGACTATAGCGCAATCCATTCTGATATCCTCGACCTCTATCTTCTTTCCCTTTACCATTACCCAAGTCCGACGATTGCTAGTGACGAAGAAATCGCTTGGGAGAATACCATCTTCTCGGACCATAGCTAACTTAGCGTCCTTCATGGTGATGACCTTATAAGGTGCTAAGCCCTTAATCTAGATTAACCTATCCCTCCCTTAGCATGGCGAGGACTTTATCGGCTAGCTTATTAACTATCAGCTCTACGACCTTCTCCCCAAGCTCCCTTGAGGCATGAGCCCTAGGATCCTCGCCGACTACTCCCTTAGGCTTAACGCTAAGGTCCTTAGGTAATAGCTCCATATGAGTGTACTCGGGGTAGAAGTACCAGAAGATAGATGTCTCCCACTTGGCTGCGTGATCGCCATGATATCCCATATCCTCCGCGAATACATATTCAGGCTCAGCCAGAACCTTAGCTTTACCACCGCCCTTCACGTACTCCTCAACTGCTTCTTTTATCGTATTTAAGTGCTCTCGCCCATAGTGACCGCAGAGTATCACTATGACCTTAAACCCCATGAGCTCTAGCTGACGTAGTAGCTCAACGGCTAATTCTTTTACTAAATCACGACTGAACTCAAGGGTGAAGGGCATGCCGTATAGTTGCATGGTCTGATGGCCTATATAAATCGGAGGAAGGACGATACCGCCTGTGCGTTTAGCCGTCAGAACGCAGATCCTCTCAGCCTTAAGCGCGTCTTGACCTAGGGGTAAATGTTCTCCATGCCATTCCATGGCGCCCCACGGTACATAAGCTATCGGGCTTCTATCCAATTCTGCTCTAACCTCACGTGGGACCATGAACTCCATCTTCACCAATCCAGACACCCCCACTAATATGAAGTCCGATCGCTTTAAAGGTGTGCTATCGTAACGTCCATGCTTATTTACTTAGTCCTTCAAAAATAATTAATGGTGGGATCCATGAAAGGCCGTATGAAGGCCGCTATACTCTACAAGCCCTTCGATATGAGGCTTGAGGAGATGGAAATACCCGAAATAGGCCCCAACGAGGTTCTGGTGAAGATCCAGGCGGTAGGTATATGTGGTTCTGACATACACTTCTATAAGACCGGTAGGTGTGGCACATTCGTGGTTAAGGAGCCCTTAGTATTAGGGCATGAAAGCGCTGGGGAAATAGTGGAGGTCGGGGAGAACGTGACTAACGTAAAGAAGGGCGATAGGGTAGCTATAGAGCCCGGATTTCCATGCGGTCGCTGCTACTTCTGTAAGATAGGCAAGTACAACTTATGTCCGAATGTGAAGTTCTACGGAGCTCCTCCCATCCATGGTGCTTTCAGGGAATATGCCCCAGCGGATGCGGCCTTCGTATATAAATTACCTCCTAATTTAAGCTATGAGGAGGGTGCGCTCATAGAGCCGCTTGCAGTCGGTATGCAGGGGGTCAGACGTTGCAACCTAGAGGATGGCTCCGTAATAGCGGTTTTCGGCTGCGGGCCGGTAGGCTTGCTGACTATGCAGGCCGCGAAGGCCAGCGGTGCTGCAACGGCTATAGCGGTGGATATACTCGACTATCGATTGGAGGTAGCTGAGAAACTAGGAGCTGATCATGTAGTGAACGCGGCTAAGGAAGACGTAAGCAAGAAGATATCAAGCTTAACAGATGGTCGAGGCGCGGACGTCGTGTTCGAGGTTTCAGGAGCTACGAAGGCCTTCGAGGATGCACTAAGGGTTGTGAGGCCTGGAGGAGTTATCGTACAGATAGGGATATTCGAGGCCGAGGAAATCCCACTCAGGCCAGCGCTCCTGATAGATAAGGAATTAGACATAAGGGGCGTTTTCCGGTATGCCAACGCGTACGAACCAGCGATAAGACTTGCCGCGGCTGGCAAGGTACAGCTTAAGCCCCTCATAACGCATACGTTTCCGCTCGATAGAATACACGAAGCCTTCAAAGTCGTGATGGAGAAGATAGGCAATCCTATCAAGGTAATAGTCAAGCCCTAGCCCTCACTTTATATAGTTTTTCTACGACTATAATCATAAAGATCCATAAATGATGACTCCAGGCTAGCTGAGGTAAGCCGATGATCGCGCTTGTAAGGGCTGATGATCTACCCTTAGCGAGTTAATGGGTGAGCTACCCCGCCCTAAGGGACGGAGCTTCCCCCGTTCCACCCGCCTTTACGGCGGACGGCTTCATACGGGAGTTAAGGGCTGGCTCACGACAGCCCCATCCCACTCCTCTCGTTAAGGAGCGGGCTATGCCCTCCCCGTTCTCAGGGCGGATACTGCTCCGCCTCGTCATCGGCAACATGCCATGTTTAAAGACGGTAAACGTGTATTTAAGCTTAACCGCAATCCATCCCCCCGCTAAAGCAGGGAGTTTTCTTACGGATTTAGATAAACTTTCCAACCCTAAAGAGGCATACTAGAACCTACAGAGACCTTAAAAGACTTACAAACAGGAAACAGTTACCAACCCTTATTCATGGTTCCAGGCTGTAGCATTCAATATCCATGCGCTAAAATATGCCATAGTCCATAGTAGGATCTATGAATCAGCTTAAGGCAGGAGTAGCTAAGGCCGTGATAACACCTCCCATAGGGACGAGGTTATCGGGATATGCTCATAGGGTACAACCTTCCGTGGGCATATTAGATGACCTATATGTTAGGACCTTAGTCCTC
Source organism: Thermoprotei archaeon (assembly GCA_021162845.1). Taxonomy (GTDB): domain Archaea; phylum Thermoproteota; class Thermoprotei; order QMSL01; family B3-G16; genus JAGGXX01. The sequence continues at coordinate 22,503 of JAGGXX010000027.1, read as the reverse complement.
GATAGTGGAGAGAAAACTATAGCCATAATAGTCTGTGACCTCCTATGGCTGAGCAGGAGCTTCGTGAAAGATGTTAAGAAGTCAATAGAGGAGAGGATGGGACTTCACGAAAGGGAAGTGATGATCTCTTGTATCCATACCCATTACGGGCCTGATTTGACTCAAGTGAGCGATGCGTATTTAGAGGTCCTGAAAAAGCAGATAGCCGGTACTGTGTATTCTGCTATCAGCAATATGAAGGACGCCTATATAGGCTTCGCCAAGAGCCATTGTCTCGCTGGAGCTAACCGTAGGAACCCTAAGAGTCCATACGGTCCATACTTCCTGTACTCTTGGCCTGAGGGCCCCTTAGACCCCGAAGTCACAGTGATGTTCGTCAAGGACCATGAAGGGAGGAACATGTGCACCTTAGTGAACTATGCCTGTCATCCCGTTACGCTGGGCCCGGATGAATTAAGGATCTCCAAGGACTATCCTAATTACGTGATAGGCCTCCTAGAGGACGTTTTAAAGGGGCCTGCCATCTTCATTAATGGATGTTGTGGTAACATAAACCCACGATGGATATGGGATAGACCAGACGAGAAGATCCCTCCCAAGAGGACTTTCCCGAGGGAGTTAAAGCCGAGATTAGAGGAGACAAGGCGTATAGGCTTAATGATAGGAGCATCGGCGTTAAAGGCGATAACGACCATAACTAAATTCACGTCTGACGTGAGGATCCGCTCGGCACTTGACACCATCAAGTTACCCGTAAGGGATGATATCCCTGAGATGATTAAAACATGGATGAAGCCTCATCCGCTAAGAGATCATATAAACGAGATCAGGGGTGGTGCTAAGAATATAGCCACCGAGGTTCAGGCATTTAGGATAGGCGACGTAGCCCTAATAGGCTTACCCGGAGAAATCTTCGTTGAGTATCAGCTTCAGCTTAAGAGATATGCGAGCGAGATAGGTGTCAACATGTTATTTATAAGCGAACTAGCCAATGACACCATCTACTATGTACCAACTCCTAGAGCATACGAGGAAGGAGGATACGAACCGACTATGGCAATAGTGGCGCCGGAAGCGGGGGACATACTGATGTCAAAAGCTAGAGATATGCTTAAAGAGCTTATGAAATAAGCGATTATTTTTTGACTGAAATGTCCATCTTAACATTCATAATCTATCTCTTAATAGTAATATTCATGACGATTACCATGATTAAGTTCATGATAGACATGTCGATGGATTGATATAATGTGCATATTAGTCGCTCGGATATGTTCGAATCTTTACCTTCATTTGGAGCTCCTTTAAGCTTAAGCTCTTGCATTAGGCCCTACATGTCCTCTTTCCGTCTGCACTATGACCGTCCTCAATCCTTGTTCTTCAAGGACTCGCTTAACCATGAGCATTTCATTTACGCTAGGTCTCTTTAAATTTCTCCTGCGAAATGCTGGAAAATAATCCAGTACGGTCACCTGTATGTTAGGATCTATTCCCGCTATTCTTTTCCCGGCCTCGGCTATCTCGTCTAATGTCACTAATTCCTTATTGTATACAAGCCCTATGCCGAGATATACTTCATCTCTATAATTTTCATTAATGTACTCTATAGCCTTCCATGAGGTTTCCAAGTATTCCCTAGCAATTCCCTCTTCGTTCAAGCCCGTTATCTTCATATACGTCTTAACGTAAAGGCACTTCGGCTCGACTCCTATATGGTTACAGCCCGACTCTACGAGCTCGTCGATATAGTCCGGCCTAAGTAATGTACCATTACTATCTAGATGTCTCCTAACATTTGGCTTAACATGACGTGTTACCTCATGAAAGAAGTCGATCAGCCATCTACGATTAAGGGCTGGCTCACCGCCACTGATTGCTATACCGCGGGTATTATATCTCCTATGACATAAAACTACGAGGCTGGCGGCTTCCTGAGGTGTAAGGGCCAGCGAGGTATTATCATATGTTACTGAGTAATTCTGGCACTGGGGACAGCGGAGATTACATCCGGAGACCCATATAGCCGCCTCAACGTAGTCCACGTAGTTCACCTGCTACCAAGGCGTTGCCTTGCCTCCAACGATATGTGGAGAAGGGCCGTGAACTATCCTCCTTGGCTCGATATCTCTTACTTGAGTATCTATCCTCATACCATTGATAACTGGTGTAATGCAGGTCCTCTCTAAGGAGCCGTTTATGATCAATGCACAAGCCCAGCATCCTCCAGTCTTACAGGCTAAAGAGGGCTCTCCAAGGCCAGGCCTCTTAAACTCGAACCCTACATACCGTAACGCCTCAGCTACTGTGATCCCATCGGGAACTCTATATCGAACTTTATCAACGTAGATCGTGACCTCCCTTACATATTCATCTTCATATTCGATGACCCTTGCCTCGAATGGGCACGAGTAATAACAGGATAGATAGCCCAAGCAGCGGGATGGACTATAACATACGTTTACAGTCTTACAGAAGTCGCATCCCCTACACAAGCTGCTGTCTATCCTAACCCTTGCCTTCTTACTAAGTAAAGGCATTTGACGCATCCTCTGATGCACGTTATCGAGGGAGCTAGCTCATGTATCGTCTTACTCAAAGTCCTTTTTAACTTTTCACGGTTTTCTAGAGGCCTCCTAGGGAAAACTAAATTTTTATCCTTAAAAAATTAGGCTATGGGATGATGATCTTTCGGTCGCACTGATTCGTGATGTGTATCACCCTCGCTGAACCCCTAACCTCCTCAACGAGTTCTTGGAACTAGCGGCCCCCTCATCGACTAGGTACCTCCCTGGAGAAGAATTATATTTTTCTTAAACACAGGTCTAAGTATATCTCATGGCCAAGGATAGGAGATATCTGCATGAGTGGGAGAATCCAAAGGTGGTTGAGGAGAATAAGGAACTTCCTCATGCCTCCTTCATCCCTCACCCAAGCCGGGAAAGCGCCCTGAAGAGCGAATTCTACGAGTCGCCTTGGAAGCTCTCCCTTAATGGTAACTGGAAGTTCAAACTTGTTAAGAACCCAAGTCAAGTTCCAGAGGACTTCTATAAGCCTGATTTCGACGATAGCTCTTGGGACGCCATACCGGTGCCCAGTAACTGGCAGATGCTAGGCTATGATAAGCCCATTTACGTTAACGTCAGATATCCCTTCCCCGCTAATCCCCCTTATGTACCCCTGGACGACAACCCTACTGGGTTGTACAGAAGGTGGTTTAAGTTCGATGTGAAGAACCTCAAAGGGAAGAGGGCTTTCATAGTTTTCGAGGGCGTAGACTCAGCGTTTTACCTTTGGGTCAATGGGCATTTCGTCGGCTATAGTCAGGATAGCAGAGTACCCGCGGAATTCGATATAACCCCGTATATCCATGATGGGGATAACCTAATTGCCATTATGGTTCTACGCTGGAGCGATGGTAGTTACTTGGAGGATCAGGATATGTGGCGTTTAAGCGGGATATTCAGAGATGTGTACCTGTACCTTGCCTCTGAAGTCCACGTAAGGGACTTCTTCGTGAAGACTCTTTTCGATAAGGAGTATAAGGACGCGGATCTTGAAGTGCTAGTTAAGGTCAGGAATTACTCTAAGGAGGCGAAAGAGAACATCAGTATAACGCTTGAGCTGTTTGATGCCGAAGGACAGCCAGTCTTTACAGACCCCTTAAGAAAGGTGATCGAAAGCCTGAGGCCTGGAGAGGAGGTATATCTGACTTTTAGGAGGAGGGTACCTGAACCACGGAAGTGGTCTGCTGAGGATCCATACCTCTACAAGCTCCTAATAACCCTGATGGATCGAGATGGCAATGTGCTCGAGGCTGTAAGTACTCACGTGGGCTTTAGGCAAGTAGAGATAAGGAATGGCCAGATACTGATCAATGGCGTACCGGTACTTCTTAAGGGTGTTAACAGACATGAACACGATGACGTAAGAGGCCATGCGATCACGATAGAGTCTATGGTTAAGGACATAAAGTTGATGAAGAGGCTCAATTTCAATGCGGTTCGTACCTCCCATTACCCAAATCACCCCTATTGGTACTATCTCTGCGACAAATATGGCATATATCTCATAGATGAAGCGAACATAGAGTGCCATGGCCTAGTCAAAATGTGGAGAGTTGGTCCAACTTTAACCAATGAGCCCGCGAATAACATCGAGTGGCTAAACGCGTTCATGGAACGTTGCGTGAGAATGGTCGAGCGCGATAAGAATCATCCATCCGTCATAATGTGGTCCCTAGGTAATGAATCGGGTTATGGTCCGAACCATGAGGTCATGGCCGCATGGATTCATAGATACGATCCAACACGTCCAGTCCATTATGAAGGCGCAATTCATGTACGGCAAGGTGTACCGAAGGCCGTAGATGTCCTAAGCGTGATGTATCCCTCGATAGACCGACTCATAAAGCTAGCTACTGATCCAAAGGATGATAGGCCTGTGATCATGTGTGAATACGCTCATTCCATGGGCAATAGCACCGGTAACCTGAAGGAATACTGGGACGTCATTCGGAGTCATAGACGTCTATGTGGAGGGTTCATATGGGACTGGGTAGATCAGGGATTACTTAAGGAAGAGGACGGCGTGAAGTACTGGGCTTATGGAGGGGACTTCGGCGATGAGCCCAATGATGGCAACTTCTGCATCAATGGCATCGTATGGCCTGATCGCACTTTACAGCCCGCAGTCTGGGAGTGTAAGAAGGTACAACAGCCAGTTGAGGCTGAGCCCATCGACTTGGAAAACGGTGAGGTGAGGATATTCAATAGGTATGACTTCACGAGATTAGACGAAGCGGTTGAGATATGGTGGGAGCTGAAAGCGGATGGTAAAATTCTACAGCAGGGAAAGATTCCGGCGCCTCCGGTAAAGCCACATGACTCTGCCGTAATCAGAATACCCTATGAGAGGCCAGATCCGAGACCTGGTACGGAGTACTGGCTCATATTGAGGTATAAGCAGGCCAAGGATACTCCTTGGGCTGAGAAAGGATATGAGGTGGGATGGACCCAATTCAAACTACCGTTTAAGGCACCCGAAGTTGAACCCATCGATGTCACCAAGGAACCGCCGTTAAAGGTGGAAGAAGACGATAAGGTAGTGAAAATCGTTGGAGAAAACTTCGTGGTGACTTTCAATAAGAGTAGTGCTAGCATGACGTACGCTTATAAGGGTGACCTCCTCATCAAGGGTTTGTCGTTGCTTGAGGTATGGAGGGCTCCCACGGACAATGACGCCGCTAGAATGGCCCGCGAATGGTTTAAGTTCGGCCTGGATCGCATAGAACATCGCGTAGAGGAAGTGAGAGTTGCCCAGTTGACGCCGCATGTAGTCCAGCTCGAGCTACGGCTCAGCTCCTCGGCACGAGGGGTGGATGCTGGCTTCGATTCACGTTATAGGCTGTTGTTCTATAGCAATGGGGACATATACATCTCATCACGGATAAACCCGGATGAGAGACTTCCGCCATTGCCCAGGGTAGGCTTCATGCTACAGGTTCCAGGAAAGTACCGCTACATCACTTGGTATGGTCGTGGTCCCCATGAGAACTATCAGGATAGAAAGCAGGGAGCGATGGTTGACGTGTACTCAGGGACCGTAGAAGAACAGTATGTGCCTTACATAAAGCCTCAGGAGAACGGCAATAAAACCGATGTACGCTGGGTTACGCTGAGGGATGAGGATGGATGGGGGTTAATGGCGGTTGGCATGCCAATCATGGAGGTAAGCGCTCATTACTTCACGGCTCGTGATCTGACTAAAGCCAAGCATACTCACGAATTGAAGAAGAGGGAGGACATATACCTGCACTTGGATTACAGACAGAGGGGTCTAGGAGGAGCGAGTTGCGGCCCAGATACATTACCGCAGTATGAGATATACCCGGAGCCCATATTCTTCGAAGTTATAATAAGGCCTGTAAAACCCGAGGACGACGTAATAGAGCTAGGCAAGAGACGGCATTACATCGCCTAATTGAGAACTTACTGAACCATTCCTCGTCTTTTTCTAAAAATCAGAGGCTCTTTGAAGTTTTATCATGAGAGACCTAAAGCCTTTATTGCCTAAATTACGTACATGATGTGCCCTCTAACAACTTCTTTAGCTTGAGTGCGCTATCGCTTAAGTTAAATGCGAGGATATATCGTTCTACGGCCTTGGCTACTTCTCGGACTACATACTCCTTGCCATTAATTCCCATCTCCTTTAAATTTTCACAGAGTTTTTCCATTGCTTGAATGACTTCCCTCTCAGCGTATACATACCGCGAAGAAATTCCTATGACCCATTCCCTATGTTCCTCTGGGATCTCATTGAGGTTAGTAGCGGATTTTGCGTACTTTCTCCATCTCCCATCTCTTTCAATGTACCTCGTTAAGGCGTTGATTAAGTTCGATGAGCGGATGCCGTACTTCTTACTGTACTCTTCCTCTAACTTAGATAATCTCCTCAAGGCCCTGTACTCCACATCTGCGAACTCTGGGCCGACATTAGCTCCGCCGATCCCTATCTTCGGATAGTCCTCAGGATTCTTAACGTAATCCGTGGAATGTCCCTTCACGTATGAATTGAATTCGCTAGCTATCTTCACGAGCTCAATGCCCCTGCTTAGGTTCATTTGGTTCCTCGGTAGTAGTGCAGTTCCCAGATCCCCTACGATAAACGAGGGCCAGATATCATCCAGGCCTTTATCTCTTAAGCCTCTCTTAAGGAGTACCAAGAGCTCCCTAACCTTGCTAGGATCCTTAATACCCCACCTATCGCTTCCCACCTCATAGCTTATCTTAGGTAATCCTTCCTCTCTACGTAGGTTCTCTGCATAGTCGATGAGCTCCAGTGTCCTCTCTGCCACGATCTCTACGTCTAGCTTAGGGTCATTCATATCCACTGTTGTATCGATATGCAGGATATCATATCCCGCCTTAATGGCAGCCTCTATTGAGGCCTTTACGTCCTCCATTGCCTCCTCTAAACTTAGGCCCTCAACGAGGTGTTTGTCCTTTAGCCAAGGGCCGCAATGATCCGATGCTATAATCACGGGATTTTCAAAATTCATCTCGGATACGAGCTCCTTCACCAACCTTACAAATTTATAAGGAGTCCAACCCGTGTAACCACCATCCACATCGACTTGATTAAGCGATGCTATAAACATGATTGGAGCGTTATGCTTCTTTGCGCTGAGAAGCGCTCCCTTAACTATGTGGATTGAAATTGGTGATACCCCTAGCAACGTTATGGGGGTCTTTAACCTTCTATAGAAGGAATTCAATATGAAGTCTACTATGGACGCTTCCTTCTCTCTTAAAGCCATCCTAATATAACTCCTATCAAATTCCCCCTTCACTAAGCTCACCGTTAATGAGCATTAATGTCATCAAACGATATCCTCATGAATACTTAAAACAATTTCGTTTAACAAATTTCACGGTTAGTGAGTTATACACCTCCAAGTTAGCATCATAGTTTTAGCATCCGAAGCTTAAGTAAGCTTAATGGAGGTGAATTGCATTATTCGCTTAAAATTATGAAGGGTCATAAGGAAAGGTCTTAGAAAACGGGATTTCATGGAAAATATAGGCAATATATCACATATCTTTAACCCATTCTATAAACTTATTAGCTATCTCCTCAACGATTTTTCTTGCTGTTTGATATAGCTTATCTAAATCTACTTCTAAATACCTATGTACGAGTATATTCCTCAAGCCAGCTAGCCTCCTCACTTCCTCCGCCAACTCCCCTGGCATCTTTCCTGCCTTAGCTAACTTCCTTGGATATTCACCATAACTTTCTACTAGTCCAAGTGAAAATACAGCCACTAGATGTTTACATATGTCTAACATCGCCTCTATTATCCTATGTACGCTCCTCTCGAGGGCTAAGATGTCCTTATAAGTAAGCTCTTCCGAGCTTCGTGTTAATATCTCATTCCTTAAAAACTCAATATTTCTCCTTATCTCCTCAATCCTCGAGATTATCGCTATTTTGTCGAGCTTAGGATTAGGATCAAAGGTCATCCACGTCCTAACGTCAATGGCTATGTCAGGATATCGCTCTGCCTTAGCTCTAATGTCCCTAATGATGCTCTCGTCTCCCTTGATTATCATACCACTTCTCAGTATTCTCCATAACAAAGCCGGACCAGCTCTCTCTAAGTCCACTATATCTATGACATCCTCGCTTATCCTCAGCGCTTCAGCAATATCTGCCACTAATCCTCCAACCGTTAAGAGATCTCCTTTTCTTCGGGAAAATTTTACCGCCAGGTCTATATCGTGATGTGATGCTCCTTTCTCGACTATTGAGCCGAAGATTATGGCTACTTCGACATCCTTATGTTTCAGGAGGACATCTCTGAGTACAGGAAGTACTTTATTAAGCCTTAGGATCATTTTAACCTCCTGATTACGCTTTTCACTTATAATAAGGGTATTACGTTAGATTAAAGCATCATCTTCTAGTAACCCTCTTGGCTGACGTGGCTGAGAAGCACAAACCGGAAAGTTGCATTTTCCTAGGGCCTAGAAGCTAGATACGACGAACCTGAGCTATAATCTACTTGTCGTACACGTAACACTCCTAATGTAGCCTAAGCATGAGAGAACATGCTCTCTAGATGTACAAGCGGAAATAGTGGTGCTTAGATTGGTTACGATAGTAATAAGAGCTCGATCGCTGAGGTTATCTATAGCTTATGACTGGCGATAGATATAAGCTATAAAGAGTGGATCGAGAGCTGTCTCTCTGAACTACGAAGGGCTAAAGAACGATTGCGTTACAGAAATTATGCCTACGCCTGCTTCCACGCAGAACAAGCGGTGGAGTTTGCCCTTAAGGCTTTCCTGATAGCTCATGGTAATTTCCTTTGAACGCATGACCTACTTATGCTCTATGAGCGGGCTAGAAGTTATGGCCTCTTTCTTGATATCAGTCAAGGGAAGCTCATGGAGCTTATCGTTCATTGCACGGCCTCTCGGTATCCCGATGCTAGGAGGAGGTACGGGATAACTTATGATGAGGTAGCTGCTAAAGAGGCCATAGAAGTGGCTAAAAGGTAATAAGTGAGGTGAGACGATGGCTGAAGGATTAGGTTCTGATGAAAGAGGAGTGAACGTAATGAAGTACCTCACGGAGTTTACCGATGAACTTCTACGAAAGGTAAAGGATAATGTAAGATGCATAGTGGTCTTCGGTTCAAGAGCTCGAGGTGATTGGAAACCCTCGAGTGACTTAGACGTCCTAGTTGTGCTGAAAGCTACTCCAAAGAGCTTTGAGAGGCTTAAACTTTTACCATGTGTACCATTAGTGGAGGCATGGGCATATACAGAGGAGGAGTTCTATGAAGCCCTCAGGAAATTCGACTTGGCCTTACTAGACGCATTAGAACATGGTAAGGTGGCGTATGATGGTGGTTTTTGGAGAGAAGCAAGAGAGCTCTTCAAGCATTTCAAACGCGAATGGGAGCTTGAAGAACTAGGGCATGAGTGGATCTCTAGAAGGATAGAGCGAGAGGCCTTAAGGAGAAGGCACGAATAATATGTAATTAGTATTTCGGGATGCAACAATCTATCAATAGCATATTAAGTGTACTTACATTAAATTAAGTACTTAACAATCTTTAAGTGATACTATGATCCTCTAGGGTCGGGTTTATGTCCGCTTTCGATTTAATCATAAAGAACGGTATCATAGTAGATGGAAGCGGAGCTCCACCCTTTAAGGCGGATATCGGAATAGTCAACGATACGATCGTTAAAATCGGTAATTTATCCGTTAAGGAAGCGGAAAGAGTCATAGATGCATCTAACCTGATAGTAGCCCCAGGTTTCATAGATATCCATAATCATAGCGATGAGGGCATATTCCTAGTTCCCACTGCAGATAATTATGTAATGCAGGGAGTCACGACCTTAGTGATCGGAAATTGTGGCTTCTCACCGGCGCCAATAACAGATGAGAACATCGATGTCATGCGTGTGGGGCTTAAGAAGCTCCTTGAGAAATTCGGCACTATCCCTTGGAGGAGCTTCCCTGAATATATGAAGGCCTTGGGTGAACTTGAGAAGAGTGTCAATATCGTCACACTAATAGGACATGGTACTGTGAGGAGTGCGGTCTTAGGGGCTGGGAGTGCTCAACCCTCAGAAAGGGATCTTAAGGAGATGATATATCTAGCTCGTAAAGCCATGGAAGCTGGCGCTTTCGGCCTATCGACAGGTCTCATTTATGTGCCCGGACTCTTCGCTAAGACTCAAGAGTTAATCGAGATGGCTAAAGCCATAGCTCCATTTCACGGCATCTATGCAACGCACATGAGAAATGAGGGGGTCGGCTTACTTGACTCAATCATGGAGACCATCACTATAGGCATTAGTAGTGGAGTCAGTGTGGAGATCTCCCATCTAAAGTCCACGGGGATCCCAGCCTGGGGCTACATAAAAACAGCCCTTTCGGTTGTGGAGAATTACGCTGAGAGGGGATATGACATCAGCGCTGACGCATATCCCTATGCGGCCAGCTCAACAGGCCTCGATGCGCTCCTTCCTCCATGGGTCAGGGAAGGCGGGATACTGAAGCTCATTGAAAGACTTAGGGATTCCAGCATCCTGGACGAGATATCAAAGGAGTTCGAGCGAAGGGGGATAATGGAGGAACGCTATCTGGAGTGGAATCAGATAGTTATAGCCTATTCAGAGGTCCATAAGGAGCTTGAGGGAAGGAGCATAGAGGAGATAGCCCAGCTATGGGGGATAGATCCCGTTAAAGCCATAGCGAGGATCATAACGGAAGATGAAGGCGCGACTGCTATAATCATACACTCGATGAGCGAGGATGATGTGCGTAGGGCCTTAGCGCATCCATTAGTGGCCATAGGAAGCGATGGATCGGTCCGCAGGTTCGGTGAGGGCAAGCCGCATCCAAGGAACTACGGTACCTTCCCCAGGGTGATATCTGAGTACGTTAGAAAGCATAAACTGCTGAGCCTACCGGAGGCGATAAGGAAGATGACAAGCTTACCAGCTAGAAAGCTTAGATTATGGGATAGAGGCCTGATAAGGCCAGGATTTAAGGCTGATATAACGATATTCAATTATCACTCAATAAAAGATACCGCAACATACGAATCCCCTCATAATTATCCAAGGGGCATAGAGTACGTGATAGTGAACGGCATCATAGTTGTAGAAGAAGGCAGGCATACTAAAGCTAAGGCTGGAAGGCTATTAAAGAGCACGCGGTATCGATGAGACTTGATGTAAGCCTAGCCGAAATATCAGAAGGAAAAATAGGCCATGTTCTTTCCTCAGATTACTTACCAGATGCCAATGGCACTCCTCCTTAAGTGGGATAAAGAGCTTTTAGCTCCATTCACCTAGAATATTATCCACTAGAGGACATCGGGGTGAGCGAAATGAGCCCTAAGAGATTAGGTGTCGCTTTTATAGGCGCTGGCTTTTCGGCGAGGTTTCACGTTAGGGCTTGGATGGGCGTTAGAAATGCGGATCTGGTAGCCGTGTATAGTAGAACTGAGGCACATGCTAAGGAGCTAGCCGCGTTTGCTGAGAGCCTAGGAGTGGGCAAGCCCAAGGTATATGTTGACTTGTACGAGATGCTCCGTGATCCGGATGTTAATGCCGTATGGATCCTGGTTCCTAATAATGTTAGGATACCCATCGTGAAGGCGATAGCTGAGGAGGCTTCTCAAGGTAGGGGTAATCTCATAGGGGTAGCCTGCGAGAAGCCCCTAGCTAGAAATGTAGCCGAAGCCAAGGAGATGATAAAGTTGGTTGAAAAGGCCGGGTTAATCCATGGGTATTTAGAAAACCAGGTGTTCATGCCTTCCTTAGTACGTGGAAAGGATGTTCTCTGGAAGTATGGTGCGAGGTATTCCGGAAGGCCGTACTTGGCTAGATCGGCTGAAGAACACGGCGGGCCGCACTCGAGCTGGTTCTGGAAACCCACTATTTCCGGAGGCGGTGTCCTCCTCGATATGATGTGTCATAGCCTTGAGGCGGCGAGATTCCTGTTAACGGATCCTGAGAAGGGCAAGGGTAGCCTAAGACCACGTAAGGTATACGCGGAGGTCGCCTCACTTAAGTGGACTAGAGAGGTATACGTCGAAGACCTCAGGAAGAGGTTTGGAGTGGATTACTCCGTTGAACCCGCAGAGGACTACGCTACGGCCACCGTAGTGTATGAGGACAACGAGGGAAACGTTGTGCTAAGCGAGACACATACTTCCTGGTGCTTCATAGGAGCAGGCCTTAGGCTGACGTTCGAGGTCTTAGGTCCTGAGTACTCATTATGGATAAACACCCTCCAACCCGAGCTATTTACGTTCTTCAGCAGGAACGTGAAGATACCACCAAGTGAGGAGTTCATAGAAAAACAGAATGCCGATCAGGGCCTCATGCCTGTCATACCTGATGAGGCCGTGACCTACGGTTATCAAGCAGAGGATAGGCACATGGTAGAATCCTTCGTTAAAGGCATCAAGCCTCGTGAGGACTGGTATGATGGATTGCTAGTAGTGCAGTTAATGATGGCGTGCTATATGTCTGCGGAAAAGGGAGCTAAGGTCGACTTTAGGCCAGAGGCGCTGGAAGAGTATGTACCGCCTGTAGCACAGGGTAAATGGAACCCGCGCTCTCCTCTACTTTAACTTTTTATATACTCATAAGGTCTAAGCCGTAATCCCCTGATAAACTGTTCGAACGCTTCTGTACGTACTCGTTCAAGCTAGATCGATGTCCTCTAACCTAGATCCCTCGTGTAGATATTAACGGGGGGTTATTTTTAAGGTGGGTGAGGTTATTGCCTTAGGGCGGTTAATGTGAACGGATACGATGAGCTCGTCAGGGAGTATTTCAAGAGTTTAGTAAATAGGTTCAATCTAAATGATAAGCTGGTCACCGCTACGTCATATGGGATCTCTTCGCAGAGTAAGGTTAATGTCCTCTTCAGAACCGTGCCTCCTGAGTGGTTCAGGCTCCCCAGTAAGGAGTATGCGATAGCTAGGGGCAAGGAGGTAATCATGGAATGTTCCTTCATGAGTGCTAAGGCTCACGTGTTTACGTCATCGCCCTTCATCGGTACGCTAAGCCTCTCAGAGATCCTTAAACTAAGTCTCGGAACTATAGCTAATAGGGCGATGTTCTACGGTAGCTTAAATGCGGTGATGAGGTATTTAGGACTCATTGATAGGACGCTCCACTGTAGGGGTGAAGAACCCATTAAGTGCGCTGAAGCGTTGGCTTGCGAGGTAGTAGACAGATTTGGCGATGTACCTACCCTGCTAATAGGCTATCAACCAGCCATGGCTAGATCACTAGACAGCGTCCTCAGTAAACTCTACATAACTGACATGAATCCATGTAACATCGGCAAGAGGATAGGTAACTCGATGGTAATGAGCCATATTGAGAATTTCAGGTTACTTGAAGAGGTCGAGATAGCCATAGTGACTGGTAGTTCGGTCGTGAACTCGACCTTGTGGCCGATATACGATAAGGCCAAGAAATTAAGCGTTAAGCTCATGGTCTATGGTGTTACCGCTGCTGGAGTAGCTAAAATACTGAACATCGAGAGGTACTGTAAGTTCGGCTCTTAGTACGCTGGTAAGCGGTAATAGCTAATAGTGAAGCCCCCTACTTAACTTCCAGCCCTTAAGGAGGATAAGCATCAATCATGCCCATTTACGTCTCGTCCACTCATTTGTGACTTTAAAATCCTCTATGACTCAGGTTATGCGGAATAAGCTATAATTTATGAAGTCGCCATCTTTCTTAGTGGTATAACATGAATGGAGGGCTTAGGTTCCCCTTAGAGATCCTAAGAGCTAGAATGAGCAGACTTAGAACCATTATGAAAGAGATGAACCTTGATGTAGCTGTGATCAGAACCCTTTCGACTTTCATTTACCTCACAGGTGTTAAATGGTTAAGGCCCACGATCATCGTCCCTGTAGATGGAGAGCCTGTTGTCTTCCTTGCTAAAGGTGAAGAAGACGGCTTTAAAGAATTAAGCTGGATAAAGAACGTCGAGACTTATGTTGAAGGCGGCGAGGTCATGAGGAAGGTAAGCGGCTATTTAAGGGAACTAGGGGTCAAGAGGGTCGGTTTCGAATTCGGGATAGAGAAAGATGCGTATGTGTTCTTCTTCGAGATGTTCAAGAAGCTTAATCCTAACGTCGAGGTGGTTGATCTCTCTGAGCGTATAGCTGAGATGAGGATGTTTAAGGATTATGCAGAAGTTCGATATATTAGAGAGGCTGGTTTGATAGCTAAGAAAGCCATGGAAGAAGTCCTAGCGATGATTAAACCAGGGATCGCCGAGACCGAAATCGCCGCCGAGGCCTATGATATCCTTTATAGGTTGGGATCTGAGGAGCCGCACGTATACGTGAATGCAGGGCCTCACCCAAGAGTTCATTCAGAACCCTTATCGACGATTAAGGTCCGTGAGGGGACATTTGTGACTATCGTTATAGGTGCCGATAAGTTCAGGTATTACGCTAACGTCTCGAGATCAGTGTTCATCGGATCCGTAAAGCCAGAGATAGCCACAAGAGCCGAGAAATGCACAGAAGAGATCTACGTGAGGGCAATCGAGCTTACTAAGCCTCATAGGAGATTTCAAGACGTCATTAACGAGCTTGATAGGATTTATGAGAGGTACGATATGAAGGCTTATAGGGTCGTAGGGTACGTGCATGGCATCGGCTTACAGGCGGAGGAGCCTCCTATAACCACGATAGTGCCTGGACATAGGTTCATGAAGCCGAAGCCCCGTATGGTCTTAGCCATGGTGCATAGCCCCATACTCATACCCAGCCTCGGTCAGGTAAAGAAGGAGGATACGTTTCTCGTTAAGGAAGATGGGGAATTAGAAGCTATTACAGTTTAAACCTAAATAACTATGTATTATTTCAATTTTTCGAAATAAGCGTCTTTTAGGTCTCAGCAAGACCATACGTTATGTTAGCCATGGTCTAACCCTTAGTTTAAGGCCGAAAACCTTCTCGAAGAGCCATGCCTTCTCTTGGGCTCTCTTAATTTCTGTAAGGGCATCCCCCCTTGAGGATATTTCAATCGACAGGGCATCATCGCACCTTTTGAGCTTTATATCCTCCACGACCTGCCGGAGGGATCTGTCTAAGGCATCAGCGATCCTCAAGATAGCGGCTAATTTGACTATTTTATCTCCATACTCGCTTCTGAGGAGCTCCCTCCACGCTACATCAGAATATTCGAGTGGATTGGGCTTCTTTCTATGAAAGAAGGCTATCCAGGCTACTATCTTTAGGCTCAGAGGATCTAGGGATTCTCTGAGCTCATTAGATTCGAGTATGAGCTTCTTAGAGTATACGTGGTGTTCCTCGCCCACACTAACCCCTATATCATGTAGCAATGCCGCGACCTCTAGCCAAAGCCTTTCCCTGGCCCCCATGTCGTGTAGGCCAAGCCTTCTTGTCCCATCGAAGATTTTCAATGCTAGGTCTCTTACCTTGAAGGGATGCTTAAGCCCCCCGTCCGAAGTTATACTTCCTCCCGAACTCCATCACGGCCTCTAGCATACCCGGGTCACCCATCATGGAGCACATGGTCATTAAGTGTCTCTTCCCTTAGCCTAAGGCCCTCCTGATATTAAATCTTAAGCGTGTTGGTATAAACATGTCCAAAGCGAATTCAAGGCCTGTAAGGTTCCTTATAAAGTCACGGATGAGATAGACATGGAATGGTTGTTCAGATCGCAAGGGAGAAAAAGAAGATATAAAGACATACATTCACTAATTAGAGGCAAGTTTGACGGTGATCTTTCGTGAAAGGTAAGCCTGTGGTGTACTTTAGCTCCACCGCCAGTGCTGAGCCCAAGCCTGAGCATTCGATCATAGGCAAGCTAGAGAAAATAATCAACGAGCTAGGACTGCTTGAAAGGGTTAAGGGGAAACGCGTTCTGGTAAAGATCCATGTAGGACAGAACGTAGGGTTTACTAGCTTACATCCCTTCATAGTGGGCTTTGTGGTCAGGAAGATAAAGGGAGCTGGCGGTGACCCCTTCATAGTCGATATACCCGAACAGGTGAAGAATGCGGTCTATAGGGGCTATACGCCTGAAGTAATAGGTTGTCCGATATATCCAGTCGCTGGTCCTGCTGATGCCTACTACGTTGAAAAAGAGGTTAACTACAAGAACCTCAAGGTTATACAGATGGGGGGCTTCTGTAAGGATGCCGACATATTAGTGGATCTATCGCACGTAAAGGGGCATAACACATCGGGTTTCGGCGCCGCGATAAAGAACCTAGCACTGGGTTGTTACACCAAGAAAACCAGGGGCAACATCCATAGGACCATGCAGTACGATAAGTACTGGTTCCCCGAGAGGTGCAAGGATGTCGAGGCCACGGCTAAGCGGCTCGTTAACGCTTGCCCTCATGGAGCCATCAAGTATGACAAGGGCAGATTAAGGGTCATCTTCGACCTCTGTAATCAATGCATGAGATGTAAGCTAGTGGACCAGGAGGATTGTCTCAAAATCCAGAGGGTTAATTTCGAGTCCTTCTTTGAGGCTATGGCCATAACCGCTAAGTTCGTCATGGAGCAATACGATGACGATTCCAGGTTCTTCATAAACGTAGCACTTGATATAACGGAGTACTGTGATTGCTGGGGCTTTACCACGGGCAACATACTGCCTGATCTAGGGATCCTAGGATCCACCGATATAGTGGCTATTGATAAGGCCACGTTAGATCTACTTAGGGATAAGCCCCTAATTAAGGAGAACGTCTCTAGGTCGCTTGAGGTGAACGATGACCCAGAACTCCATCCATTCGCTCGAATACATGGACCGTGGAAGGATCCATATCTCCAAATTTACTATGGCGAGAAATACGCGCTAGGGAGCCCTGAGTACGAGCTAATAGAGGTCGATCCTCCTGGACCTTGGAAGGCTGAGCAATTACCTCCTCCTCGATTTCCAAAGGCGCTTAAGCTCTATTAATTTCCCTTAATATCTTTTCGAATATTATTTGTTATAAAGATTATTTATTTCTAATATTTTTAAAATGATATTATACTCATGAACAGTGAAAAGGAAATATAGTCTGTAAACGTTCTATTACATCTATTGACTAGAAGCCTTCATACTATCTCTCGTTATACTGAGGCATTAGGACGATGAGCTCTTCTCAGGGTATCGTCAAGGTAATGGCCACTTCCAGCAACCTTGCGGGTCACGCTTAGGGTTAACCTTGCCTTAAGGTCTCAGGCATCGTGAGTATTAATGGAAGTCTCACGGTAGCGTCTATCATTATGAGCATTAAGAAGGGCGCTGAAGGGCTAATGCTCGTCCACAATAACCCACCTACTAGGGATGCCGGAGTTCTGGCTAATCCCCTTAATAAGCCGATCACCCCACTCCATCTTCCACGCCATTCGCTCTCGACTAACTCCATCCTAAGTGATGACCATGCACCCATCGCACCCCACGTTAACCCTCTTAAAGCAGAGGCTAAAATCAGGAATGTTTCATTTGGGGCGAACACTAGTAATAGGATTGAGGAATAGAGCAATGGTCTCAATAGAGCAATGGTCTTCTTTCTACCTATCGTATCCGCTAATTTCCCTAACGGAATTGAGGAAACTGTATAAGCCAAGTTCTGCGCAGAGCCCATTAAGCCTAACGTTAGAGCGCTAGCTCCTTTTACCTCGGCGGCATAGACCATTACGAAAGGATTTATTGCTCCGAAGATGAAGGCTCCTAAACTCTCGACAGCAAGCCACTTCCTAATGCCGTAATGCCTAAATAGGTGTTTTAACTCCCTGAGGGAACTTCGATTAGGCCTTGGATGAACCATTATCTCCTCAAGATTAAGGGAGATCCAGATGTATGAGGCTAGAATTATGAGAAGGTGAATTAAGAAGAGAATCCTCATGTTCTGGACGCTAAGACCACCCATATGAGATAATATAATGCCAGCAACGGAAGGCGATACTATTGAGGCCAGTCCAGATGCAGTATACGAAAGGCCGAAACCCGTAGCCCTATTCCTCTCTTGTAGGCTCTCCGTGATCATTATCGCCTCCAAAAAGGCTATGGAGCCCATGCTCACATAAGATATCATGATGGGCACTACGGTGACTTCCCAACTACCAGCAGTGGCATATACCAGGGGTACCAAGAGCGTAAATGCGAGAGAAATAAGGTACACTCTCTTTAGGCTGTAATAATCAGCTAACCATCCTACAGGTAAGGCCAATACTGAGGAGAATAGGCTCCCCAGACTATTAAGCCCGCCGAGATGAAGGGGGTTTGCCCCTAATTTTACTATGTAAATAGATGTATAGTTCTGAGTTAAGCCAGAGGCAAAGGAGTATGATATACGCTTAGTTAGGAGTACCTTGTAGTTCTTCCTTAATAGTCTTAAGTGGATAGCGTTATCTTCTCGCTTCATGTCCATGCATCAGAATATAGAAAGGACATGAGTAGATAAGCTTTAGGCCGATAACCCATTAGAAGTAACTGCTAAGAATACATGAACTATAAACCTTTAATACCTTCAATTTAATTTCACTATTTTCGTAAGTTCTTCATAAAGTTAGTTGATGAGAGCAACCATGAACAGATTATGAATTCATACTCTGCTTATAAAATCCCCTAGTCTGGTGGTACGTAAAAGCTTTTATCACGAGGTTCATACCTTAAGTACATGTTTAAAATAGGACTCGCGATATGGTCGTTAGGTTACACTATGACTTTAGATTCTTTAAAGGAGCAACTTTGGTTAGCTAAGCAAATAGGCGTTGAAGGAGTTCAGCTATGGTGTGTCGACTATGGACCCGATAAGCCATGTGCGCTCGATCCTGATAGGTGTGATAGTAAATGCAGGAGGGAAGTAGCTGAACTAATATCCTCATATGGCCTCGAGATCTCGGGTTTTTGTGCACAGCTTAGTGGTCCGAGAGGACTCGGAGGTCTAGATGACCCAGAGGGTATTGGTAGAAGAATAGAGAAGACAAAGAAGGCCCTTGAACTAGCAGCTTCCATGGAGGCGCCAATAGTCACGACTCATCCAGGACGGATACCTGAGGACAAGGGTGATCCTGCCTATAGGGTTATCAGGAGGAGCATCTGCGAGATAGCCAAGTTCGCTGAGGACGTCGGGGCCTACTTTTGTATTGAAACCGGCATGGAACCTACCGTTATCCTAAGGAACTTCCTAGAGGATGTAGGAAGCCCAGCGCTCAAGGTGAACTATGATCCAGCGAACCTGCTCCGTTATGGTGTCGAAGAAGTGATAAGGGGTGTGAGGATCCTCGGTCCTTGGATAGTACATACACACGCGAAGGACTATAACCCTGAGACTAGAAGGGCTACCGTTGGAGAAGGGCTAGTACCTTGGGAGAGATATCTTAAGGAGCTTAAGGCCCAAGGGTTTAAGGGATGGTTAGCCCTTGAAGATGAGACTGAAAAAGACGTAGTGAATTCCCTAAAGAAGGGCAGAGAGTTCCTGAAAGCCCTCTTAAGTAAGTTATAGTTGAGAAAGCAATAGTTATTGGATGGTCATGTGAATTTGTGAGCCTCAGCCTCTTAAACGTATGTTTGATCTAAAGTATTATCAAGAGGATTCGAGAAGATGCCCGTCTATAAGGGAGTTAAGACAAGAGAGATCTCCTTCCCCTTAGGCGGCATAGGATCAGGATGTATAGGCATTGCGGGAAACGGGAGACTGATCGATTGGGAGATCTTCAATAGGCCGAATAAGGGGAGTACGAACGGCTTCTCGCATTTCGCTGTTAAAGCTGAGGTAGACGGAAAGGTATTAGATGCACGAGTCCTCAATGGAGATCTACTCCCTCCATATACCGGTGAGCTATCCAGGCCTCCCTTTCAATCGTTTGGCTTTGGTCCTCCAAGGGAGTATCTGGCTGGCTTACCTCACTTTAAGGAGGTGATATTCGAAGGCGAGTATCCAATCGCGAGGTTAAGGTTCAAGGAGGATAAGTTCCCCGGAGATGTGGAGATGATAGCGTTCAATCCCTTCATACCCCTCAATGATAAGGACTCTAGCATACCAGCCGCGTTTTTCGAAATTAGGATCAGGAATACCACTAAGGAGAAGATTACCTATACAGTTTGTCTCTCGGTGCGGAACCCGCTACCGGCAGGTACTACAGTTAATACATACGGGGAGAAGGGGAAGGTCAAGTTCATAAGGCTTAGTTCAAGTGAACTAAATGAGGACGACGTAAGGTTTGGGGATTTAACTATAGCCACGGATGCGGTTGACGTCAGTTATCAGGAATATTGGCATCGCGGAAGGTGGTTCGACGACCTAATAGTCTTCTGGAGGGACTTCACCTCCCCCGGTAGACTCATAAATAGGCGCTACCCCAAGGGCGCTCCAGGGATCCAAGATCACTGCTCGCTAGCGGCCCATCTTCAAGTGGAACCGGGGGAGACTGGAAGCGTTAAGTTCATCATAAGCTGGAATTTCCCGAACTGTTATAATTATTGGAATCCGGAAAGCGAAAAGCCGAGAACTTGGAGAAATTATTATGCTACGATATTTAAGGACTCAACGGAAAGCGCCATCTACGGATTGGAAAATTGGGATAGGCTATATAGGGAGACCATGGAGTTCAAGGAAGCCCTATTCTCATCAACTTTACCATCGTATGTGCTCGATGCTGTATCGGCTAACCTCTCGATCCTGAAATCGCCAACTCTCCTGCGACTAGAGGACGGATCCCTATATGGATTCGAGGGATGTCATCCTACTTCTGGTTGCTGCGAGGGATGTTGCATGCATGTGTGGAATTACGTCATCGCGTTGCCTTTCCTCTTCCCGAAGCTTGAGCGCTCTATGCTGGACCTTTACTTCAAGTACTGTCAGCGTGAGGATGGTCACCTTAGCTTCCGCTTGCAGTTACCATTGGGCAGAGGTCTATGGGAGTTCCCGCATGCTGCTGTAGATGGCCAGTTCGGATGCGTGATAAGAGCCTATAGGTATTGGAAGCTTTCAGGCGATAGTTCATGGCTGAGATCAAGATGGGAGGCTATTAAGAAGGCCGTGGAATACGCTTGGGCTGAAACAAATAGGGATAAATGGGACATAGATAAAGACGGCGTAATCGAGGGAAGACAGCATCATACCCTTGATATGGAGCTCTTCGGTCCTAATTCCTGGCTAACTGGCTTTTATCTTGCGGCCCTTAAAGCTTGCTCCGAGATGGCTAAGCACCTAGGTGAGCTGGATAAGGCTGAGGAATACTTAAGCCTATTTAAGAAAGGCAGAAAATGGGTGGACGAGAACCTCTTTAATGGCGAATACTATCATCAGCTCATAGATTTAAGGGATAAGTCGATCCTCGAACGGTTCAAAGAGGAAGATCCCAATATCATGGATACATATTGGGACGAAGAGCACGGAGAGATCAAGTACCAGATAGGTGAAGGCTGCGGAGTTGACCAGGTCGTGGCCCAGTGGCATGCGAATATATGCTGTCTCGGTGAGATATTCGACAAAGGACAAGTGAAGAAGGCATTGAGCTCCATCTACAAATATAACTTCAAGAGGAGCATGAGGGATTTCTTCAATCCCTGCCGTATCTTCAGTCTTAACGATGAGTCAGGTGTCGTCATCTGCGAATGGCCTAAGGGCAAGCACAAGCCCATAATTCCGGTTCCCTATGCTGAGGAAACCATGTGCGGATTTGAGTACGCGGTCGCTAGCCACATGATCCAAGAAGGGCTTATTAAGGAAGGACTGGAAATAGTGAAATCCGTTCGGGCTAGATACGATGGGGAAAAGCGAAACCCGTGGAATGAATTCGAATGTGGGAGTAACTATGTGCGTTCCATGGCCTCTTACGCTCTATTACTTGCCTTAAGTGGTTTCGAGTATGACTTAGTAAATGAGTATATAGGCTTTAATCCACGCTTAAGCGAGAACGGAGAGTTCAGATGCTTCTGGTCATTGGGGACAGGATGGGGCACCTTCGAGAGAAGCCCTGATAAGGTCATAATTCGCGTCAAATACGGCGAACTAAGGGTAAGGAGGCTAAGGCTCCCCTTCTTAAAAGATCGGGAGATCAAGTCTGTCTCCGTAAGCGGAAAAGAGCTTGAGTTCAAAAGACGCGATGAGGAGATAATACTAAGTGAGCCAGTTTCAATCGAGAGGGGAGAAGAGTTGATCATTCAGCTTTAGTACCAAAAACTAACCTTACCCATCAGCTAGGAGATTAAGGTTAATTTCATTCTTACTCTTGTCGATATTAACGGCCACTTAGATCAAGTCCGTAAATGACGCATATGCGTCATTTGGTTGGAGGATCCTTCTTGACCTTAAGAGGTACAAAAGAAGGCAAGAACGTTGGTTCACTTCATCACATTTTAACGCTTAATGGCCTTAGTGACTTGATTTACTCGTCATATCTCCTTTTAAGGCTAAATTTATAGTCTTACACGGATGGGGCTTCTATGGGAAAT
>JAGGXX010000041.1 GCA_021162845.1 Thermoprotei archaeon | reverse complement strand
TCCCGTCTAGGCGTACTTCCCATGTTAGGTAGCCTTCCTTAGGCATTATCGTGATATTGAGTAGTGTACCATAGGGTACTGTTATGTTGGCTGGGTAGACTATCCCCTCCCCTTCAAGGATGTAAGCAAGTAATGTGCAATTCATCCTCCCAAAATAAGCCTCAAGCGTATGATTGTAGCTCATGGGGATTGTTAGAGTGTAATTGAAGGTGCTTACCTCCTCCCCATCTAGGAGTAATTTAGCTAGTTCCCAGCCTTCATGAGCGAGTAGCCTTACTATTATTGGGTGATCCTTTAAGCCCGTGTAATTGGCTTTTTCTTGGGTTTCTAGGATTAGCGTGCCATTCGGCATTAGGAGTTGGGCTAGACCCCTACCATGTAGGCGTAAGCTTAGGGTTCTATAAACTGGCTTAAACCTAACCAAGAGCGTACTATTAGCGGTAAGCCTCAAGGCTAGGGTATTGTTCTCAAACGCTAGTGGTCTTCCATCTAGTAAGATTTCCCTAACAGCATAGCCCCTCTCTGGGATCACGCTCAGCCTAACCACATCACCATAATAACCAGAATAGTTAGCTGGCTCTACCCGACCATTCCCCTCCACCTTTGTTTTGAGATCGCACACTATCCTCCTGAAAACTACCTTCACAGTCATGTTACCCTTTACCTGAAAGCTGACCTCCTCAGCCCTGAAAGGAACACCCTCTACTTGGATGAAGGCTACCTTCCACCCCTCATCCGGTACCGCTTTAACGGTCACCCTTACTGGCCAGTACGAGTTGAGGTACCCCTTTTTGACTAGTTTCACCTCATGTACGCCCTGAGCTTGCTCTGAGTTCACGTAAATCCGCCCCCTTCCCTCCTTTATGAGGAGGAGGTATACGCTTTTCGTATATGTGCGGAGGAATAGGTGGTAGAGGGATATGGCGATAGCCGCTATCATGAGGCATGATATGATTACCTTCGCCCCCTTCATGGAATCACACCCTTGCATGGAATTCGGCGGAGAAGGGATGAAGGGGCGTTATGCCCTCGTTATCCCCCAAGTTACCGTGCGCTAACCTTTCCTTAGGATTACCTTCAGTAGGTATGACCCTCACGTCGGGAGGGCAAGGTAGGGAACGCGCATGTTCATGCTTAATTAATATAATTATTATAATTAGGATTAATGGTGCTAATACGTCTTTGGTGCTCATCGAAGCCCCTCCCTTATCTAGGGGTAACTTCACCGTATTTTAAGCTTCCCATGTGCGTATCTGGCTGAGACTACCATGAATTGCCTTGACACTTTGTCAATTAAATCTGATAGAAACGCCCTAGTCCCGATCGCATGATGGGAGTTCGCCTTTCTCCTTGAAGTAAGCAACCGTTATGGGACCTTGGGCTTTCCTCCCTGGAGTTTCAGGTTCATTTTGAAATCCACTAGGATGCATTGAAATGTACCAAGGAGCCTGTACGACAAAATGTCAACCTCCTTATAAAGCCCAAGTTGACAGGTTGATGTGAGCCGCGAGGGGTTAACGGTTATAAGGGGTCATTCGACAAGGAGCAGCGATGTCGCTTAGGAAGGATGAATTGGGCGTGGGACTGGAGCTCGCGCTGATAACGGTGAGCCTGCTGATAATAGGCGTGATGATTAGTTATTGGCTATACGATACTTGGCAATCCCTACCGAAGGCGATTCTAGTGATCGAGGGGGAGCCCGTAGTCTCAGGTGATAGCCTCTATGTGACCGTGAAGAATGTCGGAACGGATAATGTAGTCGTCTATAAGGTACTGGTTGATGACGTGGAACTTCCCTTTACGCTTGAAGCTATAGAGGGGGATGTGAGCGACAATTCCATAGGCCCAGGGGCTAGTGGGCTGATAAAAGCCTCCGGCGTAAGCGGAGACGTCGGGGATTTGGTGAAGTTCCTGATAATAACTAGTAGGGGCACGATAAGGGGTAGCGCGGTGATTACGTGAGCGAGGGGTTGAACCTGATGTTGTTATGCCTCGTCACGTTATCGATAGGCGCTATGGTCTGGATCTACGCCTTTGACCTAAGCCTAAATGAGGAGCGGAAGGTGAAGCATATAGCGCCTCATCGCTTGTTAGAGATAGGCGAGGAGCTCGCGGTGCTTTACGACTCCCTGCCTAATCGACTCCCGGAGGAAGTCAGGGAATGTGAGTACAGAAACCGAGCGATGAAGATGAGGTTTAATGGGCTTGAATACGTGACGTGGGGCACAGCTATTTTATTTCCAGGACATAAGGAGAGAGCCATCACGTGGTTTAAGGTCAACGATGTTGACCCTATAGAGACCTATGTGGACCATGGCATAATAGCACTGCCGCTCCTCGTGGAGATTCATGAAGATGGGCGTTCTCTTCGCGTAAAGGTGACTTCTGTAAAGCTAGGTCCCGGGAGACTATCTGAGAGGACGGTCAAAATCGTCATGGTCGTAACATCTTTGAACATTAGCGTTGATGGGATGGACCTCTATAATAGGTCATCTAGAACGGTGTTTATCGTCCTCATCGAGATACGCGAGGTGAGGGCATGTGAGACTGGATGAAATGCTATGTAGCATGATCATGCTCATCATAATGAGCCAGAGCGTGATTTCATTCAAGGAGATAATCAGGGAGTACGTAATGACGGCTAAGAACGAGGAACTCATCTACGTATATTTGGCTGTGAAGAACGCATTGATGGAAGTAGAGGAGGGAAGAAGAGTCTATAGGCTATACGTACCCCTTAAGGTCAAAATCGTGCCCATGGAGGATAGACTTCTGTTCTATGCCGGTGGTAGGAGCGTCAGCCTCGATGTACCCGCTCGGGTTAAGGTAAATGTGACAGAGATTGATGGTGGTACGGTGATCGAGTTATGGGGAGGATGAGCTTCAGGAGGAGAGAAGAAGGCCTTGAAGTGAGGTATGCTGATGCCGATGTAGGTGAGGAAGAAGTAATCGACGCATATGAACTAAGTGATGCGGTAAAGGTCTTCATAACGGCGGATGCCAGGTACCTGTTAAAGGAGCCAAGACCCCCTAGAGGAGAGGAAGTGGCGAAGACCTTGAAGCTGGTCGAATATGGGCTCATCGATCTAAGGGATCTAAAGGATCCAGTCCTAAGGTACTATGTGAGCAGAGAACTCCGCGGCCTTTCAAGCATAGACCCCCTGTTAAGGGATCCTGAGGTCGAGGATGTACACATTACAGGAGAGGTCGTCAGGGTAGTTCATAGGAGATATGGCGTCCTCCTGACCAATATAAGAGCGGACCCGGATGAGCTAATGATCAGGCTGGGGCATAGGGCTGGCCTTATACCGACCGAGGCCAGGCCTTTGGTGACAAGTACTATGAGCTTAGGGGACGCCATGTTCAGAGTGAGCATTACCAGGAGATCTGACCTGACCCCGGTAACTTCGATAACCATGAGGAGGGTAGACCTTGAGAGATATTCGATTCCATACCTCATTCACTTGGATGCGCTGGACCCTTACTTAGCGGCTCTGATCTGCACCCTTATATTGTTACGTAGGAGCTTGATCCTAGCTGGACCACCTAAGTCCGGCAAGACCACCCTTCTGAGGGCCTTTCTCTCATTCATCCCAAGCTATATTAAGATAGTGATAATACAGTCCTCAGGCGAGGTGATCCTTAACCCGAGGCTCTTCGACTATGAGACCATATCCTCTAGGGAACTGAGCCCCGGGGGCAAGTACGACTATGTAGACTTATACGATAACGTCATAAGGTCCAAGTCACCGGGTTTCCTAGTTATAGGTGAGATCAGGACCGATCGTGACTTCTGGGCCTTCGTTCAAGCCTCGTTAACTAGGCTGGGAACCCTTACTACGATTCACGCTGAAAGCGAGGAAGATGTAATCGTGAAGATGGGGTATCCGCCTTACGGAGCCCCCAAGGAACTGTTATTGAGTAGCATAGACGCCATACTCATCCTTTCCTATGACGCGGAAAACAATAAGAAGTGGGCCTCATTGCTGAGCCTGCTGGACTATAACGAACGCTTCATAAGGGTCTATAGGGCGAGGAACGTTAATGGATCTCTCTTCAAGGAGAGCATCGAGCCCCAAAAACTCCTCGAAAGTAGGGCTTTTGAGAGAGGCATGGAAGGAGGGAATCCCATGATAAATATGTTGAGGGATGAAGAGGGGGTACTTGAGTTCATACATAATACGGCGGTATTATTAAGGGCGCTGTCCATTAGGTATCCGAAGATTACTTTCTCAAATTTCACGGAGCTCATGAGAAATTACTATTCCGAATATGGAGAGTATTCTCGTAAACTGGCCGAGATCGAGGTCGACTGGATACCCTTCGGTAGGGCCGTTTACAAGGGCCTAAGGGGATCTCATGATAAAGGGAATACCTGAAATCCTGTTCAAGCTTCATGAAAAAGCGGGCATTAAGGTCTGCCCCTTAACCATATACTTATGCATTTACATAGCCCCCATCGCTTGTCTGAGCTTACTCAAATGTTCTCCCTTCCCAGGATATGAGCCTATGCTCATCGCCCTATCGGTGGCGATACCCTCTGCTTACATGGGGTACTTGGGTATGAGGGTCCTTTTGAGGAAGAAGAGGATTGAGGAGGAACTACCGTTCGTAGCCCTAATAATCATCAACTCACGAGATCCCGTGAAGGCCCTCTATTCCCTGAGGGAAAGCTCATTGAAGGGTATGAGGGAGGAGGTTAGGAGGTGGGAGAGATGGAGAGCTCTGAAGGGCCTCGATCCCTTAAGCGCGGCCTTATATGAGGCCTCTAAGGGGATTAGCCAAAGGTACGAGCGATTCATCAGGCGGTTGAAGGAGTTGACGGAGACAAGCGGTAATACTAGGGAGCTCTTAGAACTTGCCTTTTCTGAGCTCAAGGAGAAGGCTATACAATTCGACACTATCTTCGATGATGCGTTCTCGCTGTTACAGACACTGATGTTCCTCGTGCCCTCCCTCGCTATACCGCTCTCGATTTTCACGACAGGAGGACAAGAGCTTATATTATTGGGGATGGCGATACCCCTCATCTCAACGGTTATGTTATCCTGCCTAGGATGGCTATTCCGCCTAGGCGTTAGCAACTTAGGTGAGGAAAGTAAGGCACTGTATCTATTATCCCTAGCGCTACCCTTATCGCTCATCATGAATAGGGCAGGTCTGACCTCATACGTGAGCATAGGCCTGTCCCTACTAATAGCGTCGGTGCCCCCTAGCATCCTGGCCTATAGGCATATAACGGACGTACGAGGGGCTATAGAGGGCTTCTTGGATTTCATAGCAGAGGCAGTCGAGTATGCCTTAATAACGGGAAGCGATATACCTTCGGCAACATCTCATTTAGCTAAAAGGCGTTCGAAGGGGATAAGAGGTACGTTTAAGCGGATAATGAGGCATGTCGCGAGAAGGTCCCTTCTGGAACGATATGAAGGGGACTTAAAGGCGAGGTTCTTGAGATATTCGCTGGAGGCATTAAGGTTGGCGTCTGAGCACTCGCGGGATCCCCAAATGATGAGCTTCTTCGTAAGGGAACTAAAGGAGCTATACGCGCTTCAGAGGGAGATCAGCAGGAAGGGTAAAGGCCTTATGTTAATGTCGTTCCTGATGAACGCGATATTCGCTTCGATAATGGTGATCTCCATAGAGTTAGGGCTTAAGCCTATAGCATCCATGTTAGGAAGTACCCAGATGCAGGTCGCCCAGGGGCTAACTTTAATCGAGTCCCCGGATTTAGACATGATAAGAGCCCTAACGTATAGTAGTACCCTGATAATATCCCTGGTCTTCTCCATGGCAAGCGGCATATTAAAGGATGGTTCCCTGACTGCGGGCCTTGTCTATATGCCCTTCTTCATAGCAGCGACGACGGGCATTATACTGTTAGGGGATAGCGGCTTCATGGAAGTATGGATGTGGAGGAAGTCAATATGAAGTTTGAGGATATTATCGTAGTGGCGACCTTCATCCTATACATTAGCGCATTGATTAATGGCATGAGCGGACTGCTGACCTTGATCGAGCGAAACCAGCTGAGGGCAGTTCTCAATCAAAGGGCCAGGGAGGTGGCACTCGAAGTCGCTAAGCACATAGTCATGAACGACTTTAACGTGACCTTTACTGATAAGGCCTACGTAAAGGTGCTCAAGTATACATGGGGTGAGAGAGGATTGGCGTATAGCGATCTACTTGAACGTGGAAGACCCTCTAACAAGGAGGTTAAAGGGGAATATACGCTCTTTCTCGTGCTCAAGGACGAACTCATCAAAATCCACGCAGAAGTTTATGAGGTGATGTGAGATGAGGATCTTGGAGGGGCTCCTGATAAGCTTAGTGCTCACGATCACGCTCGCCGAACTCGCGATGTTGCGGAAGAGGGTTCCGCCGCGGAGTGAGTTAGGAGTGGCTGATTGCGTGTTACCTTGGCTAGACTCCGTGGGAATTCTCAAGAAGTGCGTATATACTAGGGATTACAGGACCCTTAATGAGACGCTTCAGGCGATACTACAGGCTCCCTTTAGATTGATAGTTATGGACCTTGAAGGCCGAGAGGTCATGCATATTGAATACGGTGAGATAAGCGTCGCTCGGGCCTATGCTTACCTGCTCCCTGGGTTTAATGGGACGCGCGATCCCCTAGTGGTCGTCCTCGTGGTGAACGGATATGAATGAGCCCACTCAAGGTCAGTTCCTACTTCTAGCGGCTATTATCATATGCACGACCCTGCTAGTAACCTTATGGGGCTTAGAGACATCGCATGTGATAAGCCAACGGGGTTCACTTGGATATCAGGAGGTCCAGCAAGCGGCTAGTGTGGCCTTAGAGGCCATAGCTAATGCCTCTAAAGAAGCTAGGGATGGACATGAGTTCGAGAGGAGGGCACGAGAATACGTGAGAGGGCTATATTCGACTTTGAGGAACCTGGAAATGTGGTGTGATGTACCTCTAGCTGACTACAGCTTCAGGACGTCATCCATAGACGATCAAGACCTGAGGATCGTTGCTTATCGTGCTGACGTCGTGATGCCTGATGGAAAGCATTTCGCATATATAGCTGAGGTAAGGATGTGCCAGTATCTCGGTTATTGGAAGATCCTAGCCGTACACAGGAGGGTGGATGAGGAGGTCGTATTACGCCTAGAAGTCATTCAGGGGGGCGTTATATTGGGCAGGGAAGGTGACGGTAGTTATATAATACTGCCCTTAGCTAAGACGCTAGTCCTCCGGGATTCATATGGGATCATATATAGGCTTAACGCGGATAGCTAGCAAATTCCAGTCCTGCTTATCAGCACCTATGTATGAATCTCATTAGTCCCTAATGACATGTAAGAACTCCATAAGGCTAGACCTTCCAGAGGCGCCGTTATGCCTTCTCTCGTAGGGAAAAATGAGGTAAAAGCTTAATAGTGGCTTTAAGCTCACTTTTTAGTGAGCCGCGGTAGCTCAGCTGGGAGAGCGCTCGGCTGAAGTGCCCTATTATCCTCAGAGACCGAGAGGTCCGGGGTTCAAATCCCCGCCGCGGCACCATAATCATGGAAGTTCTATTCTATGATCTACCCTATGGCTTTAGGACTACTTTTATGATCCCAGGTTCGCGTTTATCCAGACGTGCGAAGATCTCAGGACCCCTTTCAAGTGGTAGCACGTGCGATATTATGGGCTTAAACGCTATCCTTCCCGAGGCGGCTACTCGTACCGCCCTTTGGAAAGTGAAGGGGCTTCTGTAGGACGTACATATGAGAAGCTCTTTATCGTACAGTTCAAAGGGCCTAACGTTCCATACGGCATCTTGGGGAGATACACCGAATATCAACAGCCTACCGCCCCGTCTCACCACGTTTAACGCGGTATCTATGGCCTTAGGGCTTCCGACGGCCTCTATTGCTACATCAACTCCCATGCCTTCGGTCTCACTCATGATGACTTCTCTCGGATCCTCCCTCGATGGATTTATGGTTACGTCAGCCCCTAAATCCTTAGCTATCCTGAGCCTCTCATCGAGCAAGTCCATGGCATATACCTTTACAGCACCCCACATTCTCACTAATTGAATTAGCAGGAGGCCTATGGGACCCGTGCCTACTATGGCTACGGTATCCCCTACCTCAATGCCTACGTTATCGAGACCTCTAATGCAACAAGCTAATGGTTCGATTAGCGCGGCTTCCTCCAGGGGCATATTGGGGGGTATCAAATAGGCGTTCTTCGCTGGAACCTTGACGTATTCGGCGAATGCCCCATTGATATCCACGCCTATGGCCTTTAAGTTCACGCAGAAGAAGTTCCTACTGCTCATACGGCAATACATGCATTCCCCGCAGGTTATGTTCGGCTCTGCGACTACATGATCTCCAGGCTTAAAGCCCTTAACGCCCTCACCCACTGACTCGACGATACCTGAGAACTCATGGCCAGGGATCAGGGGAAGCTTTACCTTCCATTCTCCTTTATAGAAATGTATATCTGTGCCGCATATACCGCAGCCCCCGACCTTAAGGAGAAGCTCGCCCTTATGTGCCTCAGGTTTAGGGACCCCCTCGAGCCGGATATCTCTGACCCCGCGCAATACCAAGGCCTTCAAGTCGGTCACCGAATTCATAGTAAACCGTAGGGCTTATATCAGATTTTGGGCAATCCCTTTCACTCGGAGAAACGATGCCCTCATCTATACTCAAAGCAGCTATCGCCGTTATATTAGGAGCCGTGACCATGTCCATGTTGAGGGGGTTAGGAGACGCAGCACAATTCCTAGGTGGCTTCATAGCTGGCTTCATAGTAGGTGGCGTGATCAGAGGAGGGATTGTAGGGCTTTTAGCGGGGATCATAAATAAGCTAATGTTGGGGTTACTAATAACGATCCTAGGCTTTACCCTTGGAGGTATGTTGGGCCTTATAGGAGGCATAATAGGCGCCCTTATAGGGACTGGGGCGCTACTCTTTCTGCTGATGACTAGCGCTATAGGAGCTCTAATAGCGATGGTAGGAGGGGTGATAGGGGGATATATCCGGGAGGAGATGAAGCGGAGCTAGAAAAGGCAGTTCTTTAAGGCTCGCGGGTACTCGCCGGTCATCATACCTCAGCAAGGCGCTTTAGCTCATCGCCTAAGTTGGTTTTCCCATAAGCTCAAATAAAGTTTTTTCATGCTAAGGGGGAAGAGACCCGAGCAAGAGCATTAAGAGCATGCTCAAGATCCCTATTGCTACCATCCTTATACCACCAAAGAACGCACGTTCCTTTGATATTCTCCCTAGGTAAGCACCCATTATGAAGAGCTGGATTATGGCTATTCCTATGGAGATGCAGAAGGCGAAGAGGGGTTCTAGTCCTAGGAAGAACGGCAGTATCGTTAGTAGGCTCACCACAAGAGGGGACGTCCCATCAACGATTCCCACGATTATCGTGACTGCATTAACGGCATCCTTATAGACAGAATTGCTCAAATCCTTGAGCAACGCTCTTTCGAGCTCCTTGATTTCCTTCAGGCGCTCCGCCCTCTCGGCTATGTAAGCCCCGAAGAAACCTGAGACGAACATAGCCACGCCACTTGCTAAAGTTACATTGATTATCAACTTAGGGTTTAGATTGCCGGAGATGTAGGATCCTATTAAGATCCCTAGGACTGTTAATATGCCGTCAAAACCGTTCATGACGAAATAACGCCTAATCATTTCTTCGGCTTCTAGTAAGCGGACCTTCTTGATAAGATCCTCTAATAAGGATGCCACTTCATGACCCTCCGCAGGCTAGAAAGAGCTTACAATAATCTTCGAATCGAATTAACTCATGTTCGCATGTTATTAATGAGTGAGCTCCACTCGATGGACTTTTACATTCGTCCCCGTTCATTTCACGTTCTACTCACTAGTATTGATACGATGTGGAGTTAATAAAATTTCCCTAAGGGGCGGAAGGGAGGCGGTGTACAATAATCTCCTCGTGACTTATGGGAGCATCAACTCGTTATCTGACGGAGACGCAGGCGTTTCACTATAGCTAGATATATCAGGAATGACGCATATGCGTCTATGATCCCCTGTACTATGTTCCAGAAGCTCACTTCTACCACGTATGCGGTTAGCCCTATTAGACCTAGGGAGAGGCCCACGAAGCTTTGGAAGCGCGGGTTGGAAAAGAAGGCTATCACGTCGCTTGGACTCATGCCGAAAAAGATCGGTATTGCGAAGTAGAGATTGAAGAGAACGCAGGCTAGGGCCCTTACCATCACGGCAACCAATACCGAGAGGGTATAACGAGGAAGCGTATAATTGCCCTTTGAGGCATACCTTGCGATCTCCGGTATAAGGATCATCCACATACTTGCAACGGACTTCATTATAGCCCCCACCCAACCACCAGCGAACGGGCCTAATAGACCTACTAAGGGGATACTAAGTAACAGTGATAAAAAGGCGGGTTTGAACCCGAATAGGAACCAGCATATTATCCAAGGAACGGCTACTAAGTCAATTCGCATATACCAGGGAGTCAGGAAGATTGGGGGAAGGCATTGTAGGATAACGGAGAGGACGGCCATGAGTGCAGCTCCTGAAAGCTGTACAGTGGGTCTTTTCACACTCATAGTAGTCATCGAATGCACTAGTAATACGACATATTTAAGAGTATTTACTCATTTCTGAGAAACCCATTCCAAGGCCGAAAGAGATCATGTTCTACGCCTAGACACGAGAGAACCTTACCTACTACGTAGTTCACTAGATCGCAAACATCATTAGGCTTATGGTAGAACGCGGGGGAAGCTGGTAGGATTATCCCTCCAGCCATGGATACCTTCAGCATATTCCACAGGCTAATGGTGCTCAGCGGGGTCTCCCTCACCACTAAGATTAATTTGCGCCTTTCCTTAAGGGTACATTCCGCGGCTCGAGCTATCAGGTTATGAGAAAAACCGTTGGCCACAGCCGCAAGAGTCTTGAGGCTACATGGCGCTATGACCATACCGTCTACGGGGAACGAACCGCTAGCTATTGGGGCGGCCATATCGTCTTCTTCATAATATCGAGTAGCTCTTCCCGCCAATGACCTCCAATCGATATCAAGCTCATGCGCTATGACCTTCTTAGCGTGTTCGCTAATGATGAGGTAGACTTCGCACTCTCTTTTCAGGAGCTCTGTAAGTAACGTAACACCGTAAACGACACCGCTGGCCCCAGTTATCGCTAGGATCACGCGCATTATCGATGCCCTTCTAATTACTTTGTATTTGGGGATAGATATACTGATTTGACTATGAACTAAGGCACCTGCTCATACTTCTTCCCCCTGAGATATGTAGCCCCGGGAGTGTATCAAGTGGAACCGCTAGCGCTTCCAATCCTTTTAGGAGAAATATGGGGGAGAAGTGGATGGTAGCCCGGGCGGGATTCGAACCCGCGTCACGGGGGCCAAAGCCCCGTAGGCTTGGCCGCTACCCCACCGGGCTCTCAATTATCTGAGATCTACACACTGGGTTATTAGGTTTATGCATTAATGAGTTATAAAAGACGACTTTCTACGACTGGGGCGCGAATTTATCCCTTATATTGATTAAAGCACTGTTTATCCTTGATAACGTCCTATCCAGTGACTTGTTATATCTAGTGATTAGCCTTCTGTACTCATCACGGGTAAGGCGTTTAGAGCGAAGGCGGCGCTCTAAGTTCACTATGCTCTTGACCTCGGAGTCGAGCCTTCTCAGATAGGCTAGAGCTCTGTCCACATCCTCTTTCACATGTGGGTAATCCTCCTTAACCTTAAGGGCTAACTCCTGAACCCGACGTTGTACCTTTTCCACCTCACTGGATAGCCTCTCCTTTCGTCCTCTATATGCCGCATATCGTAATCTCCTCTTAGCATAGCTATCCTCTAGTTCCCGTTCCTCCATCCTTAGGGCTACATACTCGTCAAGAGCGTTAAGTAGATCCTCTACTACGGGGGGGAATTCAGGCTTAGGCGTAGGGCCTGGCCTTTGAAGTTGCTTTGGGATTAGGTATCCTAGCACTAGGGTTACGGCCAATAGGCCTATTATGGAGAGCGGGAGGCGCGAATTAGCCAGCACGACGTTCAATGTGTTAACGGAGTAGGAGACCTTAACTAGCGGGCCGTGAAGCGGGCCTATTACGCCCCTGACGTTAAGCAAGAAAGAATCGCCTTCCCTTACTAAGTTACCACGCTCGCTTTCAACGCTAATTAAGTTAACGTAATCTGATGCCTTGATGATGAGCTTAATATCTACGATAGGCATCTGATAGCGCCATAAGGGAGTTATCACTAGGAGGCGCTTGTCATTATCCTCCCTCAGGAAAGCCCGCGTCCTGTACTTGATCTTAACGTAAAGCCTTTCACATGAGCCTAAGGGATACCATGGTTTGACGCTGAGTAATGTGGAATTCGCACTAGGCGTAAGGGTGAAGGAACCATAGGCGTAGTTTCCCTGTACATATGTAGCGCTGAGGCCGCGTACCTCTACATCTGTGACATTATTGGGTAGCCAGAAGCTAAGCGAGCTCACTGCTCTAGTACCCAGGTTATTTATGTGGTAGTTTTCCTCAACCGTACACCATTCGCCTTCTACGATCACCACCCTCGTCAATTCTTCCACTATCGGCCAGGACACACCCGCGCTTACGTCCGCTATGAGTGATGTCACGTTATGAGGAGGAAGGGACCTCAGCGTGAAATGCGTGACGGTCACGTTTGCTATCTCCTCAGTTATGGCTGAAGACGGGAATACGACCTCAACTGAAGTAGGCTTCACTGCATCGGGATACTTAAGCGTGAAATTTAACAAGTCAATGGCAAAGGGCACATCGAGGCATGAGGGAATGACTAAGTGCATTATGGTCCCATTTACTTCCACTGGAACGAGGGCGTATATGTAGATTTTAAAGGCGTTAAGCGGTCGTTTAAACTCCATCGTAATGACGTCGGACTCAAGCACCACTTTATCTAAAGCAGAAAGGGGGGTAAAGCTATAGTTAAGCAGATTGGCGCTCAACTCAGCGGGTATTCTTAAGTTAATGCCATTTAACTCAGAGCTCGCATTAAATGAGAGCTCATAAACCAGTACGCCATTATCTAGGATTTCAGCATTGACATCGAGGTTCGTTATCCGCAAGGGGGGCTCTGCCCACACGTGAAACGGCGTTATACATATCAGTGTTAAGAGCAGCAAAGTAAACAGGGCCATATTATACCTCATGGGAACACCCTAGCCACATATCGCGTAACATATTTGAGGGGGATGCGTACTTCACGTAATACTACACCTAGGATAAATTAAGTTAACGCTTCGTGGAGTGGATCCGGGCTTGAGGGTATACTTCGAGACTTATGGATGTTGGCTTAATAAGGCGGAGACGGAGGTTATGGAGGACTTAGTCAGCTCACGTGACCACATCTTGATAGATGACCCTAAGGACGCCGATGTCATAGTAATTAACACGTGTGCTGTAAGGGCCGAGACCGAGGCTAAGATGTTGTATAGGATAAGGTCGTTGATGAAGCTAGGCAAGAGGCTTATCATAGCCGGCTGTCTAGCTAGCGCTAGGCCCGGTCTTCTATCACTTAACTTCCCCAATGCCTCACTATTGGCGCCTGAGGCACTTGAGGCAATAGTTGAGCTAATAGAAGGCGATGAGAGGAAGGTGATAATAGAGGAGAGACCTAGACTGCATCTACCAAAGTACAAGGCCTATAAGGGGATGCGCCATGTGGTACCTATAGCAACGGGGTGCCTCGGCAGATGCACTTTCTGTATAGGTAAAATCGCTAGACCGAGGCTTAGGAGCTATGATTTGCGGGACATAGTGCATAACGTAATATACGCCGTGAGAGGCGGTGCTAGGGAGATATACCTATCAGCCCAGGACGCAGCAGCGTATGGCTGGGATAGAGGCACGAACTTAGCTGAGCTCATAGGGAACATATTGAGGTGCGTGAAGGGCAATTATAGGATTAGAATCGGCATGATGGAGCCGTTCCTCCTTAAGAGGATAATAGGAAGGCTTCTCCCCCTTTATGCCGATCCTAGGATGTACAAGTACGCGCATATACCAGTTCAGTCAGGTGATGACAGGATCCTCGAACTAATGGGGAGGAAATATAAAGCCGAGGAGTACGTGGAACTAATTAGGACATTGAGGGATGAGTATCCTCTAATGAGCATAACCACTGATGTGATAGTAGGCTTTCCGGGTGAGGACGGGGATGCGTTCAGGAGGACCTGCGAACTGATAGAGCGTATTGAACCAGATAAGGTCAACATAGCTAGATATGGGGTTAGGCCTGGTACCCCTGCTTCCTCCATGAAGCAGATCCCGGAGGACGTCAAGAGGAGGAGGAGCGCTATTTTAACTAGGCTCGCGATGGACATCAAAATGAGGAGGAATAAGGCTAACATAGGGAGGAGAGGCTGGGCCCTTATAATAGACTCTAAGAGGGGGAAGGGCCTAGGTAGATTAGATAATTACAAATTAGTAATATTGAAAGGTATACAGGACTTGAATGTAGGGGACTTCGTAGAAGTTAAGATAATTAACGCTTCACGGTCTTTCCTCATCGGAGAAATTTTGTGATAAAATCTATAGTAGATAAAAAACGTTATTTTAAACGACAAGGAGGAATGCCTAAGCAAGGTCTAGACAAGGTGGAGGAAATAAACAATAAGCTATGCACACTACTAAGACTAATGGAATACATATTTCTCGCGTATTACCGCGGTAATACCAAAGTATAATGGTATATCCCACTAATTTATCAGGGGGGTGCGATGAAGGGAGAAGTGAGGAATACTATGAAGTTAATAACCGTCCACCTTCCTGAGAGTTATATTGAGGGGCTGAATGAACTCATAAAGCAGAGGATGTATCCCTCAAGAAGTGAGGCCATAAGGGCTGCTGTGCGTGATCTCCTTAAGAAGGAGCTTTGGCGCGAGAAAAAACTCAGAATGTCAAAGATGATAGCATAAGCGTCTAATTTTAAGGGTCACCTGTGATATAACGGTTTTAAGTCTTAACCTGGTCGATAATGATCTGCCCTTCGGGATCAGCATCACATTTGATCGAAGGAGTTCAGGTAAATCTTCTGGTCGCTTAAGCGGATGTAGGGCCAGTGTATATGCACAACCTATTGCCTCAGGTATGTGAGCATCACTTGAAGCTAAGGGCTTTATTTGATGTTTGATCTGCGAGAGAGTCCTTAGCGCCCTTCTCTGAAAAAAGGAAAAAGAGGCTGCATTCAATACTTCCATTAAGACTTCTCCGTACCTATCTAGGATTGAGATAACGACTTCAGTGCGTAGACCTCCTCTTCGTGGCTCGAAGGGATGAGGTATCACTACTATCAGGTTCTCATCTAAGGCCTCTTCAATCACCTCTAAAGCGCTTAGCCCGACTAGTTTTACCATATGCTTGTTTTCTCGCTCATCCCTTATGCCTAAGATGAGCACATGCCCATCACACGATGATATCTCCATACCAGCGATTATCTGCCCACCTAGTTCACGACGAGCCTTTAGCCCTCCTCGTGCGGTATTGTGATCCGTAACGCCCACATGGGTCAAGAGCCCAGATCGTAGAACGCGTTTCAAGTCGTCAATGGTTATTATGGAGTCGAGGGAATAGACCGTATGGACATGAAGATCGAATGATGCGTAGTCCGTGGAGGTCACCTGACCCTAGCTCCCTCGGGGATATCTCGATCCACGGTTAACAGCGATAGCTGTTCTCCATGACAGGCCGCTAGGATCATGGCTTCAGAGGACACACCTGCGATTACCTTCGGTCTTATGTTCGTTAGGACTATGACCTTCCTTCCTACTAACCTCTCGGGATCGTAGTCTCTTCCTATCCCTGCCACGACCGTCTTATAGGTGTTATCGCCTATATCTACGGTTAGTTTCAATAAACGGTCGCTCCCGCTGATGCGTTCCGCGCTTATCACCTTCCCAACCTTTAATTCCAACTTCCCGAAGTCACGCATATCCACTAAACGGCTCTCAGTACTACCTTTGATAGACTCTATGTCTTTTCTGGATATCTTCTTGAATAACGGGCTGGGCTTCTGAATTCTCTGTCCTATGGGAAGATCCTCGAGTGCCTCAAACCATCTATGATCATGTACTGAGTCATCATATCCCAACATATGCCACATCTTATCGGCTGAGAAGGGTATGATGGGAGCTAGAGCAATACTTAACGCCTTTACTATACGCAAGGCAACGTAAAGAACCGTAGCCGCTCGCGTTTTATCCTTTTTCACAAGATCCCAAGGTGCCGTCTCATTAAGGTACTTATTTCCAAGGCGCGCTATCTCGACTATTTTATTGAGCGCATCCTTAAGCTTAAAGGAATCCAAAAGCCCTGAAGCTTCAAGGAAGAGGCATCTAACACCATCAAGTAATGCCATATCCTCTTGACTTAAGGAGCCAGGGGAGGGTATCTTACTGTCAAAGTGGCGTTCAACGAGCTTAAGCGTCCTGTGAACGAAATTACCGATTGTATCATTAAGAATGCTATTCACGGTACTGATGAATACGTCCCATGTGAAGTTGGAATCCTTAGTCTCGGGCCGCATTGAGATTAGCGCAAAACGCCAATAATCCGCCGGAAGGAACTTCAAGGCCTCATCTATCCATACCCCAATGCGCCTACTTTTCGAGAACTTCTGTCCCTCGAACGTCAAATACTCCACGCTATCTACGCGCCATGGCAGAACGTATCCCCTTCCTGAGGCCATCAAGAGAGCTGGGAAGATGATCGTATGGAACGGTATGTTATCCTTAGCTATGAAGAAGACGCTTCTAGTCGAAGGGTCTAACCAGAACTTCTCCCAGCCCTTGGGATCGCCTTTATTCAGAAAGTATTCGATGGTGGCGGAAAGATAGCCCAATACCGCTTCCATCCACACATAAATGGTCTTTCCTTCAGCACCTGGGAATGGAGCGGGGATGCCCCACTTATTATCTCGCGTGAGGGATCTAGGCTTAAGCCCCTCCTCAAGCATGCGTAAGCTCATATTACGGGCGTTTTCAGGTAGATTCTTGTTCCTCTCTATGTATCTCCTAAGATCATCGGATAACTTCGGCAAATCGAAGAACCAATGCTTAGATTGACGCCAGATAGGCTTAGTACCACATATGGTGCATTTCGGATCCTTTAACATAGAGGGCTCCAGTAGACGACCACATTTATCACATTGATCCCCTCTTGCCTCGGGATAACCGCAATAAGGACATGTTCCGGTGACGAAGCGGTCTGGTAGGAATCTACGACATTTAGGACAATATGGTAGGGTTACATCCTTGGTAAACACAAAGCCCCTGCGGTATAGCTCCATATAGAACTCCTGAACGAATTTCTTGTGAACCTCGTTCTCAGTTCTAGTATAATTATCGAAAGATATCCCCCACTCCTTGAAGAGCTCCTTTACTTTAGCATGATTCTCATCCGTTAACCGCTTCGGCGCTATACCTTTCTTAACGGCCTCCACCTCTATTGGGGTTCCATGCTCATCTGAACCGCTAACGAAGAGGACTTCTTCTCCCTTCATACGTAAATATCTCGCGACTACATCGGCGGAGAGTATGGAACCTATCATGGTACCGAGGTGGGGCATATAGTTGATATACGGCCAGGCCGAGGCTATTAGCCACCTGCCCATGGATTTAACACACCCCGCATACTTTTTAAGTTCCCATAAGCCATGTGGAGAGGTACTTCCTCTGTTCTTCAGTTAGCTCATCAATTTCGATACCCATGGCCTTTAGCTTCAACAAGGCCACCCGTTCATCTATTTCAGCGGGCACATTATGGACCATGGGCTTCAAGGAGCCTCTATGCTCCACTAGATATTTAACCGAGAGCGCTTGATTGGAGAAGCTTAGATCCATTACCTCACTGGGATGACCCTCAGCAGCGACTAAGTTTACTAATCTTCCCTCGGAGAGCAGGTATAGCCTCTTACCATTCTTAAGCACGTATTCGGTTACGTTGGGCCTTATCTCCCGCTTCGCCTTACTAAGGGATTCTAGATCCGATAAGGAGATCTCGACGTTGAAGTGACCGGCATTAGCTAAGATAGCTCCATCCTTCATCCTCAGAAAATGCTCCCTTCGTATTACGTTAATATCACCCGTCGCCGTTATGAATATGTCGCCTATCTCAGCCGCTTTTATCATGGGCATTACCTCAAAACCATCCATGACGGCTTCAAGAGCCTTGAGGGGGTCAACCTCAGTCACTATTACTCTGGCTCCGAGCCCTTTAGCCCTCATAGCTATGCCCCTACCGCACCAACCATAGCCAGCGACGACGACCCTTTTCCCAGCAATCAATACGTTCGTAGCCCTAAGGATGCCATCAAACGTACTTTGAGCAGTACCATAACGGTTATCGAATAGGTACTTCGTATGGGCGTTGTTAACAGCAATTATAGGATATCTAAGCACTCCATCGCGCTCCATGGCCCGAAGCCTCAAGACCCCTGTTGTCGTCTCCTCAGTTCCCCCTATCACCTTATCTATAGGGAGTTCGCGTTGCCCATATGCAGCAAGAGCGTATTTGACCTCCTCTGAGCTTATGCCCATAGAAGCCTTATGGAGTGTGGTAACCAGGTCAGCGCCGTCATCAAGAGTTACATCTGGTTCATAACCCATAACGTAACCTATGGCTTCATAATACTCCCTAGCCGACATACCTCTCCACGCGAAAACATGAACTCCCAGTTCCGCTAGAGCAGCAGCCACTTCATCCTGAGTTGAGAGGGGATTGGAAGCGCATAAAGCCACTATGGCTCCGCCGGCCATTAACGTCTTGACTAGAACCGCGGTCTCCTTTGTCACATGCAAGCAGGCTCCTACGACCATGCCACGGAAGGGTTTCGTCTTCTCAAATTCCTCTCTTATCGTCATCAATACGGGCATGTGGTGTTCTGCCCACTCTATAAGACGATGGCCCTTCTCGGCCAAACTAAGGTCCTTAACTTTATAGTCCATTAAGATCCCCGCCTATGACAAACGTGAGAGCAGGCTTTCCTTCACCTTAGCCACTTTGTCTAGTATAGCAGGTAGATCCACTGTTTTAAGCTTACCGTCCTCAACTATTATCTTACCATTTACGAGTACGTGTTTAACGTCAAGGGATCGTGCGGCATAGACTAGGTGGCTTATAGGATCATATATCGGCGATAGATGCGGTCTCCCCTTATATCTCACAGCGATCATATCGGCTTTCTTGCCCACTTCTATAGTCCCTATGTCTGAGTCCCACTTAAGCGCCTTAGCGCCATTTACCGTAGCCATCATAAGCACGGTCTTAGCTGGCAATAATGTTGGCTCGTAATTCACGCCTTTATGTAGTAAGGAGGCCAATTTCATGGTCTCGAACATATCTAGCGTATTATTGGAGCATGCGCTATCCGTGCCTAGACCGACGTTTACCCCAGCCCTAAGTAACTTTGGCACTGGAGCGATGCCTGAAGCGAGCTTCAAGTTTGAAACAGGGTTATGGGCCACGCTCACTCCTCGGTTGGCTAGGACCCTTACATCTTCATCTGTAAGCCATACACAATGCGCAGCCACGACATCGTCCTTTAAGATGCCTAAGGAGTCTAGATAAGATAACACGCCACGATCTAATGAGACGTTAAACGCCTCCTTTATCTGTCTAGGCTCGTCCTTCGTCTCGGCTACATGTATGTGATATGTTATATGCCCCTTCTCAGAGTACTTAACGTTAAAATCATCCGTCATGTATCTGAGTTCCTTAAGGAACTCAGGATCTACCGTGTAAGGCGCATGCGGGTCAACGCTTATCCTGACTAAGCCATCCCTTGCGCCATGCCACTTCTTCACCATACCATCTAAGCGTGTTTTATCCTCATCCTTCCTCCAGGAGAAGCAAACGTGTCCTGCGACCACGCGTAGGCCCACTTTGCTTATGGCATTAGCTTCGTTTAAGTCAGAGTCCATGTAATGATACATAGTATTAAGGACTGTGGTGCCCATGAGTGCTGATTCGGCTGCCGCTAATAGGGCGCCTAGATATATATCCTGGGGGGTTAGAAGCGCCTCAAGAGGCCATATCTTCTCCTTAAGCCATATGTGAAGAGGCAGGTCATCCGCATATCCCCTTAGAATGCTCATCGCTGCATGTGTATGAAGATTAACTAAGCCTGGGAGCACTATCGAGTCACTGGCGTCCAACTTCTCATAACCCGAGTACTTCCTTCTCGCGTCCCCATATGGAAGGACGTCTACTATCCGGTTATCTTCTATTATAACGGCATAGTCGCGTAGGAATGCATCGTTACACATCGTGATCAAAAAGCCACAATGCAGGAGCCATTCCATTTAGACCCCCATACGTTTTATGCTTATACCCGATAAATTAATGGAGGGTAGGGATGAAGATGAGTGGAGTGAAAATCGCCATTATCGGTGGTTCAGGCATGTATCAGTTAATCGAGGAAGCGAAGAGCCTGATAGTGGATACTCCATACGGTAAATCGCCTAGGATAGACATAGGCGAGGTTAGCGGAAAGAAGGTAGCTTTCCTGGCCCGTCATGCTAGACCTGGCTCATATGAGGTAAGGCACGAGGTACCACCGCATATGATAAATTACAGGGCTAACGTTTATGCCCTCAAGAAGTTAGGTGTCGGGATCATAATAGCCACAAATGCCTGCGGGTCGATGAGAGAGGAGTTTGGGCCAGGGGATATTGTGATTCCAGATCAGCTGATAGATATGACCAAACGACGCACGTATACATTCTATGATGGCGACGTTAGCCCTAAAAAGCTCATGGGAATAGCAAAAGACGAACCCGTGGTGCACATAGACTTCACGAACCCCTATTGCCCTACCCTAAGGAAGATACTGCTGAGGGCCGCTAAGATGGCGAACATCCATGTACATGGGAAGGGGTGTTATGTCTGTACGGAGGGGCCTCGTTTTGAGACGCCCGCGGAGATAAGATTCTTCTCCCTAGTGGGAGGAGATCTGGTAGGCATGACGAGCTCACCTGAAGCTATACTTGCCAGAGAGCTTAACATGTGCTATGCCACGGTATGCGTGGTGACGAATTACGCTGCGGGCATGCAGATGAGGATAAGCCAGGAGGAGGTGAGGGCGGTCTTCGAGAAAGCCAGGGGTAAAGTATGCGATTTACTAAAGAAGACCATCGAGATGATCCCTAAGGATTATTCCTGTGCATGTCAGCGCGCGGTTAGTTGACGCCATAGGTAAAAATAGGAGTTATCTGAAATAGTAACTAAGAGCTGAAGAAGGAAGGTGTGATCCCTTGGGAGATATATTCGATTACAGCAGCCTACTGGAAAGAGCGTTGAGGTACACGCCAAAGCAGAAGGTACGCGGAGAGAGGTTCGAGATACCCACTGCTAAA
This sequence comes from Thermoprotei archaeon, assembly GCA_021162845.1. GTDB lineage: Archaea > Thermoproteota > Thermoprotei > QMSL01 > B3-G16 > JAGGXX01. The sequence continues at coordinate 41,457 of JAGGXX010000041.1, read as the reverse complement.
GTCATAACAATTGGGAATAGGACAATCATACAGAACTTCAGCGAGATATGCGATATTCTGCGTAGGGAGCCCAAACATCTAAGTAGATTCCTCCTACGTGAACTTGGCACGGCAGGTAGTATGGAGGGGGATATGCTCGTCTTACAGGGCAGGTTCCAGTCCGGAACTATAAATAGGTTGATAAAGATCTATACTAGGACGTACGTCTTATGCCCTATATGCAAATCGCCTGATACCAAGTTAGTAAAAGAACGCCGTCTTACGTTCCTCGTGTGTGAGGCCTGTGGCGCCGTATCTTCGGTAAGGCCTCTATAGGTGGGAGAGTACATGGCGAGCTATGCCTACATGAAAGTTCATGTGAAGGGCAACGTGAGGGTACTTGCCATATGCGATGAGGAGATATTGGGCAAAACATTTCGAGAAGGTAAATTAAAGATAGAAGTTAAGAAGGAGTTCTATGGCGATAAGAAGGTCCTTCTCGACGAAGTATTTGAGGCCATCGAAAATGCGGATATAGTTAATATGGTAGGCGAGAACGTCGTGAATGAAGCAATCAGGCGTGGATGTGTTCTTGAGGAGGGTGTAATCAGGATCGCAGGCATACCACATGTACAGATCGTAAAGCTTTAGGGAGAGATCATGGATTTCTGCATAATATGCGGGAGGAAAACGGATGAACTTTATGATAACATGTGTAGGGATTGCTATATTAAAAACAGGGCTTTAATAGAGATGCCCAGAGAAGTAGACATTATCATGTGCCCTGTATGTCTTGCATACCGCTATAGAGGCAAGTGGATGAGGGGAGAAGGAGGGGTTACAGAGCGAGTTAAAGAGGCCATAGGTAAGCTACTTCTAGCTAAATCGAACATATACGCTAAAGCCATAAAGGACTTTCAATTGCAAATCCTCAGGGGTGGAGAGAGAATCCCAGAGTTCAAGAGCGCTACATTACTCGTAAAGGCCTATGTACTTGGCTATACGGATCCACGAGTGGGCAATTACTCTAATGAGTGCGAGGTGATCGTCCATCTCAAATGGAAATACTGCCCTTCGTGCCTTAAGGTTAAAATTGGGAAGGAGGAGGCCGTTGTTCAAATACGAGCTACGGGTAGGAAATTAAGTGAGAGGGAAAAGGAGAGGATAGCGAACTCCCTAGAGCGACTGATAGGCGAGATGTACCAGACGGATCCAGAGGCTGTAGTCTTGGATTATACGGAAGAAGAGGGCGGCATGGACATTAAGCTGCCCTCTAAAAGGGTAGCGAGGGTTATAGCCACATATCTTCAGAGAGAGTACCTAGCTACTGTGAAGGAGACCTTTAAGGTAGTGGGGAGGGATAAGGGAAGAGAAAAGACCAGGGAAACGATATCAGTAAGGTTACCTAACTTCACGATGGGCGATATCATAGAGGTAAATGAAAGGCATTTTCTGATCAAGGATATACGCGGCGGTAAGGTGTATGCTTTAGATTTAGCTAGAGGGATCCCTATCACGCTTAAAGGTAATGACGTTAAGAGGGCATCACCAATAGCGTACGAGACCGTACCAGCAATGGTGATCAGTGAGAATAACGGGTACGTGATGTTGATGAGGCTTGATGATTACAAGATCGTAGAGCTTAAGAAAGAGGACATGAGGATTGCTAAACTTAAAGAGGGAGAGAGCGTGGACTTAATAGTGACCGGGAACAGGTTATATTTAGTCAAAAGTTGATATAGGGCATGGGAATATATACCTCCTTGTCAATTCCAACTAGTGAAGGTGATGATATTGGGTCGAAGGATTCATGAAGAGGAGAGGGAGCTTAGGTTACCTGGTGAAGGGGAAGTACTCGGGGTCATAGTACAGATGTTGGGCCATGAGAGGATGAAGGTACTCTGTGCTGACGGATATACTAGGATATGCAGAGTCCCAGGCAGGTATAAGAAGCGATTGTGGTTTAGGGAAGGCGATGTAGTGCTAGTGGCGCCATGGGACTTCCAGCCTAAGACCAAGGGTGACCTCATATGGAGGTACACTAAGAGCGAGGTCAGGAAGCTTAAGGAAATGGGCCATCTAGATAAGCTCGAGGAGGAATATGGGGAAGAACTAGCCTAATGCGTGATCCACTCAAAGACTTCCCTGACGCTCGGCACTTTCACTCCGAGCTTATGGAAGAATCTCAGCACATTCCTTATATCCCTTAGGAGAAATTCCGTGAACATGGGATGCCCTTTCTTGACAGCACTGCCCCAATCTATAATGATGAGCTCACCTTCTCTGTTCATGACATTATATTCAGATAAATCCGCATGAACTAGCTCCGCTTCATTGTAGAGCTTATGCATGTATCTAAGCAGTACTTCTAATGCCTCCTCTGGATCCTCAGGTGGGGCCTCCCTAAGGAGAGGAGCTGGTCTTCCGCGCTCATTGGGTTGGTTAATGAACTCCATGACCAATATGTTGTTCCTAGCTGCTATGGGTTTGGGCACCCTTATTCCGGTTTCATACGCTAACTTTAAGTTTCGAAATTCCTTACGACACCATAAGTAAATGAGTTTGCGCGGATGGCGCCTCACATGTTGGAAGCGAGGATCACCCTCTATGTATTTTAACATGCCATGCCTGAACTCAGCGGTCACAGTAAGGTATATCTTAACTGCTAGGTCATTCCCCTCAGGATCCTCGGCCCAGTATACCCTAGCCTCCTTGCCTGAGCTGACCACGCCATGCATCACATCTATCACTCCATCATTGACCAAATCATAGAGTGAGAGAAGCGTAAGCCTATCGAACACTTCTTCCACTGTTTCGAGCAAGTCCTCATCCATGATCCGCGCTAGTCTTTCGCGCTCTATACGCATCCTTTCAAGTCTGTGTATCCTCTTCTCTATGTCACTCACTTAGAGACCCGTAGGTCTTCCGAAGAGCAAATATAAAAAGCTATGTTAACCGATTAAAGTGGGAAGGATACATGGGGTTCCTCGGTGGTACCATAACGGTGGGCGTGGATAAGGAGAGGCTAGGAGTCATAATCGGGAATAAGGGAAGAGTTAAAAAGCAACTTGAGGAGGCATTAGGAGTCCAGATAGAGGTAGATAGTAAAATGGGATACGTGAGGATAACCCCAGAGCCCGATAATATGGATCCGCTGAAGTTACTCAAGGCCAGAGATGTGATCCGGGCCATAGCCCATGGGTTTAGCCCTGAAAGAGCGTTAAGGCTTCTGAAGGAGGATGCGTTCCTAGAGGTGATAGACCTCAAGGAAGTGACATCTGGAAGGAGGGGGGACATAATACGTATCGCAGGGAGGATAATAGGGGAGGAAGGGAAGGCCCGGAGGATGATAGAGGAACTAACTGGAGCTTATGTGTCAGTCTATAAGCACTACGTTGCCATAATAGGAGATTACGATCAGGCCAGGATAGCGAGAAACGCCATAGAGATGCTCATCCAGGGCAGACAACATCGTACGGTATACCGATATCTGCTTAGGGAGAGACGGGAAATGAGACTCAGGAGGCTCTTTCCTGCATGGGAGGAGACGGGTAGCGAGGAACCCGTATAGGAGGGCAAAAATAGCGGCTGGTTAGCGCATTTTGGGCAAAAGCTCATAAGAGGGCATAGATTAAGAGATTAATGAGCCGATGCGATTCCGAGAAGGAAAACTTAAAACCGAATACATAAAATATACTGCCGGAGCCGGGGTAGCTCAGCCAGGTGGAGCGCCCGGCTGTTAACCGGGTGGTCGTGGGTTCGAATCCCACCCCCGGCGCCATATTTGCGCGTATAAGGAAGGTACTTTTTCTCAAAAGGAGGTCGTCGAGGCTTTAAAGAAGAAGGAATAAAGGAATTTTGTCATAAAATACTCGTTTCAATGTGACATTCTACTCATAAGCTGCTCTACACCTTCCCTTTAAAGAAGCACATTTTTCCCGCTCTTCATGAGGTGGCTAGGGATCTATTTTACGATCTCTTTCAAGGTTAAAGTAACTCAAGTTTTGAGCTATTCGAATTTAAGGGCTTTGAAATTAACTCGATGTTAATGGACTTTCCTTATTTACTAAGCCCTTTATGCACTAAATGCCCGTAAAGGGAACTTAGGCTAGGAGATAGTAATTACCTTCCCTAAAGCGCTTCTGGAAAGAGAGGCTTAACACCTTTATCCTTGAAGTATTCTACGATGTGCTCTTGTTCCTCCTCATCAAGCCTCTTAAACTGTTCCCCCGCGCTTAATATTTTAGGCCATAGTCTAATGTCGCAGGCTATCGAGTAGGTGGTAACGCCCTCTTGCGAAAGGGTGAACCAAACTGCCTTATCTATATCTTCTTGATCTTCAAGCGGCTCATACCACGTCTGATACCTTCTATGATTGCTGGTCCACCTGCCCTTAGCTATCGCTTTAATCGCTATCACTCCTATGTCCCTATCCTTAGCTATTTTAAGCACGGGTCTAAAGTCATTCTCAGGAGTCGGATGTATTAAGCTACCGACATTAACAGGTATGAGAATGGTATCGAAATCAAATCGCTCTAGCGCCTTAACCACGATTCTCATGTCATTATGAACGGTTATCCCTATGTACTTTATCAGGCCCTGATCCCTAGCTTCTAAGAAGGCTTTCATAGCGCCATTATCGCTAAATATCCTCTCGAGCTCTTCGATATTCCTTACCGCGTGAAATTGATATATGTCAAAGTAGCCCAGCCCGAGCCTCTTTAACGATGACTTAAGCTCCTTCCAGGCGCCATCCCTGCTTCTTTCAAGCGTCTTCTCAACTACTATAAGCTTATCCCGATATCGACTTATCAACCGCCCTAATCTGACCTCGGCCTCACCATAGCTAGGCGCAATGTCAATCATGTTTAAGCCATGATTTATAGAATATTCAAAAGCCTTTATCGCATCCTCAACATTCGGAGCTATCCCAGGACCGCAACAACCGATGGTGAGTATCGAGACCTTATAGCCAGTCCTACCCAAAAGCCTATATTCCATGTCTAGTACCTAAGGGTACATATCACTTAATTAGCGTTTTGATTTTGATAGAGGGTAGGGTGCTTGTTGTACAAATGAAGTTGCCGGAATGCTAGCAGTTAGGAAATAGAGACCTTAGAGCGCCTAAAGACGAAGTTTTTAACTACACTTAGGAATTTTACATTCCTCTCCAGGCCTCTGTATTGCCTCTCTTATGGTTGCGTTATATACCCCACATTTAGTGCATATGAATGTCTAATACAGCATGTCAATGCCCAACACGGCGCCGGTACATGACAAAGCTAATAATTAGCAACAGGAGACACTCACAGGAAAATAAAGGCAGAACCGATACTACTTCCACGCTTTGCTGTGAGGAGATAACCTTAATGGAGTACACTACCCATTTAGCGTCGCCGAAGCCAGCTAGAAACAGATTTTCACCGTCGAAGCCCACATTTCCCAAGCCGAAGTACGGGCCAGCATCAACATCAGCACTGAGTACGATTCTATCGACTAGGTTCAGCTGTCGATCAAAGACGCAGAGGATATGTCTATCAAAGCCGTCAATGTAGACATAGTTAGCCACATCAACCTCTTTTCAATGTATGAATGTCTAATACATTGTCTATGTCTAATCTATACAACCCAGCTAACCTCAGCAATCCTCGATTCAGCATATGCAACAGCTGAGGAAAAGTAGCGAGAACAACCACCACTACTAGAAGCCGCCATACCCAAAAGGGCGCATACCACCGCACCCGAGTCAAGATTAGGAAGACCGCCTAAAAACATAATAGTAGAAGAGAACCATACAGCTTACAGCAGAGTAAAGCCTAGCAATTCTTCTTCGTCCTCTCAAGCGCTTCATTCACAACGTCTCTTGAAAGTCAAAACGATGGTTCAACCAGCCGCCTCAGCGCATCCTCTGAGCACGCAACCAAACCCTCCTTCTTAGCTAGAGAGCAACAATATTACCATCTATTCTCGGCCAGGATATATGATGCAATCCATGAAGCTCTTAATGAACTTAGTAGGGAGTCTGCACATGAACGTTAATTAGAGGATTATTATTACTAGAAACCTCCTTAAAGAACTTAAGAGAAGGACCTTCCTAGCACTCTTGCCCTTCAGGTAGTTGGCTATGTACGAGGGGGAGTGCCGTGGAGGACATAGAGTAAAGATGTGAACTTGGTCCGGCATAACCTCTATAGTTATTGGCTCACATCCAATAAGACCTAGGTAGCCGTCTTATCACTTCGTCGGCTTTTTGGAGAATAGACCTTCTCCCATCTTTAAAGCGTGTCTAATCTCCGCCTTAATGTTCTTCATTATCTAGGAGGATCGAATCCCAACCTGGCAATCCCCTTGAACTTCATAAGCGCACTGGTAGTGACGCCTCTTTCCCTAAGCTAGGATCTCGACTCAGAAGTGCTTTTCCGCATAGTGTGATAGGTTGAAAAGGGGCAATACATCTAATATATCTCTTAGCTATGGGTACTATGGGAGCTCCATGTGCCCTCCGCCCGAGTACCTGTAATGACCTAACGTACGAGTTTGAGGTTCGGCGCGATAATAAAGGATATCTGATAATGGGCATTATCCTTTCCGTAACAAGCCTAGTAGTGTACATTGGAAATAGGAATAGTTATTGTCTCCTAATCGCAGGCCTCTCGATTCTTATAGGGTTCGCTCTCTACCTCCTTCTCCCCCGAGATTTGATATTAGTACGTGGAGATACATCACATGTGGTAAGGCATAATACCCACTACGACATCAAGCTCTCTGACTTAATTGAAGTTGTTCTTGTACATGGGAAACACCGGAGGAGGCCTTACCTTGACCATCTGAGGATAAAATTTCTGGATGATGGCAAGGTTAGGACTCTTAAACTTGGTATCTTTAGCTGGGATCCGGACGATATAAGCGAGCTCTACAGATATCTTAACCTCTTTAGAGGAAGGTATGGGTATAGGGTCTACGTTAAGGAGTGCTGGTTCCCAGAACTATTAAGGGACTAAACGTTCGTTGTATCTTTTCATTTGCAGTAATCGAAGATAAAGATATGCTTACCGTCACAATCCTTGTGCACAGCACCTGCCGAGATGAGGCAATTGTGCTCGGTTTTAAGCACCTTATGGTAGTGAATGGAGCGGTGGTGATGGATGGTTGTCAGAAGGGAGAGGGGGGCAGGTTTACACGTTTGATGCGATGGCGGCTTCCGCTCTCATACTAATGAACACCATAAGCCTACTCTTCATCCAGCAACTTCATGTAGCGAGAATATATAAGGCCCCCGATGAAGTGTTAGGCGCCTTCTGCAAAGATGAGCGCTTTATACAAGTAACCTCACAGTATACGATGTTATGTTTATCACTACGTGATAAACATACTGTTGATTAGTATGTTTTGAATACCTTCCTCTTCACTAGGGACAAGTAGCTGTAGTATGTGAACCATGCAATCACTAAAATTAGAATTACTAGGAATATTGGCTTAGAACCTTCCAGCACTATCTTCGATGTAAACCACGTTAGTCCGGCAAGGAACGCTACTATATTTATGATGTAGGCTCTCCTCTGCCACCCATACCTCTCAACTACTGTTATAGCTTGTAACCCAGCATACCCCTCTCTCGTCAACGTGTACTTACCCTCACTATTCGTTGCTATAAGATTCCCCAGCTTCTTTAAGTGAAAGTCTAGCTTACCGCTACTCCCAATCCCAAGCTCTCTCTTCAACTCGGAGAAGCTCATAGGCTTCTCGGCTAACATTTTTAATATCTTAATCCTTATGGAGTGCGATACTGCTTCAAACACTTCACCAGACCCCATGCCACCAACCACCATTATATCTAGTCACTTTGCCGGCATATATTTCTAGACATGTAGACTTATGGGTCGAGAATTCTGGACTGCCACAGCATTTAAGTATAGAATATCATGTAGTAGAACTAAGTATGCAAATATGTTGTTAGGAAGGTGCATCATTATTAGGGGATATAAGCTACTAGTTTTAACGTAGAGGCAGGATGGTATTAAAGACCATAAGAACATGTATATGAGGACCTACTAATACATGTATGCTCGTGAATATTGCTGACGATATAAGAATCGCCAAAGCATTTTCCTGATGTTTTTAATCCTAAGCCCTTCTCTAGCTCTTTTGAGTAGTCCTTAAGCCATTTCTGGTGTATTACGTCTAATCCCTACCACTTCATTAGCTAATGGAGTATAAAAGGTGCAATAATCACTACTTATTGTCAGTCGCGAAAAGATTCATCACAGCTCAATAGACCGTCGTCTCATCATCCAGGATTAGAATAATACGCGACTTATAAAAAAGGCTCAGGTGTTATCACCCTTGAAGAGCGACCACCGATAGCCGCAGTTTATTTTAAAGCTTCTTATGAGGAATTGCATAAAAAGCACGTTTAAACGTTGAATTTTCTAAACATAGTGATGTATAAAAGCACGTATCACATATTCGTAATAACAATGAGAAAGCAAGAAGAGAATATAGTTGAACGTTATACGCGTTTGGAAAAACTGAGGGCCTTTGACAGTATGATAGATCTCGCTAAAGCAGGGATACAACTGAGGATCTTCCTCCTTTTAGCAGAGAGGGAGAAGGCGACAATAGAGGAAATTAAGGAGGTTACAGGGGAAAGGGGCAAGACGCTTCTAGATGCCCTACGGAAACTTAGGATTAAGGGGCTAGTGAAACAAGATAAGGAAACCGGGGAATTTTATCTCACCGAAAAGGGGCTCTGGTATCTTGGCCTTTTGAAGAGCGCCCTAGGAATCCCACAAGCCCAGAGATCACTAGACCTTATGCACTTCAAGGTTATCAATCTAAATGATACTGTAAGGAAGCTTACGTATTTTAAATACCTATATGATACAGTCATAGCCCTGGGCGTTTCTCCTCGGAGGGAGTTAACCCTTAGGGGCCTGGCAACAGTTATGGGTCTAAGCGAGGAAAGGGCGCTTACCTACATAGAGGCCTTTGACCCCTTAATAGTCCCTAGCAGGAAGGGGCCAGGAAAGTACAATAAGAGGTCGCCCATGAAACGCTATAGGCTTTCTTCGTTAGGGTTCAAGGCATATAAACGGCTTCCCTATTATGGAATCTTAAAGCGTAGGAGAATCGCTTTCAAGCTCTTGAGGTATTTCCTAAGAGGGATGCACCCCCGGATCATGTTAAGAAGGCTTTTAGCGTTCAATGTACTATCCCAAGCGATGCTCATCGCGTCGTTATACTTACGGTATACCATGTGCGTGCTCTTAATAATAGGGTCGTTTACTTGTCTAATGAACTTCCTCGCGCTTAGGATCACACATTAAGAGGACCTGCTAATATAGGTGACAGGCTACAAAGTGCTCGTTACCGATTCTCTTAAGCTCTGGTTCCACCCTCCGGCATATGCCTTTAGCGAAGGGACAGCGCGTGGAAAGCCTACATCCCATAGGCGGGTTCACGGGACTAGGGATCTCCCCTTTTAGTATTACTTTATCATCGCAGTTAAAGTAGAGGGATGGCATTGATGACAGGAGTGCTCGGGTATAGGGGTGGAGTGGCTCTTCGAACAGCTTATCCGCTGGTAGTACCTCCATGATCTTACCTAAGTACATTACGGTGATCCTGTCGCTTACGTATCCAACTACAGGGATATCATGGCTTATGAAAAGACATGTGAGGCCGAATTTCTCTTGGAGGTCTACCATTAAGTTTAATATCTGGGCTTTCACAGATACGTCAAGCGCGGACACTATCTCGTCAGCTATTATGAAGTCTGGGTTCACCGCTAAGGCTCTAGCAATCGCCACTCTCTGCTTCATGCCTCCGCTGAGCTGATGGGGGTACTTCATGGCCACATCTTGACCGAGACCTACATCCCGTAATAACTCTATAATCCTTGATTCTACTGTATCCTTCTCCTTAACGCCACCAGCCCTTATGGCTTCCTCTAAGACGTCTTTTATCCTCATACGGGGATTCAGTGAGGAATCCGGGTTTTGGAATATCAGCTGAATCTTCTTCCTTATTAGGCGATATTCATGTCCATATACATCCTTTCCCCTATATCGTATAACACCCCTAGTAGGTTTTAATATGCCGGCTAACATCCGCCCTAGCGTTGATTTCCCGCTACCGCTCTCACCCACAAGGCCTAACATCTCGCCCTTATGGATCCTTATGTTTACACCATCTACGGCCTTGAGCCATAGCTTCTTAAGACCGAGTAAGCCTTCCTTAACGGGGAAGTACTTGTGTAGGTTTATCCCTTCTATCAACACTTCAGGCATGATAGGAAGCCTCCATCGCGTACAGATTACATGAAACCCAATGCCCTGGCTCAACCTCCACCATTAATGGCTCCTGAAGTACGCATTCCTTACTTCGATATGGACAACGAGGATGAAAACGACACCCACTTGGCGGGGAGGAAAGATTGGGCACCATTCCAGCTATCGGCTTTAGACGCCTCTTCTTCTTATGAAACCTGGGAACTACGTGAAGCAATGCCTGGGTATAGGGATGTAGGGGCTTCTCCAATATCTCCTCCTTAGATCCGATCTCCATCAGCTTCCCTGCATACATGACCCCTATCCTATCGGAAACCTCGGCCGCTACACCTAGATCGTGGGTTATCAGTAACATCGTTGAGCCATACTCCTTGACCAAGCCCGTTAATAGCTCGAGAATCCGTGCTTGAACAGTGACATCTAATGCTGAGGTCGGTTCATCAGCAATTATCAGTCTAGGCCTAAGCGCCATTGCTATCGCTATCACCACCCTCTGATTCATACCCCCGCTAAGCTGATGAGGATAGTTCAAATACCTCTTCTCAGCGTCGGGTATGCCTACTTTTTTCATAAGCTCTATGCTCAGGTCCCTAGCCTCCTTGTGTGTGAGGCCTTTCTTATACCTCAGAACCTCAGCGATTTGTTCCCCAACAGTATAGGCTGGGTTTAACGCAGCCGAGGGATCCTGGGGGATCATTGATATGAGGTTACCCCTTATCTTCTCCATCTCGATCTCGCTTAACTCAAGTAGGTTAATGCCGTTGAAGATTATCTCCCCATATATCCGGACATATGATGAGTCAAGTAACCTCGCGATAGCGTAGGCGAGGGTGGATTTCCCGCTACCGCTCTCACCCACAAGGGAGAATATCTCGTTCTCCTTAAGGTCAAATGTGACGCCGTCAACGGCTCTTACCACGGAGTTAGCTAGCAAGTAGTGGACCTTCAGATCATTAACCTTTAGAAGGGAATTCATGACCTCATTCCCTCCTCAGCCTAGGATCTAATACCTCCCGTAACGCCGCGCCAAGCAGGTTGAAGCCTAAAACCACAAGGAAGAGGGATAGGCCTGGGAATACTATGAGGTGAGGTGCCCTGAATATATAGTTCCTTCCAGTACCTATCATAGCACCCCATTCTGGATTAGGTGGCTGAACGCCTAGCCCTAGGAAGCCTAATCCCGCTGCAGCTAAGACCGCTGAACCTAAGTGTAATGTTACCTGGACCATAACTGAGGGGAAGACGTTAGGGAGTATGTGTTTGAATAGCACCCGGAGGCTACTGAGGCCGAGCATTTCGGCGGCGGTTACGTATTCCATGGCCTTAACCTGAAGCGTAACCCCCCGCACAATTCTTATGTAGACTGGGATGAAGCCTATGCCTACGGCTATTATCAAGTTAGTGAGACCTGGGCCTAGCACAGCCACTAAAGCTAGTGCTAGGACGACGCCCGGAAGGGCGAGTAAAATATCAGTCATTCTCTGTACGACATAGTCTATCCAACCCCCGTAATATCCGCTTAAGAGGCCTATTGAGACACCTATTATAGCTCCCATCGCCACACTAGCGAAAGCTATGAGAAGGGAGAACCTTGCCCCATACATTATACGAGATAATATATCACGCCCTATCTCGTCAGTTCCCATGGGATGATCTAAACTAGGCGGCTTCAGGGCATCCCTTAAGTTAGCCTTATAGGGGTCGTAAGGAGCGAGGACATCAGCGAAGAGGGCCATCGAGATTATCGTTAGAAGTATGCAGAGCCCTATCTGGGCGCCTCTATGCCTAAGGAGGAGGTGAACTACCTCATTCACGCATACCACCTCCCTCTAACTTAACCCTAGGATCCACTACTACGTAGAGGAGATCCGTGACTAAGTTTACGATGGCATATATGAGGGCGAATATGAATACCGCTCCTTGTACGGCGGGGTAATCCTTAGCGAATATCGAATCCACGATGTATTTCCCTATCCCTGGCCAAGCAAAGACGGTCTCGGTTATCGGGGCACCCCCGAGTAATGCTCCGAACTGAAGGCCCGTTATCGTTAAAACAGGAATCAGGGCATTTCTAAGGACGTGTTTATAGAGCACCACCCTTCTCGGAAGGCCCTTGGATAGGGCATATCTAACGAACTCCTGTCTAAGCGCATCGAGCACAGCGGTCCTCGTGAAACGAATTATGTACGAGAGCAGGTATATGGCTATGGTCAGCGACGGTAAGACTAGATGTAGGGGTGTGCCTATACCGCCCGCTGGAAGGAGGCGTAGTTTTACGCTAAAGAGCACTATAAACATAAGGCCTAGCCAGAAGACGGGAATTGAGTTGCCTACTATGGATAACGTTATGATAAGGTAATCTAATAGGGAGCTAGTACGAACCGCAGCCACTATACCTAGGGGTATGCCTATGGCGAGCGCTAAGGCCATGCTGGAGACAGCTAATACTATAGTATTAGGCAACCTGATTAAAACTTCATGGAGGACAGGAGTCCCTGTTCTTATGGATTTACCTAGATCTAGACGTAAGAGGCCAGATATATACAGAATATACCGTATATGTAAGGGCTTATCCAGCCCCAGCGATTTTCTTATCATTTCCACATCTTCTTCTGTGGCACCTATTCCGGCTATGAGCCTGGCCGGATCACCGGGCGTCAGGTTTAATATAAGGAAGAGGATAGTTACTATCCCGAAGACGACTATTAGGAGGCCAAAAAATCTTTTTATCAGGTATCTTACGAGTGCCATGGCGATCCCCTTATCATTCTATATCCGCTTCGCGTAAGTCGAACATCTCATAAGGATACATTATCAGCCCTCTCACCTTAGAGGACGTAGCGACGACATAACTCTGCACGTATAACCATATCCAGGGGCAATCGTGCCAGAGGATCTCTGAGACCCTCTGGTACATAGCGGCTCTCTTCTCCGGATCTAGGGTCTTCACTGCCTCATCTAATAGCGTGTCTACCTCGCTGTTGTTATAGAAGAAGAAGTTAAAGCCATTGGGCGGGAACGTCTTCGAGTGAAATGTCAGATAATACTGGAAGTGAGGATCAGGTGTTCCGACGCCGAAGCCTATGAGGAAGAGTTGTAGCTGTGTCTTCTCTCGTGGCTGGAAGAGCAGGGAGACGTAGGTGGGCCAGTCATGTATTCGGATGTTGACCTTTATGCCTACTGCCTCTAGATATGAGGCTACTGCCTCAGCGACTTCCTTGTCGAACAGATATCTGCCGTTAGGAGCGAATAAGGTTACCTCAAAGCCGTTGGGGTACCCCGCTTCAGCTAAAAGCTTCTTCGCTTTCTCAGGGTCGTACTCATATGGCTTAAGGGGTTTATAGCTGAAGAAGAACCATGGTATTGGTGCATCTAGGGGCTTACCTAGGCCTAAGAGGACGTTCTTCACTATGGCCTCTTTATCGACGGCATAATTTAAGGCCTGCCTCACACGCACGTCCTTGAGAGGGCCATATTGGGTGTTTATGCCTATGAACATCGTCCTAGAGGCATTGGAGAACCACAGCTTGACATCGGAGCGCTTGGCTAAAGCAGGTATGTCAGCGGCAGGCGGTAACACTATCATATCCAGATCGCCGGCTAGGAGCATCGCCTCCCTAGTATTTGCGTCCGGAACTACCTTGAAGACTATCTTCTTAAGCTTAGGCTTGCCACCCCAGTATTCGTCATTCCTCTCCAGCACTATTCGATCTCCTTTAACCCACTCAACGAACTTGAAGGGACCAGTCCCTACGCCCTTTAAGTTACGCACTATGTCCTCTCCTAATTTCTTCACGGCGTTAGGCGACATTACCCCTGTGGTTGTGCCGGTCAGTAGGCTTATGAAGGGAGCGAAGGTATGCTTTAGACGTATCCTGACAGTATAATCATCCACGACCTCGATCTCCTTTATAACTAGGTAATTATGTCTCCCAGGCACTCTAACGTTGGGATCTAATATGCGTTCCAGCGAGAATTTCACAGCCTCCGCCGTTAATGGCGTTCCATCGTGGAACTTAATGCCCTTCTTTATCCGTATCGTATATGTGAGGCCATCAGGGCTTACCTCGTAACCTTCAGCCAACCATGGCTTTAACTTACCATTGACGTCTATGATGAATAAAGGCTCGACAACCATGCGCACGATATTGGATATCAGAGTTGTTGTCTGGCCCGCGGGATCTAATGTATCCGGATCTATGCCTATACCGACCCTTAACACCTTCTCAGAAGAACCCTTCATGTAGCTCTGGTAAACATAGTATCCTCCTGCGGATACTATCACTATAACTATAAGTAGTATCGCTTGGATCTTCGTTAACGCTGAGGTGCTTCTGGATAGATTCCCAATTCCATATCCCACTCCTCCGAGTCGAGTCTAGAAGTCTATTGTTTTCGAATTTAAACTTTTTGCTAGATTAGTACAACATTCGTCTAACTAATAATCGACAAACATCTAAGCCCCTATTAACACAAGAATCACACAATGATGCCCTAAGAGATGGACTGTATGGATCGTGGTTTAACCCTCATATATCGAAGAGGGAAAACACCGAAGGATAGTAGGAACTATGAAGATGTGTTCTTCTTAAGCGGATACATTATGTAAAATCCCAAGGTACCGCGTATGGCCAATGAAATCTTCTTCCTTAACTTCCTGACCTCATATGGTGGCATATCTAACAGGAACACGACTTCTACGGGATCTAGTTCGCGCCTTTCCTTAAATAAAACGTCCCTCCGTATATAGAGGGGTCTATAGCCTTCTTTCTCGAGCCCTTCTACGATCTCCTTAACCCGCTTGTAATTCCTGTATGGGATGACTATTTTAAGGAATATAGCACACATACTTACTCGCCTCTATCCTGGGGCACCCAAAAGGCTATCCTCTCATAACCTTCTACGTATGTCCCCTTATGTACCCAAACCATCAATATGCGGTCATTGACTATTTCATGCTTCCCAGGCATTAGCGCCTCTGAGATTGAGACCTGAGGAGGGAAGATCCAATAGAACTCGTAATCGTATTCGGCAATAGTCGGCTCATAATAGTCCTCATAGGCGTTTAACCCCGATCTAAGCCTACCTTGAAACGTTATAAAGAAGGTGATTGAGGGCCTTGTAGCATCTCCCCTCCAGCATATATCGATCCCCCTTACTTTGGGTTTAACGCGCCTACCGTTTATGATCACCTTTTCCTGATCGAGGAACTCCTGCATATTAGCTACGAGCTTCCAAAGTTCGTCTTCTAGGACATTTTCGTCCTCTAGTAGACTAGCATAATAACCATCGGGATCCATGTAATCAAACACTGTCACTTGATTTACCAGTCCATCGAGGCTAAGTGTGAAAAAGCCTTGGGCGTGCACAGGCTTTATGCGCTCTGACAAATTCTTTCACCGATATACGGTATAAAAATAGGATGTTGAGATAAAAATAAGCATTGCATGTTCCTTAACGTTGAGAGGTATGGTAATCTTGATGATATCTGTTGGGATGCATACGCGCTTCTGACGACATCACCGCACTCATGCGCTTACTGCAGTTTCCTAGGTTAGAAGTTCTACATAAAGTGGTGCTTGCCTAAGAGAAGCTCTATGGTGTTTTCGTAAGAAAGTTCATTCTGATCATTAAGGAACTATATAGCTTTTCGATGAGTTATCGATCACCTAGTGAGATGAGAAAAGGGTAAGCTAATAAGAGGCCTTTTTGATATTAACTCGATGAGCGAAGAAGGATTTGAGGCTCAGCTACTTAACATGATCAAAGTTATCTCCAAGTATTACGAAGAGTTCGAATTATTCGTAAAACCTGTCAGTATCGATGTCCGTATAGAAAGAGATGAACTTGATTATGATGAATTGCAAACCTTAATGAGAGTTCTCGATGAGCTTAATGATCTAGGCTTAGAAGCTAAGCTTACAATAAGCGCTATCCTTGAAGAAGGAGAGCCCATAGTAAGAGTTTTGATCTCGACAGCGCTTAGGCTCTAGGAGGTAACGTCAGGACATCTTCAAGGATGGACTTTACCTTCGATATAGCGCTTGTATAGTCCACACGGGGTCATTTCGTCATGTGCCTCCCAATAACTTTAGGGCATTTTTGCCAAGGACACCCGCCACTTCCTCTTTACTCAGGCCCAATTGTGGTAAAGCCACTTCCCAGAACCGCAACATACGCTCGATAACCCCAGGACTAAAGGCATCGCTACCGAATAATAATCTAGCAGGATCCACATCATACCTTCCTCTACGCCTTATGGCAAGCGCCACCCAGAAGGTATGTCCACCAGAGATATCAAAATATACATTTGGGTTATGCATCATGACCACGGCCGCTTCATCGCACCAAGGATGGCCCAAGTGCGCGCCTATAATCCTGAGCTTAGGAAACACCCTCGCTATCCTGTCGAGGCGAACTGGTCTCATGAATTCCGAGGATACCCGCCACTCCCTATCCCTAGCACTCCTAGCGACGATCCCCGTATGGAAGAGAGTCAGCAAGTTGTAATCCTCCATCCGCTCATAGTAGTCGAAGAATTCATCGACATCATAGGGTTTAGCTGGATCTATGAGCTTGATCCCCCTAAAACCCCTGGAATGAAACTCATCTACAATATCGGGAGGATCCCTCCCAAGGGCTACGTAAGCAAAACCGACTATGAGATCAGGATATTCCTTCATAGCCCTTTCGACTAGAGTATTCTCATTCACGTTATTTCGCCACTTACCTAAGCTGAGCATGCAGACCTTCACTACGCCTAGATTTTCACATGTCCTCACAAGCGCCTCAAGTTGCATATCCCTAGGGTAATGTATGTGAAAATCCACGATAACGCTCATAGATCGGATCCCATCAGGAAATAGTACCGTAATTCATTTAAAAGCGCGTACTTCTAGCCCGACCACCTTCATGTAGAAAATAATATAAGGCCCCATCCTATTACATCATAATGAGCTGCAGAGAGGGAGACGCCCCCGCTGGCATGAAGAAGAGCACTTCACCTGAGTGTTATGCATCCACAATAGCGGGGTGGGGAAGCCTGGTATCCCGCGGGGCTCATAAGAGGTGGTAAACCTCTGTGAGACCCCGAGGTCGGTGGTTCAAATCCACCCCCCGCTACCAAATCATGATTTTAAATTGACCTAACGCGTCATCATGATTCTTGAGAACGAATTGCTTTTTCAGAAGGGAGACAATGAACTATGGTTCTTCTTTAACCTCCATGCGAGTTCTGCCACTCTCTTTCCCAGTTCTTTGCAGGCACCCAATACGTTTTCATCAGGAGCGCCTATGGATACCACTCCATAGTGATGGTCTTGTGGGTTCCCTTGTATTATCATACCATGAATTAGCATGGCCTTTAAGATGCTGAGGATCGTCGTTTCACAACCGCCTCCCATAGCACCACAGGAGGTAAAGGCCCCACCTACCTTACCTTCGAGAGCACCATGGATCTTAACACTTTCATCAACGAACTTTTTAACCTCAGCCGCCATCTGACCGTAGTATGTGGGAGAGCCTATTATTATCGCGTCGGCTTCCTTCAGGTCATCCATCGTGGCCTCCTCGACTCGCTTTATCGTCACCTTAGCCTCCTTAACGCTCTTTGCCCCTTTGGCCACGGCCTTAGCCATCTTCTCAGTAGTACCAGTTCTTGAATAGTATATTACAAGTACGTTAACTCCTGCCATAAGCGCATCACTTCAGTTAAGATGATATATCTTCTTGAGCTTCAGGTTAGGATACACCATTCAGGACCCTCAGTGTCCTGAGGGATAAGGGGTTAATTAGAGCTAGTCATGGTGCCCCGGCCGGGATTTGAACCCGGGTCTGCGGCTCGAGAGGCCGCTATCCTTAACCGGGCTAGACGACCGGTTAGAGCCAGGCGAAATGTAGCCCAGTGGCTCCCCGCGCACCTTCAGCCGGGGCCTGTTGGGAATAAGTTAGCTTACGCATTAATTAATTTTTCTCACTGGCTTCACCCGACCTCTAAGCCGTATTTCGAGGCAATGATATCGCGAGCTTCCTTAACTACCTTCAGTTTCCTTAATGCTATTGAGTAGGCGAGCTCTACAGTCCTTTGAGCTCCCCTAAGGCCACGGAAGCCACAATCGGGCTTCACCATGCGTACCCTTTCAAGGCCATATCGCCTAATAGCTCGCTCTAAGATGCTTATCGCCTTAGATAGATCTTCTACGGCGGCGAATTTACTGGAGACTACGCCCACTCCTAGGAACTTATCGTAATCTTCGAGCATATCGCGTGTATAGGAGTTGAAGTTAGCAGGGGAGTCGACGAACTCGTGATCTAGAATTGAGAAGTAGCTCTGCACTAGGAGCTCCGCTAAATGAGGCGAAATACGGCCACAAACATGGATCCCGGAGATAGACGGTATGGACCTAGCTAACTTATCCAGAAGATCCATAATATCATCAGGGGAACAACCGTGTAATATGGCCCTAGCACCTACCATCACGCTGAGATAGGGATCATCTACGTTTATGTACTTATAACCCATGTCCAGGAAGTCCCTTATTATGCGCCTTAGGTAATTGACAAGTGGCTCCAGGTATTCTAGCTGAGCTAGGAGGGTATTAGAAGGAGAAGGGGGCTCCTTAAGATATATCCTGCTGGCTAAAGTGAAGGGGCCTGTTACACATGCCCTAAGACCCTTAAAGTACTTGCTCAGGCCAGAGGCCTTTACGTAATCGACTGCGATTAACGCCTGTCTCTCAGCATCAGACACATCAATGCTAACCTTCACCTCGCTTATAAGCAAGTATCCCCAGGGCCTCTTCACGAGTATATTAGCCTTTACTAAGGGCTCCAGGAACTGGGCTACGAAATCCATCAATTGAGGATAGCACGGATAATCTATTGATATCGCGCTCACGTCCCGCATTATCCGTTCGATATTCTCCCTATTGTAGTCGAGAGGGAAGCTACCAACGTAGGTAGTGTACATGATATTAACCTCATCTTAGTAAGCTCACGGCATTTTTATATCGTTTGATGCTTGCTCGGGGAGATGACTTATAGGGAAGAGATATAAGTCCTCTTTCATACCTTAATGCAAGGAAGGCGATGAGCTATCAGAGTTACTCTGAGTATATGATGAAAAGGCATTAGTGCGAGCCTCTATGACTAGTCATGTGAGAAGGATTAGGGTTAGAGCCAGCTACCCTCATGAGCTCCTGTCGCATGCATTAAGGGAGTATGCACCCAATACTGCATTGGCCAAGACGATATCAACGATGGCTACATACAGCAGCATAGGAAATCTAGATGAGCTCACGCACTTCTTAAAGGAGGCCAGTAGGATCACGTTTAGGAATAGGTCCTTAAGAGCCTTCATGAGATATTACATGAGATGGGATCTGACAGCAAAGTTCCTCTCACTTAAAGAAATACGTAAGCTATGCGGTAGACTAGTGGGAATAATAGGGGAGCTACACCGGGAGATGTATGAGGAATGGTATCATCACAAACTAGGCTCGCTAATAAAGGCTAAAGTAAGAATGGAGAAATGCTTAGAGGAGATACTAAGAAGGGCGGAGAGGGCATGTGGCGTCCGCATCTCAGAGGGCATCATTGTCGTACTAACATCTGAGGGGTGGGTATGTTATACGCAGCCTAACAAAGTCATGAGCACAGTGAATGCCAGAGTGGAGGAGCTTAGGGAGAACATATACAGATTAGTCCTAGAGAGAAGAGGAGTCATAAGGAGATCGTGGATAATAAAACCAGCATTCATCTCGACTATAGAAGATGTGGCAGGTGAGCTTTGGAGAAGGAGAGACGTACAGGACTTCTTTAAGGACAGATATGCTTTCTTGAGGGAAGTATCATCACGTTTTAAAGGTCCACGAGAGATACTCAGGATTACCTTACATCAAGTTCTTATAAGGCACATGTTAGACGAGCTGGTCAAGACGAAGCAAATAGAATATCTTAGTGATAGAGTGCATGATTTCTTGTTAAAAGTAAACGTCTTTAAAGCCTGTCAAAGATTATGCGAGGAACTCCTACTACTTCACGGCAAGTGACGCATATGCGTCACTTATTTTCAGGACATAGCGCCTTAAGGGGGCATATACGACAATATGGACGAAGAGACTTACAGATGAGATGTCCATGCAAGTATGTAAGCGTTTGATACCATCCGAAGAGATCACCTAGTTTCCGCATTAAATAGCCTCTTATGCATTCCCCGCGGGAAGGACAGGAATGACACGTAAAGGACAGACAGAGCTCTTTCCTAGGCATCATACTCGCATCTGGACCTAAAACCTTTAATCGTCGGCTTACCCTGACTAAATGTACATCTACTGGTGCAAAAGAAGATAGACCAGTTACGGTTAGAATCACTGCGTCGGCTACCTTGGGACCCACATATTTACACCTTAAGAGCAAATGCCGTAACCTCCAGGGATCGCACTCGGATAATTTCTGGGATGCCACGTATAGTTCATCGGGATCATCTGATGAGAGACCTAGCTCCTCTATTAAGATTAGTCTAAGGGAGCTAAGGGAATCTAGTAAGTTAAGGATCTGATAACTAGAACCTATACGAGAAAGTATAA
Organism: Thermoprotei archaeon; assembly: GCA_021162845.1. Taxonomy (GTDB): domain Archaea; phylum Thermoproteota; class Thermoprotei; order QMSL01; family B3-G16; genus JAGGXX01. The sequence continues at coordinate 20,603 of JAGGXX010000041.1, read as the reverse complement.
GATTACGTGATAAATTGAGGAGAAGCCATGGATTATTCCCCGTAATACGCGCTATACTGGTGCACCACCTTAGGACAAGCTTTTCATAATCTGCCCTTCTGGAGAGTACTACGGCTGTAAAGATCCATGAGAAATCAAGGGGAGAGGATGGAATACGAAGACCGGGATAAACGGATGCTAATTCTCGTAACATATCATTTAACCTCTGGTCATGGAAGTTAATGCGACATTCGAAAGGCGGCATATGAATACCTAGTAATCGTTTAACGTACCTCTCGTCTAATTTCATGGAATACTTACAGAAGATACTGCCATCCTCTTGCCATACAACGAGGCCGTCCAATACGCCCCTAACCTTTACCCATGTACCGCTTTTATGTATGAAGAGGGAAGAGATGAAGCTAGGCGTGAGAGTTAGGGATAGGTCATATGGAAGTGTAGGTTCAAAGGTTAACTGACGCATATGCGTCAGAAAAAGTAATGATACCTGAGTATGATATAGGTTGAGGGGCCGACCCCTCATTTTCCTGTGGAAAGCAAACAATTAGGATATTTAAGGAGTATATCAAAGATTGTAGAGTTAAGCGTTAATAGATTACGACATATTTCTTAATATATCCCTCTAAGGTAAATAGAAATGGGGTATTTTTCATTCCTTTATATCATCATCAATTATTGATTTTTCTTTCCACAGGAAATGAAGGGGTGTGGGGCTCGTCCCTGATAGGGATCCTTTATCTATTGATCCTTTTATTTTGTTTGATACCTTTATTGCCCTCTTACTTCCCTCCTTCCTCAGGTGCTCTTCATGGGACGGCGTCCTATAGCTTATCACTTGATTGAGAAATTTAACTGCTCTTCCCCGGGTAATTCGTCTTACATAGTGGTCTATGATTTCTCAACTTCTGGCTCACATAGTATATCCAGAAGTTTTTACAGGAACTTAGAGCGCATAAGGGATTCTCTGAATGACGGTTTCCTCGTTCAAAAAAGCGTCTTTGAATGTAGGAAAAAGAATACTGCTTTGGCCGTTGCCGAACTTGCTAGAATCTATGGGGCTAGGGTGCGTATTTATGAAGTGTCTTCTCTTATAGAGTCTTGAGCGCTAGAGTACCGTGACTCCGCATTTAGGGCATTTGCTATACCTTATTATGATCCTTTTCCCTCTTTTAATTCTGATCTTAGGTACTTTAACACCGCATCTGGGACACCTGGCCACCTATATCACCCCGTTCTGGCTCTCCCCTAGCTTCGAATACCCACTGGTTTCAGTTACCTTCACTTAGGTTCTCATTCTTTAAGCTTCCCTTCATATCCCATCATGAAATTCATGACGTTCACTAACATATCTTCAAAATCGGTCTTTTAATGTTGCGATTGTAGACTTCCCTTCTCTTAGGCGTTTTTTCACTTCCCTCCTCTATGTCATCTACACCCTGTGAATTCCAGGGGACCCCTTCATTTCCTGTGGAGCTCAATTCTCCCCTTGCTTCATAGACTAGAACTCGATTTTAGCTGTGAATTGCGCTTATTTCCAAAAACAGAGTGCTTAGATTGCTTCTTAGCTTATTTTAAACGATATTTGCTCCTTTTATTTTAACTGATCTCTATATTAGTGACTGTTCACAAGTAGATTGTGGTGTATTCGCTTGGTCAAGATTCGCATTGAGGATAGGCTCTCAAGTGGGGAACGCATATGCGTCTCTTTAGAGGGTGATATACTGGATGAGAGGAAGTTAGTTCAGATAGTGGAGCTCTTAAGGATCCTAAGTGGTCGTGAGCTATCCTCCGCTATGATGGAAGAACCATCTAATACCGCTAAGGTCTCCTTAAAGGAGATAATCTGGGATGCGATCGTGGAGCGATTCGGAGAGGGTAGATGGTTCACGAGTAAAGAACTCCGTTCTGTATTAGTTAAAGAATATGGCGTCCAGGCTAAATTGAGCACAGTCTCTACATATCTTCACCGTCTCTTCACGTCTGGTTACTTAGAACGAGGTGGCTCTAGAGCTCTTCGCCGTTATCGGCTTAATCTCTCTAAGATACGCGCTACTGCTTAACCTTTTTGTGAATCACTTTATGGGCTATGATATCGCTCTTCGTAATTATGCCTATTAATCTCCCCCTCCTCATCACCAGTACCGCTGGTTCTCTCATTAATATTCTCATAATCGCTGTTAAATCCTCATCTGGCGATACCACAGGGAGTGCCTCGTTCATGATTTTGCTTACAGGCCACGATGCGACCTTTCCATCTGGATAAGATAGAACAGCCCTAACTATACTATCTTCATATATGGTGCCTATTATCTTCCCCTTCTCGATTACCGGTATCTGGGATATTCCGTACTTCCACATAAGCTCCGCTGCCCTACCCACTGGTTCCTCTGCCCCGATCGTTATGACAGGCATATGCATTACATCCCTAGCCCTTACGCCATCCCTAGCGGCGTCCTCCAACGCTTTGAGGATTTTTCTGAGTGTTGAGAGCCGAGGATCCACAGTCCCTTTTTCTATTCTAGCTATAAGGGATTGACTAACGCCTGCCCTTTCCGCAAGCTCTTTTTGTGTAAGCTTCATCCGGATTCTCATTCTTCTGATATCCTCGGGTGTCGGGAGGGCAGACATATTGTTATCAACCCTTAATGTACTATACCTTCCGTATTACTCTGGGTTATTTTAACTCTACGTAGGCTCTTTTAATATGATATTAGGTCAGGCAAGAGAACAACATAGCAATTAACATCATACATAGTGTCGATAGGGGAAATGTTAGTCTAACAAATCTATTATATCCCTCCTCGATGACCTTGTATATTGAGCTCAGTGCATCGCCGTACATCATCACCCTCTCCAATTTAATCCTTCCACTCCTGATGTTGACCCTCCTGGCTTTTCTCCTGGCTTCAATACACGCTTCCTCTATTACCTTTAAGAGTTCCTCGTGTTTTTCATGTTCTCCTATAGCCAGATATCCCCTCCCGCCGGGTTTAAGACCGCTTACCGAATGCGTATCCGTGGTGAGAACCTCTACGCTTCTCACGTTAAGAACCTCTTTTATTCTTCTCACAACTTTATCGCGGAAACCTCTAATCATGTTATTTCCATCTATTACTATTATAGTCATGTCATTCCTGCTCTTTAATCCTCTGACATAGAGAACGCTAATTCCTCCTTCCCCTACCCCTAGTTCTTTTTCTATTCCGCTCCTCTTATTAACGATAGCTGCTTCAATTCCTTCCCTTGTGCCATGCTTTATTTGTTCCACTATGTCGTCTATTAGCTTCTTTAACTCATCAAAGCTCATCACCTCTCCATCTACTATGGAATTGTGCTCATCAACCAATATGGCATCGCTGAATCCCATTCCACGAGCCTTAGCCTTAAGATACTCCCAGTACGTAAGGGGTATGTCCTCTATACCCCCTCTCCTAGGGGTAACGAAAACGAGTAAGGTCTTTCCAAGAACCATACCAATAACTTGAAACTTCTCGCCTTCGCTTATTACAGGTCCTATGAATTCCTTACTTACGCTCTCCTCACGATTTAATAACTCCTTCGTTACCTCCTTAATGACTTTCATCGTTTCATGACTTGAAGCCAGGTCTTCCTTGTGCGTTACAGCACCATGAAGCACCATTATTCCCTGGCAACTTAATTCCTTTCTTAAGGTTCTAACCAATAAGGCTGGCATCTCACTACTGCCAAGGTCCCTAAAAGGACCATAATGAATCTCAGGTACTATCATTAATCCCGCTAACCTTCCATCGTCTGTCATTAACTTAAGGTAGTGTACCTCGACTTCCCTCATCGTAGATAATTGTTCTAACACTCTTTCCAGTTCTTCCTTATAGTTACTAAGCCACATCTTAGCAAAGGCACCGCTTAGCTTTAGTAAGCTCATTCCGTTCAGCTCATCCTTGCCTATTAGCTCTAATGATTTCATACATACTAACGATGCCATAAGCGGTAATGATATACTAAGTAATAAAGCTCCCATATCAAGCGGTTCGTTAAACAGGATTATCGACAATAGGGAAACGATAGGCGTCTGCATTATGGCTACCATCAAATCCCATCCTCCAATCCCTCCTGTAATTAGCTGTGAAGTTAGCGCGCTTAGGTATATTGAGGGCATTAAAGGGTATATAGTGAATTTTTTCCGAGCTACGAGATCTATGATCCCCGTGCTTCCCGTAGTGAGTAGCGAAAGAAAGATGCACCTGGCTAGCGTGAATATCCTTTCACCTCTATGGAGGGCCAAGAAGGCGAACCCTGAAAATATCGGTACAACCAGCATGAGCACCTTAAACATCAGTACAGCTGTTTGTAATCCATGTATGACGTATTCTCCTAACATCAATACTGTTATCTCAAGGCATAACACGAGCAGGAGTTTCCTTACTGTAGGGAGGGCAAAGACTTTTCCATAGTACCGCGTGATGTCCACAATGTCACCCTCTGTTAACAGCACTCGATATTTAAGACAACTCGTCCTAAGTAAGTTTAGCGGTGTCACAAATGTCTAATAATGGACCTAAGATCTTAGAGAGCGTGATCGAGGTTTGTCCCTATTGTGGTAAACATAGCCTAAGGGTCACCGAAACCTTACATAATGTACCGAATTTCGGCCCCCTCCTCATAATAGTCCTTAAATGTTCAAATTGCGGCTACAAGCACACCAGTATATCCCATGTCGAGCAACATAACCCAGTTCGTATTAAATTTCGCGTAGAGGGCATCTATGACCTTAACGCTAAGGTAATCCGATCGCCTACTGCTACCGTGAGAATTCCCGAGCTCGGCATAGTCATAGAGCCTGGTCCGTCATCTCAGGGCGAGATAACGACAATAGAGGGCTATCTGTTAAGGATACTGGACATCGTAGAATCCCTCTTTGAAAAACCCAAACGCGAAAATATCGTCAAGAACATTAAGAGAGCCCTATCGGGGGAGATCCCATTTACCTTCATACTTGAAGACCCCTTCGGTAATAGTGCCCTTATGGTTGAGGAGAGGTCTAGTCTTATCAAGGAGTCGCTTGATATTGAGGACCTAAAACGATTAAAATATGGGGATGCAATCTTAGAGATGAGGCGAAGGAGAGATGTCTAGAAGACGCAGATCCGAAAGCCCCATGCCCATGTCCTCAGCAGGCCTCGTACGGTTCTTTGAAGACGAGATAAAGGGCATTCCTGTTAAACCTGAACTAGTACTCTTCATCTCCATAAGTTTGATAATATCCGTCATTCTAGCGCATCTCATAGCGCCAGCCTTCTTCCCCTAGGTTCATTGCACTTACATGGCACTGAGCCACAGCGAGGACATACACCAGGATATTTATTCAAGCACATCTTCTCTAGGTCTAACTCAAGCAGGTTACATAAGCTAGCTAACCATGCCATTACGTCAGCTACTTCCGTCCCTATCTCCCTTATATCTCCCCTGATTATGGCTCTTCCGAGCTCCCCTACTTCTTCAACTAACCATATGTAGGTTCGCTCTATACCTCTCCGTCTATCTTTCTCGTAGTAAATACGCCTCATCATTTCCTGGAACTCCCTAATTCTCATGAGGCCTCACTTCCCCTCATGTATTCCTCGAGCCCTCCGGCCCCATGTGCCTCTTTAAAGACGACCCTTAACATGCTGTTAAGTATGAATATCCTCTGTTTAAGATACTCGCTCACTTCATATCTTCTCACAATATCGTTTACGTAATTAACGTACTTCTTCACGCTTCCTTCCTGTACTGTAAGCACTATTCTGCCACCGCATCGAGGGCATCTGCCCATGAGGGGAGGGCGCCTGAATGTAGTATTACACTTTACGCATCTAAAGGCCTGTGCACAGTACGTCCTCAAATTACCTATTATATCCGGGAGGAGGTGGTGCGTTATAACCCTTTCAGCAACATCACGTTCATCGACCGCTATGATCTTCTCCGCTATTCTCAATTGAGCCCTTATCTTCTCGTTCATGGATCTTAGTAACTTATACATGGTGACCTTAGGTCCCGCATCTATACGGGATGTGTCATGGGTAAACCGTATGCCCTGGTATTTCTCTCCTTCATTCAGTCTGTCCTCCACAAGCACGACTAATCCCTTGACCTCTTTAGGGGATGGCATTTTAAGTGTGGCCTCATAGAATGCCTCACTATAGCCACTATGTATGTCCATATTAAAGACCTCATCATCTACTTCCTCAGGATCCACGATTACCGTTAACACTAACGGGGCATCCATCATACCGCCACGTTGGCTTGGGAGGAACTGCTTAGAGAAATTAAGTAAGCCATCTAAGGCCAATATTATGGCATCCTCATCACCATCGCAATTCCTCCTCTTGGCGGCGTGCCAATAAGGATGAGCATATATGACGTTTGCATCTACGAATCCTATGATCCTACCTATGACCCCCGCTGAGGTATGGGGAGCGATACCTATGATCAGATGCCCTATGAGGTCCTTCGCTGTCTTAACATTGTAATATGGTTCCAGGCCATACACCTTCACTAGTAACTCATCTATGAAATTAGCTACTTTCACTAGGTATTCCGCGGCGGACTTGGGGATTACTATATCCTGTACCTTAAGCTCAAGCGTTTGTCCCTCATGTTTCAAGGGTCTGCCCATATAGTCGTGTCTGTATCCGAGCCTTTGTGCATCCTCTACTGTAAGCCCTATCTCAGCTGGCTTAAAATGCGTGAGCGGTGCATTAGTAGCGTCAAACCTTATGGTACCGTCTTTGAACACGTATAGCGCATATTTGGCCCTAAGTATCCCCTTAATGAGGGGTTCTGGCTTGTGTCCATCGTTCATTAAGCCTTTTACGCACTTTACCTCCTTAGGTAGCCTTACACCATATCGCTCCTCCAGGTGCTTGATGTAGCTCCTCAAGTCACACGTTCTTAGGCTGTACGCAACTGTAGGACGGTCACAGCGCGCACATCTATCATCACATGTCTCAATTCCGCATTTAGGGCATATGTTAACTATTATACCTCGCACACCGCACTTGGGGCATCTATATTCAAGAAGGTATTCGCCGCATCTAGGACACCTTATGTTCGCGAGTGTTACCTTAATCTTACCATCACTCTTAATCGCTTTTGTTAAGCTCCTGCTCTTCCCACCTTTATCTCCTAGGGGGAAGAGAGCATGTACAGGAGGGCTCATTTCCCTAGGAGCGGCTTTCTCGGGCCTTCCCATTCTTAATCCTGTACCTATCGTCACCTTCTCTCTTAACTCAAGACCGCTTATAGCCTGAAGATACTCCCTTACAGTGTTCCACTCTCCCCTAATCTCTAGGCTCCTTAGGAAAAGGCGCTCTACAACGGCCGCATCCTCATCAATTATTACTATTCCATCTTTAACTTTATGCGGTATGCCCATCCTCTCTAGGGTTCTCTTCCCTCTAGCCGATAAAACGACCTCTATTTTTCTCGCATATCCCCCATGCCGTTCTGTTATCCTAGCCCTCCTCCTCATCTCCACTATTAGCTGTCTAACTTCCTCGACACTTACGTTCTCCCATAAGTAAGTGAATCTGGGATGAAGTGGTATGCCCAGCTTAAGTGAGAGTTCCAAGGCTTCCTCCGCTGTAGGTTTAATCCTGAGTGGTTCTCTTATCAATTCTTCTATACGTCGTCGATCGGCATCTATTTTATCTGCATTAGCCTCATAAGCCCTTTTAAGATCTAAAGCCCACCATTCTTCTACGTAGCCCGAAGGCACTAAGGGGTAATTATTTTCCTTGAATTCACCATAGGCTACTAGTATATCACCATTGAATATTATCTCCTCCACTTCGTCCTTAATATGCCGCGCTATCTCTTCTTCATTGACTTGTAGTACGCTTCCATCTCGGAGTTTAACTATAGGGCCCTCGATTGTATCTACAGGCATTATCACTGCGCTCTTGCCAGGTCGTTCCGTTCTAACCTGCGTGCCTATAGCTAAGAACTCATCCATTATTATCATCGTAGCTGGGTTCATGCCGATGGCTGCTAGGCCTGTGTTACGCGCCCTCCCGTATCTTATCCTAAAACCGCAGTACCTAGACGGATGCGCGAAAATAGGCCTACCAGCCACTACATCCACTAGGTATTTCTCAGAAGGTCTCACAACTTCCTTGCTTTCTTTGCTATTATCCTTGTTTCTCACACCCGCTATAAGTTCCTCGATCCATTCCCATCCCTTGATGCCAACCTCTTCTATGAGGGGCTTGAGCTTCCTAGCCTTCGCTATTATGCCATCGTTTACGACCCTTAAGGCTCCACCCCTGACTTTATTCGTCTCTATGCGCGATAAATCCCTATGAGTCATGACTTCTACTGGATCCGTAGGTACCCCAGTTACCTCGACGGGTAAGTTCCTTAAGACGAAACGCACTTCATCATCGCTTGCGTGATATTGAAACCTCCCTACTCTCCTCTCATAAGTCCTAAGTTCCTCGACAAACCTTTCTATCTCCTCATCGAGGGGTTTGTACCTCTCCAGACCAAGTAGCTGTCGTACATAATCGCTTATCAACACGCTTAGCGCTTGTTCTGTTCCACCGGCTGATCTTATGGGCCCGGCGTAGTAAACCGCTAGGTACTTACTTCCATCCAAATTCTGCTTGATCCTCACATGAGCTATACCTTGAAGCGGTGCTGCCGTTATTCCATCCGTGAGTATGGCTAATGCAGCCCTTATAGCCAGCTCTGCGACTTTCTCTTTATCGTTCGCCTTAAGCTCCTCCACCAGCCTCTTAGCTATTTCGAAAGCCATGAGTTCCTTACTCATCCCCTCTTCTTTCGCTTTACGTATTTTATCTGCTAATCCCTTTAGCCCTAATAACCCCTCAACACGTTCTGCCATATCCCGAGCTGGCTTTATTTCCACGTGAAGGTCTGGATCCAAGCCCTTAGACCTGGCCCTTGATGCTATTTCAAACAGCCTTGCGAATTCTTCATTAATCGCCTTAAAATAGTCCTCTACCTCATCTCTGAAGCCCAATTCCTCTTACCTCTCCTCTTTAAACCGACCTCCTTGACCCCCTTAACTATTTCTTTTAACTTATCGCTTTCCTCCTCCACTATCGTGCCCGTAACGATAGCACTGGCCCCTGCCTCTATTATCGCCTTAGCTGCTTCAGCATCTTTTATGCCACCCCCGACTATTACCGGTAGCTCAACGACTGACGTGACCTTAGAGATGAATCGAGGGGGAATGGGGGCCTGAGCACCTGATCCTCGCTCTAGGTACAGGAACCTCATACCTAAATACTGAGCGGCAAGGCCATAGGCTATGGCTAATTCTGGATGTGATATGGGTATGGGTCTTGCATGTCCCACGTATCCAGCAGCTTCACCTGGCTCAATTACCAGATAACCCAATGGTATTGCTTCAAGAGAATACCTCCTCACTATAAGCGCTCCTAAGGCTTGCGCCTCTATGAGATAGTACGTATTCGTGGAATTAAGCAAGCTCATAAACCATATGGCATCCGCGTATCTGCTTATGCCACTGATATTACCAGGAAATAATATTACTGGGATGCTCACCTTTGACTTTATGACCTTAATCGTCTCATCGAGATAGTTCTCGTTAACGCCCATAGAGCCGCCGACCATAATCGCTGAAGTCCCGCACTCCTCTGCCATGGATGCCATTTCCGCAGCGCTTTTCGGGTCGCTTTTCTCTGGATCAGGGTCTATGAGGGTGAAGTGAATTGCCCCTTCTTTCTCCAGCTTGTCCATTAGATAACTGTATACGCTCAATAGTCTTTCCCCGACATTAAGCTTGGGGAAATGCTTTTAACCCTTTACTTTTCTACCTGTTCTGCCCGCTCGCTTGACATTTGCTCAAGCTTGCCCTCGTAATAGTCGTCCACAAACATGTTGTAAAAGTCAACTGGCTTGTAAATATCTACATTCTCGAATTCCTCCATTAGACCACATCCTCCACACTTCACGATTACGCTGCCTTTTTCTCTTGATATCTCTACAGTTACGCCTCTTATACCGCATCGAGGGCATTCGAAGACGCTAGGTATTCTCTTCTTGACCCTGCGAATTACCTTCCTCCTCTTCCTCCTCCTTCCCATTTCAGCCCTCCTCTAAAGCTAAGATAAAATTCGGCTATTATTAAGCATTCCACAGATTATTGTCAAAGGAAGGTCACAGTACTATATCTGGTAGTGGTGATTTCAAGGCCGTTTTTGCTAGTAGTTACATTAACATTATGGATCACTATTTCCTTTCCTTCGGATTCATGGTCCAATATATCTACAAGTTCTCTCCACGCTCTGAGCTTGACCGCAGCTCCGTGATCTTCAAGGATTATATCCCTATACTTCATTTCTTCGTTGTAGATCGTGCTCCTCCTCTCCATACCAACATAAGAAACTTTACCCCTTACGTCCACAAGCTTAAGCCCGCTCCTTAGCCTTCCCACGCCGATCGCGCCATTATAGTACAGATCACGTACATCCTCAAACCCATCCTCCTCTAAGCGCTCCACAGATGTCCAGAAAGAGTTGTAATCCTTGGTAAAGAACAGTCCCTTAACACGTACCCCCTTCTTTAACCACTTTAACCTCGATACAGTACTGGAGAAAACCTTAACTGACTTATATTCGCCCTCGGTTCGAAGTACAACCACTGCAAAGCATCTGTCCCCCTTGACATATGGTCCCAAGGCCTTCAGTATTACACCTTCAAGGCTAAGCGATAACCAGCTATTATTCCCTCCTCGTGCTCGCGATGTGAGTATTCTCCCCCTCTTCCCTAACGTTATTACCGGTATTCCGTCTTTAAACCCTTGTACGCGCCCACCGATGATCCTCAGCCGCCTCCCTACCTCAAGTGAGGCGGGTACTTTTTCCTTTAGGATGATGATCGCTTCATCTCCCCTCTTATCCCTTATTTTAACTATAGATTCCCCTTCCTTGCCCTTAACGACCTCACATACAGTTCCTGAAACGACTACGTTCCTCATAGCCGATCTTAATTCGCCCAATCCTAATTCGCTCCTGTCTAAGACGTATCCGTCATATACCCTTATTCCGAGGTCCCTAGCGACCATATATGCGGCCGCTTCTTCCGTTATTAGACCACCCAAACTTTGAACTCTCTCTTGTATGAGCCTGATTACTTCTTCCCTAGTGAGGTCCTCCCTTTCCTGAAGTATCAATCGTATAAAACGTTCCGTGTTCATCTCAGGTAAGATCAGGGATTCATCGGTATTTATTGTAATCTCTTACTTCAAGCCCAGAATCTCCTAGTACGAATGTATTGTCTTTCCGCCTCCAGCAATTTAAGATAGAAATCCCTCTCACTTAAGTCCATGGTCTCTCGTAGCACCTTGATGGCAGTCTTCGGTCCGACCCCCCTTGCGGCAAGTGCTATGAGGGCCCTCTTCCCGTAATTTAAGACCAGGACCGCCGTATCCTGTAGCCTCCTTAGTGCCTCTCTATCCATCTTAGTGAGCCTTTGTCCTGATTTTATCTTGCCTATCACCCTTCTCCCTTCCTCATCATCAGGCTTAAGAACTGCTATGAACTTAGATCCGCATTTAGCACACCTTACTTCCTCTGGAAGGTACCTTATCGTCCTTCTCTCATTCCACTTAAGGCAATATAGACATACCAGCCTAACCTCTTCTCCAAGCAACCTATTCTTTACGGCCTCTATTATCGATTCTAACGGTTTGGTAGATGGTATGATATCGCGAAAATAGTGTTGCAGTATAGGTAACGCGAAAGGAGTGCACTTCCCTTCTTCAGACCTTAAGGTCATAATCGATATAGACCCTTTTTTAATGCCATTCAACAACCATTTCACAGCATCAACATTCAGTTTATCAGTTTCTATCTCTCTTAGGGCTTCCAGGTATACGACGGTATCCTTTAGGGCTTCCATGAACCTCCTACTAAGGATCGTTATCTTGGATTCCCTGCTCAAGAGGCCAAACCTCTTAGCTACATGAAACGCCCTCCATCTGAAGAGCTCAGTTCGGACTATAGCCTCCCTCAGTTTCCCCCTAATATCGACTTCACAAAGGTTACTCAAAGCTTTTATGACGTCTCCTGGGCTAATCCTCAGCGAGGCTCTAAGAGCGATCCTATAGGGATCACTTCTAAATGCCACTGAGGAGGATAAGGCCTCAGAAAGCATGTGGCTAAGCGCCAGCCCTAGCGTATAACATCCTTTGCTCCCGAGAGGCACATGCACTACCACTATATCCTTTATCTGTTCGATTACTAACGACTTATCACTGGGTATCGGATATCCTTCAGCTAATGCGGTAGCTATCTCCTTTACAACAGCCTCCTTTCCCCTATCAGTGATTGGGTATTTATCTAGGATCTTCCGAGGATCGGTTCCCCTTAGTAATGCGTTCGCGACCCTTCGTCTTAAGGCACCTACTTCCACAGCGCATCTAAACGGTACCGGTATCAGCTCCCCGATCCAGGCTGGTATGGCTGCTTCTATCTTAAAGCTTGGTTCAACGAAAACCTTATTGGTATCATGGTCTATGCTGAGTATCCTCCAGACGTGTCCACCCAATATAAAATCTCGCCCCTCTTCGCCGTAAGAAGCTATGAACTCCTCATCGAGAGCGCCTATACTCCTATTAGACGTTATGTCTACGACCTCATAGCTCGTTATATCCGGAATAGTCGATATGTTCTCATAGTAATACCTCCATATGTTCCTGCCCTTCCTAACCTCCTCATCTCTAAGCCTTATTATGCCCTCTTCCGACATAAACTGGATGATCTTAAGGAAAAGCTCTACGTTCAATCCCCTGTAGGGTACCGAACGTCTTATAATACGGAATGCCTCATCAAGTCCAATTCTGCCCTTATCGAGCACTAAGCCGGCTATCTGATGTGCCAATACGTCAAGTGCTCCATCATGTATTCTCGGCACTTCTAACTCGCCTTTAACGGCCATCTTACTAAGGACCGCAGCTTCCAGGATTTCATCAGTGTTTATTGCGATTATCTTCCCTTTGGCTATCCCCGAGATCCTATGTCCTGCCCTCCCTATCCGTTGTAGCAAAGTAGTAGCTCTCCTAGGCGATGAATATTGTACTACGCATTCCACGGATCCTATATCTATGCCTAGCTCTAGGGAGGAAGTGCATATCAGCGCCTTTAACTTCCCTTTCTTAAGTCCTTCTTCAGCACGGATCCTCTCATCCCTAGAGAGGGAGCCATGATGGACCAATATCCTCGCCTTTGGGTTAAGTATTTTGATTCTAGATGCTAGTAGCTCAGCGGTCTCTCTGGTATTGGTGAACACCAGCATAGCCCTATGTCTCCTTATCTCATCATCAACTTCCCTTAACCTAGCGACAACCTCCTTAGGTAGCCTCAGCTTCGAGGCCAGTTCCTCATCATGTGATGAAGGTAGAGGATAATCCACTATCACTTCATATCTCCTAGCCATTTGCACTTCAATTATCCTCATGGTCCTAGTGCTGCTACCTTGAAGGTATCTAGCCACTAGATCTGGCCTCCCTATAGTCGCTGAAAGGCCTATTCTCTGGAAATCGAAGCCCGTTAATTCCCGTAGCCTCTCAAGCGAGAGGAGTAATTGAATTCCTCTCTTCTCATCTATTATCTCGTGAACTTCATCCACTATCACGTATCCGACGTTCCTCAGATGCTCCCTCATGACCCTGCCTGGAAGTATGGCCTGAAGAGTCTCAGGAGTTGTTATCAAGAGATCGGGAGGTCTTAATGCCTGCCTGCGTCTAACGCTTTGTCGTGTGTCTCCATGCCTAACCTCTATCCTGAGCCCGAGTTCCTCAGATAATTTCACCATTCTCCGGAAGATGTCCCTATTTAGGGCTCTTAAAGGGGTTATATAGAGCGCCCTGATTCCCCGCGGCTCGCTTTTAAGTAATGCTTCCATAACCGGAAGCAAGGCGGCCTCGGTCTTCCCAGTACCCGTAGGCGATATTATTAGCACGTTGTTTCCCGCGATTATCTCGGGAATCGCCCTTTTCTGCACCTCTGTGAAGTGCCTTATGTTGAGTATTTCAGCTACTTTATCCCTAAGCTTATCTGAGAGTACGCCGTGCACCGCGCTCATCTCAGAGGGCACCATATGCTATCGTCTTCTCCTACCTAGGCAGCAGTACACTATGATCAGTATGAACGCTACCGTCACCAATATCCTTGCTATTAATACAGTGTTTCCTAACGACATAACCCCTCTTTGAGGAGAACTGAGGAACTTATTTAAGGTTTAACTTATATTACTTTAATCACAATCAGGTGATATCATGTCGGCTGCTCCAAGCTTGGAGATAGGTAAGATAACATTACCCTTTGGAGAAGCCTTTAGGATAGCCATGGAGGACATCAGGCGTAGGTTTATTCGAATGATGATCACTGCCGCATCAGTGATCCTAGCTGTGGGCTTCATGGATGCCCTATTAGTACTAACCGCTGTGGGAAGCGCTATGGGTGGTCAGGCAGCCTCGTTAAAGCCGTTCCAGCTATGGATCCTCTTCATAAGCCTATTAGTGTGCGTAGTAGGTATCATGAACTCCATGCTCATAGCCGTCGCCGAAAGGACCCGGGAGATAGGGACCTGGAAGTGTCTCGGTGCGTTGGATAGGCATGTCCTTCTGCTCTTCCTGATAGAGGCTATGTTAATAGGCCTCGTAGGCGGCATTGCGGGTTGGTTCATAGGGATAATAACCGGGCTGATCTACAGCTTCCAGCCGAACGTAGGTATTGCAGGGGTCACTGAAGCCCTCACATCGCCAAGCGTTATAGCTCTACCGGGCTTGAGCTTCTTACCTTCCATAGTCTCCATGCTATTACTATCCCTGCTGATCGCCATTTCCCTCTCAATGATAGGCACCCTTTATCCAGCTTACAGGGCTGCTAAATTGAATCCCGCAGAAGCACTACGATACGAGGTGTAGGGAACGAGGAGAATTAAGTTTTTATTAATTCGATACGAAGAATAGAACTTGGGTGAGCATGCTTGAAGTATGAATATACCGTCGAGACGGAGGATCTAGCTAAGTACTATACTATGGGGCCAGCGATAGTTAAAGCTCTAGATGGGATAGACCTAAGGGTTCGACGAGGCGAATATTTATCCGTGATGGGCCCCTCGGGTTCTGGCAAAACCACACTATTTAACATGATAGGCGGCCTTGATAGGCCTACGAGAGGGCGCGTTTACATAGATGAGGTGGATATAGCCAAGTTAGATGCATATGAGCTAGCATGGCTGAGATGTCGTAAGATAGGCTACATATTCCAGACATTCAACCTGATACCCGTCCTCACCGCCATAGAGAACGTCATGCTACCCATGATCTTCGCGGGCGTTCCTAGGGAGGAGAGGATAAAGAAGGCAACCGAGCTTCTGCAACGTGTTGGCCTTGGCGATAGGTTGTATCATAAGCCTGGTGAGCTCTCTGGTGGTCAGCAGCAACGTGTGGCCATAGCTAGAGCGCTTGCCAATGACCCGGCCATAATCCTAGCGGATGAGCCAACCGCTAACTTAGACATGAAAACCGGCCTAGAGATAATAGGCGTTATGAGAGAGCTCAATCAGGAGAAAGGCGTTACGGTGATTACGGCCACTCACGATCTAAAGATGATAGATGTAAGCGATAGGATCGTGTACCTGCGGGATGGCAAGGTCGAGAGGATCGAGACGAGGAGAGAAATAGCGATAGAGACTGAGGAGATTTAGAATAGCCATTCCTCCAAAAACCTCTCGTAAAGTTCATCGGGTAATTCAACTAGCGTATAGGATCCTAATGCATCAGCTAGAGCTTGCGCTAGCATATGATAACATATATCGTCCTTCCTTCTAATGACGACGTTAAGGTAGAAATCCTCACAATCGCAATAAATGAACGGTATGACTAAATAATCTCTTTCGTGCCCCTCAACTATCCATATGGTCCTCGTGCTGGGCATGAATCTATAAAGCTTAACACCTCCCCGGGCCATGGTCTCTAAAGCCCTGGAGTATTTATCTCCATACTTAGTTCGAAGCCAAGTGTTGGTCTCTCCATTTATATTAGCGCTTTGCCTTATCCTTGCTATTACGCTCATAAACTCCTCTTTAACCCTTAGTTTAAAAGGGTGTTCCCTCATGCTAATGCCCCTAGAGAACGTACCAGCCCTACTAATGCGTTCCACGGAGCTAGGTACGTGTTTAGTAATAGCCGACATACATATAGGCTTTGAGGAAAGCCTAAAACAACGCGGCCTTATATTACCATCGCAGACTGATCGATTACTGAACGACCTCGTGAAGATAATACTGAGGGAGCAGCCGGATACTCTGATAATCCTGGGTGATATAAAACATCAAGTCCCTGGCGTTAGCAAGGCCGAGCTCCTAGAGATCCCTAAGTTCTTCAAATCCCTGACATCGTTGGTCCCGATAATTATACTTCCTGGAAACCATGATGGGGGCTTAAGGGACTTCCTAGCTGGGATAGGTAACCTTCAAATCTACGATTCCAGGGGCATTACGTTAAGTTGCCAGGGGCTTAAAATCGGCCTCCTACACGGTCATACGTGGCCAGCCCCTGAGCTAATGAGCGCTGATATGTTAATCATGGGCCATACACACCCCGTCATAAGGCTAAGGGATAGCCTAGGATACAGCTACCTGGAGCCTGTATGGGTTAAGGTACCTCTGGACGTGGAGAAGCTATTAAAGGTATACCCAGCTAAATCAAAGGCTATAGAGGTTAGATTACGTCACGCTATAGTCATGCCAGCTTTCAACAGGTTCCTTTCGGGCAATGCTATTAATAAGGCGAATGCAGAGCGCCCGCTGCTAGGCCCTCTTCTTGAGTCCGATGCTGCGCTTACCTTAAAGAGCGAAGTATTTCTATTGGATGGCACTTATCTAGGTCAATTAGACATGCTTAAAGAGACGTTTGAGGGATAACCTTAAATCGCACATCACGCGTCCTTTATTCTTTGGTGTGATATTGCGCTATGATGTCATCATAGTAGGTGCGGGTCCCGCGGGCATATTCACCGCACTGGAGCTAACTTCACATTCGGATCTTAGGATAGTCATAGTTGAACGCGGCATGGACATCATGCACCGGCACTGTCCCGCTTGGGGAGGGTTTAAGTGCTTCAGATGCAAGCCTTGTGCGATCCTATCTGGCTGGGGTGGTGCAGGGGCTTTTAGTGATGGGAAGCTAACCCTTTCACCAGAAGTAGGGGGATGGCTCGCGCAATTACTAGGGAAAAAGCGGCTATCCGCCCTCATAGACTACGTTGATAAGATATACCTCAAATTCGGGGCTCCTACTCAAGTATATGGCACAGACTTAGATAAAATTGAGGAACTGGCACATAGAGCAACACTGGCAGGCATGAAGCTCATCCCAATGCGCCTCAGGCATATGGGCACCGAAAAGGCTAGAGAGGTCCTGAAAAACATGTGGCAATACTTACATAAAAGAGTCGACGTCTTCTTCGGCCAAGAAGTAACTAAGGTAATCGTCAGGAATGGAGAGATCGTTGGCGTGGAGACGAACAACGGCAATACGCTAGAAGGGAGATACGTGGTGCTAGCTCCTGGTAGGACCGGAGCTGCTTGGTTGAATAGGACCATGCAACAACTGGGCGTGAAGACGTGGAGCAACCCAGTGGATATAGGCATTCGCGTCGAGTTCCCCGCCGTGATCTTCGAGGAATTCACATCCGCGTTATACGATGTAAAGCTAGTTTATTATTCGAAGATGTTTGATGATCCCGTAAGGACCTTCTGCGTGAACCCTCACGGCGAGGTAATAACAGAGTTCTACGAAGACGTGGTCACGGTTAACGGCCAGAGCTATTTCAATAAGAGGACAGAGAACACTAATATGGCGATACTCGTTAGCACGCGCTTCACCGAGCCATTCCACGATCCCATAGGTTATGGGCGTTACATAGCCCGCTTAGCCAATATCTTAGGTGATGGCATAATCATACAGAGACTCGGCGATCTAGAGAAAGGACGGCGTAGCACCTATGAGAGGATAAGTAGATCCACTACTATACCTACCCTTAAAGGCGCTACCCCTGGAGACCTAAGCTTCGTGTTACCATACAGAATATTAGTAGACATCCTTGAGATGCTCCGAGCCTTGAACAAGCTCTCTCCCGGTATAGCATCTGACCACACGCTCTTATACGGAGTCGAGGTGAAATTCTATTCCGCTAGGGTAGACGTCAATGAAAACCTCATGGTCAACGGCGTTAAAGGTCTATACGCTATTGGAGATGGAGCGGGGATAACCAGAGGCCTCATACAGGCCTCGGCCTCCGGGATTGCCGTAGCGCATAGTATACTTGAGCATGAGGGCTATGAGGTTCCAGAATTGGAATTACAATAGTCACGAACCTCACTAGACCTATGACGCAGTCTTCTATGATTCCTGATACTTTCACAGGCTCCTCTGGGTAGGGTAATCTACCTCTTCCTAGCCGTCCTCACGACTTCTACTATACCACTAGAACAACATCACAGAGGGCATTCCTATACTCGAAGAGATTATGGCAAAGTGAAGGGGGATAAGCACATGTCCTTTGATGGTCTGAACGTAATCTTCCTCTGCGTAGGTAAAGGCTCAAGACTTAAGTCTAGATTTATGGTCCCTCCAGACGAACTCCTAATTAAGGATGAACATCGTATGGTAATGTTCGCGTTAGCAGATGCCCCCCTTACCTTAGAAGGGCTGTGTGCTAAACTCGGGGTGAAAAGAGATGCTGTGGAAAGCGTGCTTAAAACTTTGGTTAATGCTAACCTAGTAAAGCGGATATGTGGTAAGTACGCAATGACAATACTCTATAATACACGCTACCTTTATGAATAGGAAACTCAGGCTCTCTCAAATCATTAAACATCTATATGAGGATGGAGAGAACATAAAGGCCTTATGCAGGATATATGGTGAAACATCCCTAAAGAGGGTCCCCGAAGGATTGCTTAAACTAGGCATAGTTGAGATGGCGAATGATAAGCCTAAGCTTAAAGTCCCGTTGATAGATAATGAAGATAAAAAAAGTACTCACAGGGGCGATATTCAAAGTAGGTCATGAACTCGCTGAAGCACTCCTAGAGGATTACGAAGTGATTGAAAAATCCTTCAGGGATCTAGGCTATGCCCACTGGATGGAGAGGGTAGGGGATTATGTGGAGTTCATCTTACATACCGTAATGGGATCAACCGTGCTCAGATTAGCTGATACGGGAATCCTATCCCCCATACCTAGGAAGGTGCCAGCTAACTGGGGTGTATGGCTGTGGGGTACTCTCTGGACCCTAGATATGGAAATCTTATTGTTGAGAACCGTGAGCTCTATAGAAAGTGCTGTAAGACGCTTAGGGAAAGATCACCTGAGGCCTAAGCTCTTAAGGGCCAAAGAGATGATTATCAGGGAGATGTACTACGAGGCAAATAAAGTTATAGAAGAGATAAGACAGGAAGTAGTTATGGGAATGACGAGATCCTAGTTCTAATAGAGGAGAAAGCGCATTACATTGTAGCTTTTTCACAATGCCCATAACTTTTCACGTTCAGCAAAAGCTCTTGCTATTAAAAGTAACAGAACACTCGAGACGGAATGAACGATTAAGAATGTGAGCTGATGAGGTACTTGTCTAGATCTATGTAAAGTGTAATAATGCCGCCACCTTAAGTCCTCCAAGACTAAGCTAAAGATATCATGATACTATGCATTCTGATAGGATCGGTAGAGGACAAAGGTTTATGATAGGATTAACTTCTAGCCTTACGACATAATCAGCAGAACTTCACTCAGGTATGTTTTGGTGGGGCCGCCCGGATTTGAACCGGGGTCACCGGGGCCCGAGCCCGGCAGTCTACCAGGCTAGCCTACGGCCCCAGTTCGGGCGAGGATAAGCCGGCCGTAGCCCACCTTCTGTTCTAAGCGGGATTCGACTTAGCGGCCTACCCGGGCCTCTCGGGGCAGATCATCAGCCCCTATTTGGCCTTGCTCCCGCGGGGCGGCCGTTTCACCCTTACCCTCAGCATAGCTCATCAACTAAGCGTTGAATCATCCACATACGCCGAGGGGGGTTTCGTTTCTGAGCCGTTGCCAGGGCTCTCGCCCTGCCCGTCGCCGGGCCGCGGTGCCCCACGGAGGGTGGAGCTTCCTCAGGCATCCCCGTCGCCGGGCGATGCCCGGAACCCGCCCACCGGCTTATCCTCTTTACCCGAGAATAAATATCTTGAGAGGGGTCATTTAAAACTTCCATTGATTAAGTTAAAGTGCCATGCATGGGCCCCCAGCAGTATCGCCTAGGTTAGGAACCAGCAGGCCTACCACCTCGGGCGATTGGGAGCGGCAGGCTCACCCCTCGAGGCATACGCCTCTCGGGGCTTACACCCCCGCCCCATCAACCCCGTCTTCTACGGGAGCCCGCGTCCCCGACAACCGAACGGTCGCCCGCTCGGCATATGTCGGGGAACGGCCGCCTCGTCTCGGGGAGGGCTTCGGGCTTAGATGCCTTCAGCCCTTATCCCCATACGGCGTGGCTGCCCGGCGTTGCCCTGCCGGACAACCGGTAGACTAGAGGCCGCGGCG
>JAGGXX010000058.1 GCA_021162845.1 Thermoprotei archaeon | reverse complement strand
AGCGCTAAACCTTAGCGTCGTCTATTAAGGGAAAGTGAGTAGTTGATAAAGCATACAATTCCTTAAGAAGGCTTAAATGTGGCGGCCCCGGTGGGATTCGAACCCACGACCACCGGCTTAGGAGGCCGGCGCTCTTCCTGACTGAGCTACGGGGCCACGATATATATCGTATGCTCTATTGATATTAACCTTTCCTCCTGAATTCCCTTAAGCGCCTCAGCCTTAAATTGCTTCCTGCTCCTCAAATATCAATAGGTGAGCTCTTGGGGAGCATAAAGTTCTCCATATGTAATGAGATTTTCAGGGGCTGGGATTTAGAGATGATCTTCGACTACGTATCAAGCGTAGGATATGAGGCGTTAGAGATAGCCCCCTTCACGTTAACGGATGACGTGAGGAAGCTCTCAGCAGAGGAGAGGAGAAGGATAAGGGAGTTAGCTGATTCGTATGGTGTGAGGATAGCTGGGCTTCATTGGATATTGGTAACCCCTAAGGGCTTGCATATAACGCACCCGGAATTAGGTGTTAGGAGGAAAACTATCGAGTATATAAAGGCCCTTATCGAGTTTAACAGCGATATAGGGGGTAAGGTACTCGTGGTCGGCTCACCTGAACAGAGGAACGTATTGCCAGGGGTTACCAGGGATGAGGCTTGGAATTACGCTAGAGGTGCATTTAGGGAATGTAGTCTGTACGCTGAAGAATACGACGTCATCATATGTCTCGAGCCGCTAGCCAGACATTTGACGAACTTTATAAACACAGCTGAGGAGGCGATGAGGATTATAGATGAAGTTGCCCATCCTAATTTCAAGCTCATATTAGACGTATATAGCATGTGTGATGAGGGACGGCCCATAGGTAGTATAATAAGGAGCGCTAAAGGCTATCTTGCTCACTTTCATGCTAATGACGATAATAAGAAAGGACCTGGGTTCGGTAATGTGAACTATCGTGAAGTGGCTAACGCCCTAATTGAGATAGGCTATTCTGGCTATGTTTCCGTTGAGGTCTTTGACTTTAAGCCAGGGCCGGAGTACATAGCTGAGAGAAGCCTGGAGAACCTGCGTAAGTTCTTCCGGGGTGCATGATATGCCTGAATATAAGGTGCTCGTGCGCTCGGGGCATCATAGGAGGAGGAAGTGCCCAGTTAGCGTGAGGGTGCAATTATCGGAATTCGCTTTGAAGAGGGAGGAAGGGCTAAGCCTAGTTAAAGAGGATGGAGGGACCTTACCAGCCCAACTAGAGGTCGTAGGTAACGAGGCTTGCATCTCATTTATCATAGATGAACTCGAAGCGGAGAGCATAGGCATATATGACTTAAAGGAAGAGGAGGTGAAGCGGAAAGGGTTCTCGTTTAGGGAGGAGAAAGGCGAGGTAGCTCTCCTCTACGAAGGGGATCCCGTGTTGAAGTACAAGTACTCTGAGGGGCTTAGCAAACCGTATATATACCCAGTGATGGGTCCAGGTGGACTTAGCATGACCGAGGATGGTCCTAAAGATCACATACATCACAGATCGCTTTGGATTGCGCATGGTGACGTGAACAGCGTGGATCTGTGGAGTGAGAGGGAAGAGCATGGGAGGATAGTGCATAAAGCATTCAAGAAGAAGATAGCTGGCCCGGTTTACGCGGAGTTAACAGCCCGTAATGTATGGAGTGACTCAAACGATGTCCCATTACTGGATGAGGAACGCCGTATCAGAGTTTGGGCGTTAGGCGACGGAGAGTGGTACATAGACTTGGATGTGAGTTTCATTGCTTCATATGGGGATGTAGTCTTCGGCGATACGAAGGAAGCTGGTACTGTGTCAGTACGAGTCGCCCCCTCTATTAGGGCTGAGGCTGGTGGGCGCATAGAGAACTCTTTTGGCGGCATAAACGAGGAGGAAACCTGGGGAAAGAGGGCATGTTGGTGTGACTACTCCGGGCCTCTTGGTGGTGAATGGGTCGGCATCGCTATATTCGACCATCAGCTTAACCCACGGCATCCGACATATTGGCATGTTAGGAACTATGGACTCATGACGGCTAACATATTCGGGTTATCCTACTTTGAAAGAGGGAAGGGCGTGACGGGCGCGTTGAGGCTAAGGAGGGGTCAACGTATGAAATTCCGCTATAGGATCTTTGTGCATAAGGGGAATACCGGCGAGGCCGATGTTAGGTCGAAATACATAGATTACATCTATCCTCCGAGCATAAACATCAAGCGGAGATAGCCACTGGAAAGCTACATTCATGAAGTTGACTAGGATGGTGGTTAGATCCTCGTAGATGAGATCTCAGCCCGTGGTCTATCAGTCATCCTTTCCTCTCCTAGTCCGTTCATCATCCTTTCTTTTGATATGGGTAGATCCTACTTAGAGCTTACGGCAGATCAGTCCTAGGGCCTAATATGTCCATAGAGGAAAGTTTATATCCCCACTATACGATGAGGATTAACTTAGAGGGCCGGTAGTTCAGCCTGGTGGAACGCCCGCTTGGCACGCGGGAGGTCCCGGGTTCAAGTCCCGGCCGGTCCACCACCTTAACGACACCCCTTAATAATTGTCCTTCACGCTGTTCATGTTATTGATCATTTACTTCCCATGGAGATCTTCACGTAAGCCCTAGTGATGTGGGCCCGAATACATGAGAATTAATAACCATAGAGGGTTTTTATCCTACATAGTAAGGTATGCTTCTAGTCCTTTGATGTAACCCTATAGCCCTTCTCTTCCATCAACATATGTGGTAATACCCGATAATCACCTGCCCAACATATAATTAGAACGTCGTTCTTTTTCCGTCTTAATAGTCTTCTTATTGAGAGGTAAAGGGGGAACGTTACGTTGAATAATTTAATGGGTTACGCTTGATGCGCCTTTCTCCTCCCTATCCAGTAGAAGGCCCCGGCCAATACGAGGCATATCACGGTACTTATCGGTGTGAACGTACAATGGGCATAATAACCTAACATGCAGGGCTTACTAGCCGGCGCTGGTACTAAGGTCACTATGCCTAAGACCACGAATATAATTACCGAGATCCAGTAGGTTCTCCCCACTCCATGTCACCTCTCATATCGTTGTCTGAAATTAATTTATAAACGTTTAAGAATTCGAGATAATAGTTATATTATTCTAAAAATTCGAATATCATAACATATTGCT
>JAGGXX010000029.1 GCA_021162845.1 Thermoprotei archaeon | reverse complement strand
CCACAGAGGAGAACCAGAACCTATAGCCTGGCGCATTCATTATCCCTACTGTATAGGCTAAGTGGTATGTCAGGAATAAGGTGGTGAATATCGTGATCAACATAGCAACGGTGTTGGCTATGAACTGATGACGTAGGTGCATACCAGTTAAGTCAGCGACCTTCATGCTCTCCAAGGTCATAGCTGGGAAGTTCAGCGTAGTCGAGCAGCCTGGCTGACCAACGGTAACATAGGCCAAGTGCATATTCGTATAGAATGCCTGTCCCATCTGAGTCGGTGGCGTCTCGGGTGTTATTCCTGGGAAGACAAATGCCTTACCTATGTCTATAGAGAGGCCATACGCGAAGTTGGGCGAGGTTATAATAGAAGCTGTGAAGCCAGCTTCTCCTCTAATCCTAGAAGAACCTAATGTATAGAAGCAACCCACGATGAGAATTAGGAAGCCTAAAAGCACATTAGCTCCTGCTACACCCCAGAGTATTAAGAGTAATATTAAGCCTCCTATGAACATTCCATATGCATACCTATAAGGTATGGGTTCCCTCTGCTCTATAGCGCTCGGCTTAGTTATACAACGGAAGGAGGCTACGATGTCCTTCCAGCCTAACGCCATTGGCATCAGGAATAGAGCGGCTAACCCTCCTAAGCCGAACATGACCCATGGCATTAGTGGGTTCCAATACGCTGGGTTAGACCCGTTGTTCTGAAGCCATATCCTCTGGTGATAGTAGGGGTGATCCACTGGCGGTGCTACCGGTAGCCACCCAGCCCAGACACAGACCATCGGGTAGATGACATCGAATATGAAGAAGAAAAGCAACGCCGTGTACAACACGTCAAGAGGGACTAGGTAGAGTATTGCGACCCAGGATTGTAATGGTATGGGACCGAAGCATAGAGGAACACGGGGGAGTGCGTAAGTCCACCAGCCCGCGTACCTGTTGAGGTTCCAAGGTATGGCAAAGCTACCCCAGGATAGATTCAGGAAGTTCCATATGCCGAAGTCGGGTATCGGCCCGGGAGGTATGACTATCGTGCCTGGGCGGAAGGAGTTTATGATCGTTATGGGCTCCACAAGGAGCCACATTATACCAGCTATCCCGAAGACTATCTTCCATCGCCTCTTATCCTCAACACCCGTGCCAGCGGCCGAGCTCACGGCCACGGCAACGACTTGTCCTAGTGGGAATGTCAGTCTCTCTACGTCCAGCCACCTCCTCCTGACTATCAAAGCGAGCGACGTCGTTAGGGCATAGAGGCCTATCACGTACAAGCTCCAGTAGACTATGGGTCCCATTAAAGCACCCCATGGAGGACTCGCGCCTCCGTAGAGTGCTGGGGATATCAGGTCAGGGGGAAGCGTCCACATGTACCAATGCTTCTTGATATAGGGCGCGACCCAGTCCTTCCATGGAGGCCTGAACTGAGTACCCCAGAGGGGAGCTAGGTTCATCCTATGGAACCACACCCCTCCTACAGGAAGGCCTACGGAGAGCGCACCGTATAGCAAGGCCAAGTCCGCGCTATTCAAGGAGTACCTTCTATCTATGTACTGAACCAGCTTATTTATCAAGGCCACTACCATGGTTATTCCGAAGGCCATGGGGACAAAGTTGAACTCCCAGCCCATGGCGAAAGCGAAGCCTCCCCAGGCGATATAGAAGTTACAGAGAGTACCGAATACTGCTGAGAATATTATTACTACTAAGTAGACGATCCATTTGATCAGAGAAGGCGTATATACTTTCTCAGTTTCGCCTCCCATAATCCAGATCCCTGGTAATGTGTTATGATCTATGAAAGTATATAAGTGTTAATCTTCTTATTTCCTGTTTTTTCGATCCTTAAATGCTGTAGCTCTGCCTACAAGAATGCGTTCGATGTATCACTCCAAGTATTAACCCGTCTGACCCTTTGGCAATTACATATTTATCCTAAACTAGGGTAAATTCTACATCAAATACATTTCTACTAGACTCGAATAGTAATGCAGAGAGTGAAAATTCTCAGAGAAGTAGGATCAGGGAACGTGTATAGCATCCTTGAGTAATTAAGATAATATCTTTTTAATGATCTCACCACGGCAATTTCATCAGAGACGAAGTAGCTCTTCCCGTTGTAGCTAAGTTAATGCCAGCTGAGATCATGGTTCCCTAAGATGTCAATCCTTATTATCCTTCCCACCTTTAGCTCATAAGAGGGTATGGAAGTCATGAGGATATGTGGTCGTGAGTACAGGCTTGTGGACCTCAGCTTGAAGCTTGAACCAGGTAAGGAAAAGCGCAGGCTAGAGATACGCCGCTTCAGATATGAATACGGGGAGTTCATGCATGATATAGATACCATGAGCCACATAGGAACTCACGTGGAGTGCCCATCACACTACGTGGATGCAAGGTGGAGCGATAGACATGGGGCTGATATCTCTGAGGTACCTTTGGAGACTTTCATAGGCGAGGCCGTATTCGTGGATCTGTCTGGTAAAGGACCTAGGGAGGCGATCACCCCTGGTGACTTGGAGGTAGCTGAGATCAAGAAAGGCGATATAGTCTTAATGGGTAATAGTCACTTCACGGGGGAGGATAGGCCTTACCTATCCCCTGAGGCAGCTAAATGGCTTGCCGAGAAAGGGGTTAAGATGGTGGGATTTGACGATAGCGTCTCCGTGGAGGCCCCCAGAGTTAAGACCTTGGAGGATATGACCACCCACGAGAACTTGCTATGTAATGGCATACCCATAATAGAGGGACTAGTCAACTTGAAGGGGCTTAAGAAGCGACGCTTCATCTTCATAGGCCTACCCGTAGCGATTAAGGGGCTTGATTCCTTCCCAATAAGAGCTATAGCGTTAGAACCAGCAGAATAAGGGGCCTGCCTTCTATTGAAAAGACCTACGAGTGTTTCCTTTAAGATACTTGATGTTAGGAGAATGGCTGCCTTAGGGGATAAAGCTTATAGCGTTAGAGGGATCTTCGCCTTAATCCTTAATTCATCAAGCATACATATGTTAATGCCATATCTCATTGAAGCCTGTCTTAGATCCCCTGTCTCGACGAGATACGTTAACGCCTCTCTTAGCCTCCTTGGAAGCCTCTTTATGAAGTCCCAATCAGCCATCTCACGCCTAACCCGCCTACCCCACTCCTCAAGCTCCATGATCTCCTGAGGTGATAACTCACCCTCTTCGCGATTCACTTTTCCCCCTCCAGGCTCTTAACCCCTGAGGTTAAGCTCTAATGCCACACTGATAAGGGTTATGCGAAGTTAATCTCACTGCGTTAAACCGCGCGCATTTAGTGCTAATCAATAACGCCTAGAGCGCTATGATCTTATTGAGTTCCATCCTTCCTGCATCGAACTATAATTAATTATTTCATTTCTTCTTGATATGGTATATTCCTGGGCCTAGCAATTAGCTTAGCGCATGATTAGCTGGAGGCTGCCTCATGAAATTCGTAAGGGTCATAGCTATCGCATGGGCTATCTACGCCTCATTTTACCTATGCAGGGTAAACTATTCTGTCGCCCTCCCCTTCATTAACGCTGAACTTGGAATCACGTTCACCTTACTAGGAGCCATAGCATCAGGGTTCTTCATCACGTACTCCATGGGTCAGGCGCTAAACGGCTATCTCGGCGTGAGATATGAACCGTGTAAGCTTATACTCATAGGCGTAATAGGATCCAGCCTGGCGACGTTTCTCTTCGGGATGAGCAATGACTTCACGGCCTTCATGATCATCTGGCTCACTAACGGGTATTTCCAGTCCATGGGCTGGCCCTCATTAGTGAAGGTGATTTCGCTTACGTTAGGCGATGAGGAGTTAGGTAGGGGGTATGGGCTATTCAATACTAGCTGGGCGCTGGGACATGCCCTTTCATGGTTGCTCACGGCCCTGATAATCGAGAACCATGGGTGGAGATGGGGGTTTACGATCAATAGCATCGCCTTCCTATTGCTAGGGCTCAGCCTAACCTTGTACCTGATGAAGCACGCGCCTCCTCGGATGTCCGCTAGGGTTCCCAAGAGGGATGGAGGATTGAAGTCGAGACAGGACATAGGCGCGATAACCCTATTGGCCTTAGCATACCTCATGACATATGCCGTGAGGTATGCCCTGATAATTTACCTGCCCTCGTATCTGTATGGTGTCGAAGGGACGACTACCACCTTCATGCTCACCATCGTGATGTTCCCCCTCCTAGGCAGTCTGGGCATGTTATCCTTCGGTTGGCTATTCGATAAACTGGACACGCGCGGGAAGGCATTATCCCTAGTGATGGTAACCCCAGTCATCGCGCTACTGTTAGGCTACTTCCCCATATGCTATGAGCGAAGCAGGGCCTTCGGCATCATCATGCTCATGATGCTAAGCCTACTGCTATACGGCATCGAGTCGCAGATGGTATCCACGATGCCCGTTATGATAGCCGGGCAGGAATACTCCTCCCTCGCCGTTGGGATAGTGGACTCAGCCGGATCAATAGGGGCCTTCGCCTCAAGCCTGATATCAGGGATCATCATAGACTCACAGGGGTTCCCCCAGATGTTAAGGTTCTGGGCTTATACACAGGCGATACAGTTAGTACTACTGATCACCTTCTCGATTATCATGAAGAAAAGGACGATGTAATTACGGGATGAATTCATCTAACTAAACTTAAATATACCGCCTATGATAGACGCGTATCTTGGAATGTATATTATGAAGACTAAGGGCATATTCATATGCGTTGAGAGGGAGCTATTAGAGAGGTTTACTAGGGTTGTCGAATCAATGGGTTTGAGTAGGAGCGAGACCATTAGAAGGGCTATGGAGGCCTTCATTGAAGCTCAGACAGGCCAATCCCTGACTAGTAAAATGAGGGGGCTAGTAAGGGGCAGTAAGCTAACCCTGAGGGAACTAGAAGAAGCCTATTATGGTGTCTAAATGAGGATGTTCATAGACTCATCTGTATTCCTCAGGCTATTCCTAGGTGAACCCGGCGCCGATAAAGCTCAAGAGATCCTCGAGCTTGTCGAAAGAAGCCGAGTCTTAGGCTATATAACGCCGCTAGTCCTCGAGGAGATATCGTTTAAAATGATATAATCGTGGACAAGGATTACTGCTTAACAGATCGATTATAGTTTAAGATGCGGTAACCTTATAGTGGGTGGGTGAATGACCAAGATCCGGTTCGGTGTGATAGGATGCGGTAACGTCGCTAACAACCACTATCTCCCCTACATAACTAAGGTCGCTGAGCTTGTGGTGACTTGTGACGAAGTATTAGAGAGAGCGAGGAGGTCGGCTAGTTTATGGGGCGCTAAGAGGTATTGTGATGACCCGGATAAGGTGTTTTCCGCATCAGATGTAGATGCGGTCGTCATACTCACACCTCACGATACACACGCCGACCTAGCCATAAGGGCCGCTAAGGCTGGAAAGCACTTCATACTCCAAAAGCCCATAGCCACTAACATGAATGAATTAAAGAGGGTCGTGTCCATTGTCGAGAGATCAGGGGTTAAAGCGGTGTTCGAGCCCTCCGAGCCCTTTTCTTCGCCGCTTATCAGTAGGATAAAGGATCTCCTAGGTCAAGGCACGATGGGTAGGCCGTTACTATTCATGACATACATAGGACATGGCGGCCCGAAGTGGTCCGATTGGTTCTTCAAGGAGGAGCGGGGAGGTGGCGTCATATACGACCTAGCGGTATATGGCGTGGCAGACTCCATTTACCTCTTCGGTGCACCGAATGAGGTTAACGTCGCCGCTACGATTTCATTTAAGCGACGCCTTATCCTAAGGCCTGAGGAACACACGATGACCATAGCCCCCGAGTACTACGGAAGGGGGATACCCATGTATTACCAAGGGATGGAACCCTCAGTTCCCGTAGAGGTAACAGCCTACGATAACGTGATCCTCACGTTGACTTATGATGGGTTGTTATGCTCGGTCTTCGCTAACTACGTGACGTTCACTAAACATGGAATACCTCCCCTTCAGCTATTCGGCTCTAAAGGGAGCATAGTGGTTCCTGATATGCGTAAGGGCGAGATCAAGCTCATAAGAGACGGGAAAGAAGAGATCATCAGAACGAAGATGCCCCGTAAGTATTACGAGTGGTCAGTGGATCACCTCATTGAATGCATCGAAAAGGATCTCACGCCAATTCCATCGGTTAAATGGGGAGAAGCCATAACCGAGGTGTTGATAAAGGCACATGAGATTGCGCATAAGTAAGTGATTTCATCTTAAATCGCAACCCTACAATCTCCACAACCTTCGACACATTAAGCTGAACTCCATAAGGATGGACTTGAGTGGAACGTTAAATTCACCGTTGAGACCCTCAAATTTAGGTTCGTGAGAATACACGTAGTGAAAAACTGATGGAGAGAGATATTATTGATCAATCTAAGTCCAGTCTATAATCACGCCTAGATATTCATCCTTCTTATTGAGAAGCCCCTCATAGGCATCCTTGAACCTCTCAGGTTTCAACACATGGGTTATCAGCCTCCTGACCTTCAGCCTGCCCCACTTCATCAATTTCCACACGTACTTCGTGTTCGACTCGTAGGAGTGCCTCGAGCCCATGATATCATATTGTGGGAAACACCACTCAAGAGCTCCCTTGATCGTAATCCAGTCCAGGTGCACCCTTCTGAATATCGGCGTGATATCGGTTACAAAGCTTGCCCTAGGCGTTCCTAGGATTATCACCTCGCCGCTTCTACGGACTAAGTTAATAGCATTAGCCACAACTCTAGAGTCCCCTACGGCATCTACTACGATCCTGGGTCCCAACCCATCAGTGACCTCTAACAGCCTCTTGTTGAAGCACGGATCCAGCGGGTCTAGGGTCTCAATACCGAGATCCTCGAGGAGTTCTCGTCGCTTAGCTATGAGATCCGTGCCCACTACGAAGGCCCCGGCCTCCCTGAATAGCTGAGCGGTGAGGTTTCCGATGATCCCAAGTCCTATTATGAGTACGTGATCCCCTGGCTCAACGCTTGAGACCCTAACGGCCGTAAGCCCTATCGTGGCGAACCTAGCGACGAGAGCTTCCTTTTCATCAAGCCCACTGGGAACGGGCAGGCACAGCCTCCTCTCGGCATCGTACTTGCATATGGATGCATGATTGAAGAAACCATAGACCATGTCACCTACTTTGAGCCCTTCAACTTCATCTCCGACCTTAGCCACTCGGCCTATGCCTGCATAGCCGGGATGAAATGGATAATGGCACCAGGACTTAGGATCGTATACCCCAGGATCCAATCCCGTGTATATGGAGAGCTCGGTCCCAGGACTTATCATGGTGTACTTATTCTCAACTATGACCTCATGTCCCCCTAGCTCACTCTCATCCAGCTCGAACTCCTCTAACTCCACCTGCCTCTTCCCCTTAACGACCACCCTCCTACCCCTCAACCCGATCACGCCCAAGAGCTCTTATCCTGATGTAATATGGCAATTACTAAAATAAGAGCCACTGGGCTTTACTTCTATAGAGGGGAGGTCCTCGAGGATTCCCATGGCACTCCCCGAAACCCGAAAGCTCTTAACCCCGAGTCCCCATGAAGCCCCTGTAGGCCCACGGGGCAGACACTTACCTTCAAGAGACATGTCCATTAGAGCGAGCCACTCTCATGGCTTTTTAGGTTCATTAAAGTAATCAAGCTTAAAAGAGCGTTATCCTTGAGTTCTAATGCCTTCCTACTTATGAAGCCTAATATCTAGCTCATACTATTACTTAAACCATGTAGCTATGAGATCCCTTAATGTAGGATATTTTCTTTTCAAAAGCGCGAAACGCCATGATTCTCTTCCCCTCTCATACTCTTCAGCGTATTCCGGCTTTGATAGCATTTCCTCAATATAAGGTTTAAGTTCCTTTGTTCTATCTACATATTTCGCCACTCTAAGGTCGATTATCGTCTTGACAGCATTATGTATTTCCCTATTATTTATGAAATGCTTTATCGCCTCTTTAAGATATGATACCGCATAATTCTCTTTGACACTCTCCCCACTTAAGTGGGGAGATTCTTGCTTCTAAGGTGCTCATCCTTCGGGTGCTCACAGCCCTTCTAGGCTCCCACCCACATCCATCCCACCTTAGGAGCAAGGGGTCTGTCACGACCCCGTTATCCCTACCCCTCAAAGAGGGGCTCGGGATTATGGTTCCATCCTTTTTAGCTATATTCAAGACACCTACCACATCCGCATTCATCACCTTCCTGCACATGGAGCAGTAGAAAAGACCTCTATACTTCCTAATACCCTTTGTTCTACAGAACGGACAAATACTGGATGTCTTATGCTCATTAACCTCCTCTACTTCTATTCCATACTCTTCTGCTTTCTCCTTAAGTCTCTGGATTATCCATCTGAAGCTCCAGAAGTTGTTTACCATAGAGCTGACCCTCCTGTTCTTCTTATGGTTGTTTCTAACTCCTTTTAGGTTTCCAACCACTATCTTCGAGATATCATTCCTAGATGCGTACTCCACTAACATCTTGATCATAGCGTTTACCGCATGTCTAAACCTCCTCTGCCTAATCCTATACATTTTCCTAATTTTTCTTGAAGTCCTAGCCTTGTTTATCTTAGCTACCCTACTCTGTTCCCTAGCTATCTTCTTTGTCCAATACCACCAGTCAGCCAATAGTGCTCTACCAGAAAAAGCTATTGGTTGTCTCATTCCCTTACGCAGTTATCTGCTGGGTTTCTTTAATATCATTTGGCAGAAACACAGTTATCTGCTGGGTTATCTTCTGCAGTTATCTGCTGGAGACTGTAAGGGGATGTAAAGACTTTCGATTTCTCAGCGTAATATCATTTAGTTTAGCCAATAACTCACTAACATCTACTTCATCCTCCGCTATCACATCTAGATCCGCTAAGCTGAGCCTCTTTTCAAATTCCTCGAAATAGACGGAGTTTATGCCGTATCCACCACTTAATATAAGATCAGCTTTTGCCTTTTGGGTAGCTACTAATACCCATGGGAATCCTAGGTATTAGCAGGTGCTATAATAGCCGTTATATGATCCATGGTTAAGATCAGATACGTTCAGTTCCCACTAGACCCGATAGGAGGTTGCCTAGTCATGAGCGGCTGGAACGCCTCTTGGTGGGGTGTAGGTACAATATTCACGATAACCTGGATAGTGAAGTATCCAGTGCTGAGAATAGGCGGTAGGCGCGTGTATGAGGACTGCTGCATGCCATTTGTCTTCGGCTACATAGCGGGGTATGCACTCATGGTCTTGATGAGCTCTATATCTTACATGGTTAGATACTTCATGCCTTACTAAAGATGAATGAAAAATAAGACCTTTTTATAACTACCTATATACATATAGATGCTAGTTAAATTAATATTCCATTACTCATAACTTATGGTAGCCTAACACAGGAGAGGGATGCCTCCGTGGGAGCAAGTAGTTTAATTCCCTTAGAGAAGCCTGAGCCAGACTTCGATAAGCTCCTTAAGGTCTTGAAGAAGGAGGAAGAGCCAGATAAGGTTCACTTCGTAGAGCTGGGCGTGGATTACGAGGTCATGAGATATATATTCGATAACCTGATGACACCGGGGATGAGAGAATTACCCTCAACCAAGGGAAGACGATTAGCTGATTGGGAGAAGCGACTCTCTGAGCACGTGAACTTCTATTATCGGATGGGATATGATTATGCCCCAGTAGGGTTGCCCATACCTGAGATGCCTAGGAAGTTCAGGAAGGCCAGGGATACAGCGGTTCTCTCAAGAGGGGAGAGGATCTGGGTCGAGGAAGGGATAGGGATCATAGCCTCGTGGGATGACCTCGAGAGGTACCCATGGGATAGGGCTGAGAGGGCTAACATAGAGGAGTTCTTCGGCTTCGTCTCCGAGATCCTGCCCGAGGGTATGAAGATCACCATCACTTCCACCCTATACGAGTTCATAGGTGAGAACCTCCTAGGAAGGGCCGGCCTATTCAAGCTACTCTACTCCGAACCAGATTTAGTGAAGGCCGTCTTCGATAGGTGGGGACGGATAGTATATGACCTCTACAGGAGGGCCCTCTCCTTCGAATGCGTGGGGGCCATATTCCACGCTGATGATCTAGGTTATAAGACAGGCCTAGACGTGAGGCCCGAGGTGTTGAGGGAGCTCGTCATGCCGTGGTATAGGAAATACTCTGAGCTCGCCCATGGGCATGGTAGGCAGTTCTGGTTCCACTCCTGCGGCAACGTATACGCGGTGATGGAGGATTTGATCGAAGACGTGAGGATAGACGCCTTCCACTCATTTCAGGACGTCATCATGCCCGTGTGGGAGTTTAAGGAGAGGTACGGCAGGAGGATAGCTACTCTAGGGGGAGTGGACATGGATAAGTTAGCGAGGTATGATGAAGGAAGGCTTAGGAGTTATGTAAGGTTCATACTTGAGAGGTGTATGCCTGGAGGAGGGTATGCACTAGGCTCTGGTAATACTATCGCCAACTACGTGCCAGTCAAGAACTACCTAATAATGCTCGAGGAGGGTTTGAGGTGGAGGAGGTCATGAAGTGCCTCGAGGAGAAGTCAACGTAAAAGAAGCTAGTTATCCATGAATTAAAGGGAGGATATGCTAGTTGTAGCGCTTTTATTGCGTGAATTTTCGCGCGATGCTGTTTTCACATGGCTCTTACTGAAACGTTTCACGCAATGAGCTAGAGACATCATAAAGAGAGGCAAAATAAGTAAGCAAGCCAAGTACGATTACCTAGATCGATCAATAAAGTTCATAACATTTAATTGTGATTATTTCCTATTGGATAGAAGTTGACATGCTAATAAACATAACGCAAACGCTAGGAGGTAATACATATAGTATAATAAGTTCAAGCTAATCCATCCACCTATCAGATTACACTAACCACCCATAATATTATCGGCACACCTTTATTATGATTATGCATTACATTCCCTAGGGTCTAGTAATGAAGCCCAGGGAGAAGGTGGTATTAGCTATCGCAAGGGTGGGCTAAATGAAGGTGCAGTGACACGTGATAACAATCATGAAAAACACTAAGGTAGCTAGCACACTCTATCCAGATGGTGTTATCCTGAAGACCTTAATGCTTTTTGCAGGAATCCAAAAGGTCAGTCTCCTTAATATTTCGGGACTTCCCTTAAGAACCTCACCACCTCTCACCTCCTCTACTCTTACAACATTACCCGATATTCCCAGACTATCGGTATCTAAATGAATTATAGCTCCCTTCTCCTCATTACTTACATTCGCCACGAAGAGGTAGTAGGAGCCATCGTCTCTATAGAGAGCTGCCAGGATATTGCTTACTTCAGGTCTAACGTATAAAGGCACGTTAAGGGCATCGTGGAGGAAGATCAGGAGCTTAGGTGAGGGGGTTAAGCCTATAGTGACTATCCTTCCGTTACCGCATTTAGTAACATAACCTATCACATACCTTTCGCCCTTAACTACCTCAACGTCTATAATGTCTTCTTCCTCCCTCCCACGCCTTAACTCATATCGTTCGGCGATTATGGGCTCACCTCCTACTTCTTCATAGGCAACTACGTACTCGCTAGTTATGATATCCGATTTTCCGCTTAGCTTAACCTCATATCTGCCAGGTACGCTGTATACACCAGCCACCTCGGGAACATAGCCCTTAAAAACTTCCGTGGAACCTCCCTCATCACTAAGCTTAGGGGCATAATTCATGAATACCAATGTAGCACCCTTCTTTACCTCCTTCATTAACAGTTCTTGCTGGGATTCCTTAAGGAATTCTGGACCGGAGTATATGATCAGCTTCTTGGCGTACCTACCGCTTTCTGGGACGTAGAGCTCAAAATCTATTCCAGCTTTGTGAAGGCTGGAGAAGGTAGCATTCCAGAGGTCATCCCTTAAATTATATGCTAGGCTCCTCGGGAGGACTAGGGTAGTCTCCGTTAGCTTTTCGAGATTAACCGGCATAACTTCCTTGTAAACTTCAATAACGTACTTGAAATCATCCCAGAGTTCCCAGCGCGCCCTACCCCATTCATTAATTGGGCTGAAATACCAGTTATCCCTATTAACGAGCATATACCAGTTCCACCCAACTAAGCCGAACATCATCGCTAAGAGCGCCATATATCGATGGTGTCCAGGACCTATGACGCCAGTCTTATAGTGCCAGTCATGCCAAATACCACTCCCGAATTCCGCTGACCAAGCGAACCCTATGGAGGCGCGCATGTACCTCACTATGGCTGAGAGATGGAGAAGGGAATCCCACGGAACCATGTTAGGCATGTAAATATCTATTCCGATAAGGTCAGCCATCTCCTTAAGCTTAATGAAGTTCTGTGGAGTGCCGAGAGTTGGGTAAGTATTAAAGTACACGGGAATCTCTATCCCATAATCCCTGAACATCTTAGTTAGCCTCTTTGCTATTTGAACCACGCACCACTCCCTGAACTCACAGAAATCTAAATATCTCCTCAGCTCAGGGAATTTCCTTGAAGGAGGTGGAATTTCAAGCGGTCTCGCTTCGGTTATCTTCCTATAGCGAGTCCCCCATGCTCTGTTAAGGTTCTCCACGGATTCGTACTTCTCCTTAAGCCACTCATGGAATAAGCCTGGTTCTCCTCTTAAGCCCAGTTGTCTGCCATAGCGAGGCGTCCAAGGATCTATCTCGTTATCCACTTGCAACAGTACTACATTACCACCTCTAGTGTGCTGATGAGGACTTATGATCTCTGAAACCGCCCGTATGTAAGGTTCAGCACTCTTAAAGAATTCGTCATGTAGCCTATGATATCTTACGGCGTAATCTGGCGGTCCGGCATTCGGCCACTCCGAGTATATGTAGGGGCCTGGTCTTATTAGAACTAGAAAGCCTAGTTCTTCAGTCAAGCTTAGGAAACCGTCCAAGTCCCTCTGAGGGCTAGTCTCACCTTTAAAATCATACTTACCTTTACTCACTTCATGGTAGTTCCATGGCACATATGAGGAGACAAGATCCAGGCCCAGTTCCTTAATTCTCATTAATACCTTACGCCAGTTCTCCTTAGGCACTCGCCAATAGTGAAATTCACCACTTAAAAGTGGAATTCGTTTTCCATTAACTATTACATACCCTTCCTTAACCTGAAGGCTCATTAATGAACTCCCAATAAATAATTTAAGTCATCAAAAGATAGATAAAATTTTATATCGAAGCCATATTAGAAGGGAGAAAGATACGTAGAGATCCTTCGTTAGTATTATGATGTAGGTTTTTGTAAAACAAATCTCCTTAAATATTGATTGTTAAAAGTTATTTTAATAATATTACTTCTTTAAACTTTAAAGATTAGAAAGGTGCTCCGCATTAGCATACCATACTAATCCTCATTATGTACCAGCATCCATTCCATCACCCTGCATTACGAACATTCCTATGGGATAGAAATAAGCATACTAATGAACATCTTAATATGGTACGAAGAACCTTATCGCTCCCGCTATAGCCGCTAGTAGCATGTCCATGCCAATACCTGTCGGTATGCCTATAGCGGCTGGTATAGTATATTAGTACGGTTATCGCGAGGCATGAAGTCTTATACGCTTTGCCCAACATAGATAGCATATGGTGTTTAGGTGACCCAGGAGGGTTATTTAAAAGCTATCGATATAAGGCTAAAGGTCAAGCCAGTTTTCGCTCAGCTTATACACAGCGGTGCTTATGAAGGCCCATGCAGGGTTGGCGATGAGAAGACGCTGAGCCCTGAGGCCGAGAGGAAGAGGGGCATGAAGCTATTTGAGAGGTTCTGTGAAGAGGTAAAGCGAGGTCTGGCCTCACGCGAAGTTGAGGTACTGGAGCCAGTGTACATGGAGTGGGGAGACGACTGGGTGATACCCGAGGAGGAGTTTAAGAAGCTAGAGGGGGACCTAAAAGAGGTAGATCTATTCCTAATAAGCCATTTAGGGGGCCTATCGCAGTATCCAGCGGTCAAGATAGCTGAGCGTTATAGGAAGCCTGTGGCCATGCTCGGACAGGTGATGAACGTCGATATGGCAGCTTACCTGAAGGCTAGGGGGCTTGAGGGATACGCGCCTTTAGATATGAAAGAGCTAAGGTACCTAACCTCGTTGTTAAGGGTTAGAAAGGCCGTTCGACATACGCGAATCCTGATAGCTACATATGGAGGGGCATTGCCTGTAGGTGTGGTAAGCAGTATCTGGGACCTAGAGGGCGTTCGGGCTAAGTTCGGGTTAGATTATAGATGCATATCACCTGAGGAAATATTCGAAGAAATGGATAGGGTCCTCCGAAATGAGCCCTATCGAATTAAGGCTGAGGAGAGGACAGACAAGTTAATTAACAATGCTGAAAGAGTCCACATGGAAGGGGAATACGTGCTCCGATCGGTCGGCTTTTACATAGCGGTCAAAAACTTAATGAGGAGATATCGGTGTAACGCCTTCGTCATACCATGCTTTGAGATATGCGCTAAGAGGATTCCCGCCGAGAAGCGAGTAACTTTCTGTCTAGCGCATAGCCTTTTGAAGGATGAAGGTTATCCGTCAGCCTGTGAGGGCGACATAAGCGTGTTATTAGCCATGATGCTGTTAATGTACATATCAAGGAAATCAGCGTACATGGGCAATTCATACATAGTCGATGAGGAGGAGAACGTAATGGCCTTACATCATGACGTACCAGGGCTGAAGATGAAGGGAATTGACGGGCCTGATCTCCCCTATGAGATAAGGAACTTCACACTCGGAGGCTGGGGAGCGACGATTCGCTATGATTTCTCAAGGGATAAGGGCGAGGTGGTGACTCTTGCTAGATTCGATCCCACGGCGACTAGGCTACTGGTAACAAGGGGCAAGATAGTGGGATGTGGAGGTTTCGATGAAATGGGATGTAGCCTAAGGGCGCTCATCAAGGTCCCTAACGTGAGGAAGCTATTTCATGAGGAGGCGGATTTCGGTCATCACTTAGCAATGGTGTATGGGGACTATATCCAAGAGTTGAAGGATCTAGGACGCTTAATGCGTTTTGATATCCTAGAGGTTTAAATTTAAGTTCGATCTTCCTTTTCATCATAGTTAAGGAAATAATTAATAATTATCTAATTTCTATTAATTTATTAAGAAAAATTAATTTTATAAAGAAAGATTATCTCATGCTCCCGTTGCCTTTGGCCTCCTTATTATCGCTATTATCGCTATTGCCATGCTACCATATGCAATCGAGGATAGGCTGGAGACCTGGCCTCTAAGGGCCTCCATCTCAGCAGCTGAGGGAAGCCCCGTGACTCTCTCCTGAATCGACTCTACGGTGCTCGATACCGTATCTATTTTGCTCGAGATCGACGTGAGCTCATCCCTTAATGAGCTCAGTTCTGATTCTATAGTTTCTACCCTGGACGTCAATCCGGCTATCCTTTCCGCTAACGTAGCAGGAGCGGTAGCGACTATGGTCTTTCTCAGATCTTCGAATATCTTCGAAGATATGAACTTCAGCTTATTTATCCATTCGGGGTAAGTCAGCGTTTCGCCCTTCTTAGCTATGTAGAAGAGCGGGATTAATGGCCATCCATGCGGAGGGGGGAAATAAACATCTGGGATAATGTAAGGAACACTGTCAAGAGCGCGTTATCGATTATAGTTCTCCTCTTGTAGGCTGCTAGGGCTCCAAGGAGATTCCTTAGGATCCACGAGATGAGCGTTGCCCGTATTAACAATCCTAAGAACCAAGGGAGATAAGAGGCTATGAGATCCATGACCTTACGAGGGTAAAAGGCTATCGACGTGCCTAGATCTTCTTTTAGGGTATTCACTATGAATTTCATGTACTGCACATGCCAGGGCTTATCGAAGCCGAGCTCCTCCATGAATCGTTTGTACGCGGACTCTATGAGCTCAGGGTTAGCCCTGGCCTGCTGGAGAAGCCTCGCCATTAACATCGAGAGGGGATTTCCAGGTATGATCCTTGGCAATAGAAACACCACTGTTAGGAACAGCATGTAAGTCAGTAATATGAACACAGCCCGTCTAAGCACGAATCTGATAAAAGGGTTCAAGGAAGACGCCCCTTAGTTACCGAACATATTATAGCTTATAAGCTTTTAGGTATATCTTTTTATGAATAAAGCTTAGTCATAAAGGTTTAGTTACTTGAATAAGTTTAAATTCATGCGGACTTAATATCTAAAAGTTCTTAACTTATGGGTCCTCCTTACAAGACGAACTATCATAAAAGCTAAGGACAAAATCGTTATTAAAAGTAGGAAGAGCGTATAAGTAAATTCAAACTTTCCTGTTTGAGATGATGAGCAAAAATAAGCTATAATGATAATTTCAAGAATCAAACTCCATACAAGTAGCGTTAATATCGCTCGTTCAGGTATTAAGGATAACTTATCCATCATTTCCTTATAAAATAAGACCAGCCCTTCGCCTGAAAGGATGGGATAAAGATATATTAGAGGTTGACTTGAAAGGGAAGCATGATGGGGAGATGACCATCCATAGGGTGACTATTGAGGCCCTAAGACGAAGAATCTCTAAGCTGGACGATCCCTTTGTAAAGGCAATTCTACTCTTCGGCTCCCTGGCTAGAGGCGAAGCTCATCAGAGAAGTGATATAGACATATTGGTCCTTCATGAAGATTACCCGGAGAAGGACCCCATATACCGCAGGAGAAAGCTATACCATGCAGTGCACTCGCTAATTTCCGACATGTGGCCCGCCATAACGTTAATAGACATGGACATAAAGAACTTCCTAAAGCCGAAGCACATATCACCGCTACTACTTAATATTTACTGGGATGCAGTGATACTCCTTGATAGGACTAGGGGCCTTGAAGCCTTCCTAAGGCAGGTGAGGAAGAGAATTGCTAAGGTGGGGTTAAGACGGGTTAGGTGCCCTGATGGACGGACATATCATTGGGTGTTCCCAGAGCCCATGAAGGAGGTCCGGATAATTTGAGCATCAATCCTAGGGAAGAAGCCCTGTACAGACTGAAGCTAGCTCTTGATCATCTTAGGAGGAGAGAGCTACTCCTTAAGCTCGAGGACTGGGCTGGGGCAGTCACGTTCTTCCAGATGGCAATTGAAAATTTCGCTAAAGCGTTAATATCATTGTTCCAAGAACCCTCATGGACCCACGATCCATCGCCTCAGCTGAGATCGATAATTAACGAGCTCCCGATGAGCGTAAGGGATGTAATATTGGAGTTAGTGGATTTGGTACACAGATACGCTCCTGAACACGGGAGGGCGAGCTATGGTGAGCCTTCTTTAGGCCTTACTCCAGCTGATATTTACAGAGAAGAACATGCCCAAGAAGCACGGAGAGATGCTCTTAGGGCAAAGGAGATAGCGGAGGGAGTTCTCCTTAAACTAGGAGTTAAGGTGAATGACAATGCCTTATAAATCCTTAACCTTTTACATACGACTAAATGTTTATCATTCAATGGCCAAAAAGGTGATGAACTTCTTAATTAATCTCTGGGCCGCGGGGACTTCATAACTGATGGAAATGCATAACAGGGAGATGGAAGATTATCT
>JAGGXX010000047.1 GCA_021162845.1 Thermoprotei archaeon | reverse complement strand
TATGATAAAAGGAAGCTGATAACAGCTTCATTAGCCATAAGCAGCACGCTTCTGCTACTCATGCCCTCAGCTAAAGATCCCCTCAGCATAATGGGCATAGCGTTACTCTACGGTCTCATGATGGGCTTTTTCGCGCAATCGGCTATAGCCATTATAGCATACTCATCCGACCTAGAAACGAGAGCTACCGCCTATAGCATTTACTACTTCACGAACCAGCTCCTTAGCACCGTAGGCACCTTCGCTTCGGGTCCAATAGTGGAAACATATGGATATGAGGCGCTATATGGTTTAGGCTCGCTTTCGTTCATGATAGGAGCGATTATGACGTTAGCATTTCTGCCCTCTCTTCCTCCCTATCTTAAGGAGGAGGATAGGATGCTAAATAGCATTAGGAGCATGAAGAGACTGCTGTTAGAAGAGGGCGAGTTAAGGAGCCTCATGATAGCCATATTCTTTCACGATAGCTTCGTCTTCATAGCGGTTCCCTTCATCACCTTGTTCGCCAAGGAGGCATTATTCCTAAGTGAAAGCAAGGTGAGCTTACTGATAGGGGTGAGATCACTTGGCCAGCTCGCGTCTCAGATAGTCTGTGGGAAAATAGCGGATAGGATAGGTGGGGATAAATTGCTTTTGATTCACGTTATGGCAACAGGCATCCTCTATGCTATCTATGGCCAGACTAAGGATTTCGTGACTGCTATGATAGTCATGGTTCTCTTTGGCTTGTCTTTCGCCCTCGATATGCCAGCTAGAAGGGCTTTACTCTCCATGTACTCGCCGGAGGGCATGGTAGCCAGCGTCAATGGCCTAGCAGATACACTAGTCGGGCTAGGCACATTGCCCTCCCCTATCATAGGTGGTTACATGTGGCAGTTAGGGCGTATGAGACAGCTATTCGCGATCTCGGGATTGGGCAACCTTCTGGCGATACCCTTCATAGTTAGGCTAATACGAAAGCGAAATGGGGCATGGCGAAAGGGCGCTGAGTCATAGGCCTTAGTTAGCCCGCTCTTCTGGATGCGTTGAGGTTTGAGAAACGTAATTTTACCTTAATTGTTATCTTATAACACAATAAACTTAATTAAACTAGCATATAGTTTAATAGAGGAGAGCGGAACCTATGATACCCATAAATAAACCCGTACTGGGAAGAGAGGAGATTGAGGCGGTTACCAGAGTCCTTGAATCGGGCATTTTAACGAACCCTAGCCCTCAGGGCGGACCTATGGTCAGGAGGTTTGAGGAAGTATTTGCAAGGTTCATTGGAGTAAAGCATGCTATAGCCGTTAATTCGGGGACAGCGGCCCTATATGCAGCGCTACTAGCAGCGGGGATAGGGCCAGGAGATGAGGTTATAGTACCCGCCTTTACGTTCGTCGCCACAGCTAACGTAGTTCTCATGGTAGGAGCTAAGCCTGTTTTCGTTGATATAGACCTCACTACATATAACATTGACGTAGAGGCTGTGAGGCGGAAGATAACGGATCGTACTAGGGCGATAATCCCTGTTCACCTCTATGGCCTTCCAGCAGATATGGACCCTCTCATGGAGTTAGCGGAAGAGCATGACCTTATAGTTATAGAGGACGCGTGTCAAGCGCATGGCTCAGCCTATAAGGGTAAAAAGGCAGGATCATTAGGCCATATGGCCGCATTTAGTTTCTATCCTAGCAAGATCATAACTACTGGAGAGGGAGGCATGGTCACCACGAACGATGATGAATTAGCTGAGAAGTTAAGGATGATAAGGACGCATGGCCAGATTAAGGGATATGATACTGTCATATTAGGCGCTAATCTCAGGATGACGGAAATAGCCGCAGCCATAGGCGTCGTCCAGATGGAACGCATAAGCGAGTTCCTCAGGATGAGGAGGAGGAATGCGAGCTTACTTACGGAGAAGCTTGAAGAGAACGAGGAGATAATACTCCCCAGCGAACCCAAGGAGTTCACCCATAATTGGTACCTCTATACGATCCGAGTGAATAAGCATAATAGGGACCGATTACTGATGGAGCTTAGGAAGGCCGGTATAGGTACTGTCGCCTATTACCCTACACCATTGCATAAGTTACCCCTTTACGCGAGGATGGGGTATTCCAAAGAACATCTACCGAATTCGGAACACGCCGCTAAGACTGTGCTCTCACTTCCCGTGCATCCTCAGGTAAGCGAGGAACAGATAGCCTTCATAGCTGAGACCCTTAAGGGATTGTTGACGAAGATGACTTACCCCTAAGTACATCACATGTCATTTACCTGAGCTCATAAGCACGT
The DNA here is from genome assembly GCA_021162845.1 of Thermoprotei archaeon. GTDB lineage: Archaea > Thermoproteota > Thermoprotei > QMSL01 > B3-G16 > JAGGXX01. The sequence continues at coordinate 107,709 of JAGGXX010000047.1, read as the reverse complement.
TTTTGAGGTTCCGACGTCATTCACGGGACGCATGGAGGACATTAGAGAGGCCTTAAGAATAACTAACAGGCCGTCCAACTTTATGTCATGTAGGACACGTCATTCTTCCTCTCGTATCACCTTGAACTCACAGAACGGATCTCCCTTAGCTATGCATTTCTCCTCAATTGCCATCAGCTTTACATTGAGAAAACGGCTAGAGATGCCAGCTATGATGCCCCTAACTAGATGGCTATAAGGCCTCCCCGATCCTTTACCGAGTTCGCACTCGAAATTATGATGGATTCGCACTCTAATCAACGGGATATCGGGCTTGAATTCCACTATCCTCAAGATCCCCATACCGTAAACAAGGAAAAACAATTCGCAGAGCCTCAAGAACTCATTACGGTCACCACGGGAGAACTCGTTTATAATGTCATAGATGGCCTCCCCAAGCATACGCCCTTGATGATAGAAGAACGCCTCCACTCCATCCCCGAATTCCTCCCGGGTCTTACGAAGCATCGCTCTCAGCCAACTCATGCTCAGGAGTATCACTCGCTCGTTACCTACTATTAAGGGAAAATGATATTCGTCGATTAGTAGATCTCCTACGGGCTTTAAGATGAAGACCTGCTTAATACACTTTAGCTTAAGCAGATCTGAGGCGACTGTCTCGGGCCTTGATTTGGAGTTCGTGAAGTCTAGAAAGAGCGTTATAAGGGTATCTCCGTCTCGGAGTAGCGGGGCTGAACCCGTGACCTGAAGCACTGCTAGGTTACGCTTTCGCAAGACATCTAGTACATCATATACTGTTTCCATAGTACATGAGCCCTTCAGGGAGATGCCATAAATGACCCTTCCAGGAGGAACTATGAGCATGCGTCCAGTATGACGGGGAAAGAATAACGTCATGCTGGAATTGGACATTAGATAACACCTTTACTAAAAGACATAACATCATGCAATTATTAAAACATTATCCACAACAAAAAGGGATCAGCTCTTGATCTCTAATTAATGATGACTTATATCGTTGTCTGATGGCAGATTAGCACTGTGTCATGCATCATTTGTAATGAAACATAGACTGGAAAATTTTGTTAATATGCAAAATAGCGATTTGTATTATTTTACATCATTTAACAGACATAATGCCTATATCACGCATTTCCATAGCTAACATAAGCGCAAAAGAAAGAACCAGGTTAAACAAGGTGTGGATACGTGAAGTTACAGGTAGCGTTAGATCTCCTGAACCTAGATGAGGCAATTACGATAGCCGAAAAAGCCTTGAAGGGCGGAGCGGACATAATAGAGGCTGGAACGCCGCTTATAAAGTACAACGGCATGAAGGCCGTTAAGGAGCTTCATGAAAGATTTCCTAGTGTGCCCATTGTAGCGGATATGAAGATAGCGGATGTAGGCTATGTAGAAGCCGAGATGGCGTTTAGACATGGCGCAGACATAGTGACGGTCCTAGGCTTAGCTTCCGATACTACCATAAAAGCAGCCATGAAGGCCGCGAGGGAATATAAGGGAAAGGTCATGGCCGACCTCATGCTGGTCAAGGATAAGCTCAGAAGAGCTAAGGAGCTCGAAGCACTAGGAGTTGACTACATATTGGTTCACACTGGGATCGATGAGCAATCCATCGGATTGGATCCCTTTGAGGACGTACGTAATCTCTCTGGGAAAATAAGGACTCCTTTGGCTATAGCGGGGGGGATAAACGATAGGAACATTATAATACTCAGAGACCTTAACGTAAGCATAGTGATAGTGGGCGGCTTCATAACTAAGTCGCCCAACCCGGAGGAAGCCGTTAGGAGGATCCTAAGATCCCTTGGGGATAAACATGGTTAAGGATATCGCGTTACAAATAGTTAAGAAAATAGAGGACACGATCTCCGAAATCGATGAGAATGAAGCTAAGGCATTTATTAATGAGGTGATACACTCAAGGAACATATTCGTCGTAGGTGCGGGTAGAAGCGGCCTCGTAGCCCGCGCTTTTGCGATGAGGCTCATGCACCTAGGCCTAAACGTCTATGTGATAGGGGAGACGATAACGCCTCCGATAAGGCCTGGGGATCTGCTCATCGCCATATCAGGATCCGGTGAGACGCTATCCACCTTAACGGCCGCTCAGACAGCTAAAAAGCTCGGAGCTAGAATAGCGGTTGCGACCTCCTTCACGGATTCACCATTGGCTAAGATAGCTGACTGTATAGTCAGGATCAAGGGCAGAGTTAAGGCTAGAAGGGAGGATTATCAGGTCAGGCAATTAATGGGCGAGCACGAGCCGCTAACCCCCCTAGGCACGTTATTCGAGTTATCTACCCTGGTCTTCCTCGACTCCGTGATAACTAGGTTAATGCAGATTTTCAATAAACGTGAGATAGACCTGATACGCAGACATGCGAACATAGAGTAAGAAAATATGTGAAAGGATGAAGGCTTACCCGGATCCCGAGCTTAGGAGCTTTAAAGCGTTTTCCCTGAGGACCATCCTTAGCTCCTCATCTGTAAGGCCAGAAACCTTGACCTTGAGAATTTCGAAGGCGGGATGGCCGAAAGGAGCATCAGAGCCATAGACCACTCGGGTAACGCCTACCCGCTCTACTGCTTCCTTAATCTTACTATGCATGGGCATGCCGGATGTCTCGAGCACTACGTTTTCATGTTTCCTAGCGATGTCTATGGATGCGTTTATGTAGACTATATGTCCGTGCCCCATATGCCCTAGCACTATCGTGACGTCGGGGAACCTATCGGCCAAATTACCATAATGCCAGGGAAGGCTCCATGGGGGATGGCCGGAGTGGAATATGACCGGGATCCTCAACCTTGACGCCTCCTCCATTATAGGGTACACTATCGGGTCATCGGGGAGATATCCATCTATGAGGGGGTGAAGCTTCACTCCTCGAAAACCCCATTCGTTTACCGCCTTACGCACTAGGGAAACAGAGGCTTCTTCCTTGGGATTGACCCATACGAAGCCAAGAAGCCTGTCGGGATACCTCTTAACGGCGTTTAAGGTTAGCTCGTTCGGTAGGCTGAAGACCACTGCTCGCTCTATGCCATTGGCGTTCATCAAATCTATAAGCTCCTCAGCGTTTAATCTAACGTTAAATAGTGGAAAGTCCCCGAGATGCGTATGAAAATCCACTATCCATAAACCCTTAGCGCCCACCATCCTAACCTCCTTCAGGTGGTTGTATGTATTCCCTACCTAAAGCCTTCCTTACAGCGGCCAATAAAGGTATCGAGACCAAGACCGTCACGAAGGTTTCGGGGAAGAACGTTATGATGTCTAGATAGGCCACAGGGCCGAAAAGTGCATAGTCATACGCGAAATAAGCGAGGTTTTTCTCCGTCGACGCTATTATCATCGCTAAGACCTCTGAGAGGCGTCTGTTCTTGCTAAAGACCCCCCTTAAAGAGGAAAGCAGGAACCCCATGAACGAACGTATCACTATGGTCGCCGGAGCCCATGTTATGAAGCGACTCCCCCATAGAGGGTTCCATATGTCAAAAAGGGTCGCTCCAACGCCTGCAGAGAACGTCGCCGTGAACTTACCGAACATTATACCTATTATGAAGGCCGCTAGGTCTCCACAGTGCCATACGCCTAAAGGAGGGGGCATGGGCACCGATATCGACGTAGCCAAGTACACCAGGGCCGTAGCCATGGAAGTATACGCTATCTCACGCGCGCTAATTTTAAGGGGTGTGGCCTCTACTTTAGATTTGTCGCCCTTCATGATAACGTGCCTCGGACCGAAGCTTGAAAGGGACGAGTACAAAAGCTTTACTACATAAATATATTGATTATAATAATGATATCTCTTTATGGATAAACTGAGGGATGGATATCGTGAATATGTCGAAGATATTTAACGAACACATAACTGGGTTTAAGTGCCCCCTCTGCGGCCTCAGGAAACCCATTGACCTCCATGAGATACGATGTCCCTCATGCGGAAGTTTCTTCGAAATAGAGTATGATTATCGCGCTCTACGGGAGGAGGTCGAAGGGTGGTTTGCCCCACGAAGAATGAACGTCTGGGCGTATAAGGCCCTCTTGCCATATTCGACCAATTTGGTCCCCCTTTCACTAGGTGAAGGAGGAACGCCACTCGTTGAGGCCCGCCACTTAATGAGTAGGCCTATATTGTTGTTGAAGAACGAAACGACGAACCCCACAGGTTCATTTCTGGATAGGGGCTCTACGGTACTCGTGTCCATTTTAAATGGCGTTCATAGGGTAGTCTCATGTGCGGTTAACGGTAACTTGGCGGTATCCTTGGCGGCTTATGGAGCTAAGGGCGGTATGAAGGTTAAGTTCTATTGCTCTCCCGATATCGAACGGGGGGAGTTCTACCAGGCTATGGCACTCGGCGCTGAAATCCACGTGACCTCCTCCCAAGGAAGGGCATACATGGAGGCGTTTGAGGATTCAGACGCATATTACGTGGATTCGGCAAATCCCTTTCTCCTGGAAGGGGAGAAGACCACCATATTTGAGATATTAGAGGAACTATCATGGAGGGCTCCCTCCTGGATCGCTGTCCCCGTGGGAACAGGAGGGCATATATCCATGTTATGGAAGGGCATGAAGGAGCTTAAGTCATTAGGCCTGTTAAAGGGTAAGCTTCCAAGACTCATAGCCGTTCAGCCAGAGGCCTTCTCACCCCTAGTTGATCTCTTTGACGGAGAAGCCCATAGAAGACCTCAGGGAACCATAGCTAGGGACTTAGTCTTCATCGAACCGCATAAGCTAAGGGAGGCATATAATGCGGTGAAGGAGTCACGGGGTTTAGCCGTTAGGGTTAACGATGAGGAGATGTTAATCGCAGTAAAGGACCTCGCCTCGAAAGAGGGAGTGCTAGCAGAACCAGCTGCAGCATCTACGATAGCGGCGATACGCAAGTTAATCGCAGAGGGCCTAATAGATGAAGATGACCAAGTAGTTGCTATCATAACGGGCTCAGGGCTTAAGGATCCTGAGATCATACGTACTCTGATCAGCGCGAAGAGTAAGAAGCACCTATTCATCACCAGGCCTAAACTGGCCATACTTAAAGCCATGGAGATGATGGGAGGGAGGGGTCATGGTTATGCAATCGGGAAGTTCTTAAGGAATGAGCTCTCGTTAACTCTATCCCTTCCAACGATATATCATCACTTAAGGGAAATGGAGGGCATGGGCCTGATAAAGAGACTTAATATACTCAATAGACGGGTCGTACTTTATGAGCTGACGCCTAAGGCCTTAAGATTCCTTAAGGCACATAATTATGAAGAGATGAATAGAGCAAGCTAACTAGGGATGAGGAAAGGTACTATAAGGACTAACGGTAGGAAGTCGCTTAAAGGGCTGAAGGAGCGCCGTATTAACGATTTCTAAAAATATCATTGATTTTCATCTAATGAGGATCATTTGTTTAAGACAGTTAAGCATAAGAATCGTTTTCATATCACCCTTCATGAAAGGTGTGACATATCATGTAGCATTAAAGGGTGCTAATAATGCCTAGGAAAGCGTACTTAAAGCATGAATGCTTATTTTTCTGCATGTTAATGGACGAGATCCTAGGCCCTAACTTCAGATATACCATAGAGCTATTCGTATTAAGAGAATTCGGCATTTCCGAGAACTTGGGCTCTCTCCTGCTTAAAAATCCGCGTTTGGTTTACATGACGCTAATTAGGTTAATGCCGTTTCCCGAAACTGCCTATTTCGTGCTTAAATCGGTCTTGCACATCATAGGTAGGGAATACGATTTAGAAATGGATGAAGACCTCGTGATTCATGCCATGCTCCGTAATGATAGGCTTATAGTTGGTAAGTTCTTACGTGAGTTATGGCTTAGGGGAAGGAAGAAGCTCGGATTGGGAGATATGATGAAGAGCATAGCTTAAGAGCTTTAGGCCTTATACACCCCTTAAGGTAGAAATGCCGAACCCATCGATATTCGCTATCGCGCTCATATTCCTGCTACTAATATTGATAATCACCATGTTGAAGACGGGCGTACCGTGCGCTATATATATCCCTACCCCAATGAAGGTCGTTAGGAGAATGTTGAAACTGGCTTCTCTAAAACCAGGAGAGATTCTATACGACCTAGGATGTGGAGATGGGCGAATCCTCGTAACCGCAGCTAAAGAGTATGGCGCGAGGGCCGTAGGAATCGAAGTTAACCCACTTCTGATATGGTTAGCTAAGAGGAGGATGAGGAGATCGGGGTTAGAGGGTAAAATAGAGGTGCTACGCGGGAACTTATTTGATGTAGACTTAAGCAGAGCAGACGTAGTTACTATTTACCTCAGCCAATACGCCAATAACAGGCTTAAGCACAAGCTCGCTCGAGAACTTAAGGATGGCGCGCGAGTAGTCTCCTACATTTTTCCCATCGAGGGATGGCGCCCCTACTTTAAGGACGAGGATTATGAGATATACGTATATAAAGCACCCTTCAGCTGATCTCAGCTATAGTGTGCTATCTCGAAATAAGCTGGAAAACGGATTCATAATTATGAGGATAACGTTATCGCCTTGCCGCTTTCCGCCGCCTTCACGGCTGCTAAGGTTAGTTCTAGCGTCTTAGCCCCCTCAGCTATAGGGGTTCTGGTCGGCCTATCATTAATGATAGCGTCTATAAGATCCCTCTCAGCCAATACCATGGGATCCCGACCGATTTCCCTATACTCCTCGATCCTGAGCGGTTTCTCAGCGCTATGATATACCTTCAAGCTATTGGGTTCCTCACTCTCCAGCGTGGCATCCCTACCTATGACGGTCCACTTCAACCACCAGAAATTAGGTACGGCGCCGATAGTAGCAGTAACCGCTCCGACGGCTCCGGATTTGAACCTAAGCACGACACAGCTTACATCCTCAATGGTCATACCGGGCACATCCTTATAGAAGAGCCTATCCATCTCAGCGTAAACCCGCTCCACATCCCCGCAGAGCCACCTGATGATGTCATAGAGGTGGGTGGACTGCTCCACTATCTGGCCACCGCTCTTACTTTTATCGATCCACCAATCCTTCCTTATGAAGCGGCACCAATATCTACCTGTAACTAGGCCTATGGTTCCCACCGCACCTTCCTCGATGAGCCTTTTAGCCTTCTCCACGCCAGCAGCAAACCTTAACTGATAGCCAACTTGGCTCTTAACACCGCTTTTCTCGACGGCCCTCACCATATCGCTTGCAAGCCTCATATCTAGGGCTATGGGCTTCTCGATATACATGTGAATTCCCTTCTCAGCCACTACCATGACTTCATCCTTATGAGCAAATGGCGGGAGGCATATGAAGACCACGTCTAGCTTCTCCTTATCCAGCATCTCATGCCAATCGGAATACGCTTTTCCCTTGAATCTATTAGCGAACGCCTTAGCTTTATCCAACACTATGTCACTAAAGGCCACGAGCTCAACATCGTTAAATTTAGCCAACCTCCCGGCGTGGGCTGATGCGATGCCGCCACAACCTATAAAACCTATCCTAAGGCGGTTCATAATCCCACGATCAGACACTTTTCGTTCAAGAGCATTTAAGCATTATCAACACTAAGACACTCTTCACCCCAGGATTCACTTGTAACGAGGGAATTCACGGTAGCAGATTTAAGCCCCTAATGCTAATACAATCCCAGCTGGAGATGGCCTTGATGATAACCGTTTACTTCGATGGTCTCTGCGAACCTGTTAACCCAGGGGGCGTGGCGACGTATGGCTTCATAGTATACCGTGATCATGAGAAGTTATATGAGGAGGCTGGTGTAATCGGCGTAGGAGCCCTTGGGGATGATGTCACCAATAACGTAGCGGAGTACACAGCGCTCATAAGGGCCCTAGAATGGCTGATAAGGAACGGATTCACAGAGGAGCACATAACGGTCAAGGGGGATAGCCAGCTCATCATAAGGCAGATGCAGGGGATATACAGCGTCAGATCTCCTAGACTACTCCTCCTACATCGAAGGGCTAAGGTCTTGACCTCTAAGTTTAAGTCATTGAAGCTAGAGTGGGTACCTAGGGAGGAGAACGCAGAGGCAGATGCATTGAGTAGGAAGGCCTATCTCCAATTCATGAGAGAGCACGCCGACCTTATGAAGGATAGGTACGGGCGTTATCTGGCAACGGAAGAACAAAAGGCGACCCTCAAAAAAGTCGGGATAACACCTGACCCATTCATATCGAGGTGGGAAGCGGAACGCATCATAAGGAGGCTAAGGCGGAAGGCTCCTAGATCAAATAGATGAACAAGGAGGACGGGGCTTGAACCTAAGCGCTAGTATTAAGACAAGGGATATCGTAATGAGACCACTTAAGAGGCTACGCCTCATCAAGAATAAGGGATATAATAGCATGAGCAATAGCATCCTATTCCTGCTATAGGCGGCGATGAAGCCGAGCATATAGCACATAGCCGCTATCTTCATATAGCCCGTCATGGTCACAGCTACACCAGTGCCTATGCATAACGCGCAGATGACAAATTGGGCATACGAGCTAACGCGATGCCTCCTTAAAACCAGAGCCGTGACTAGGAGTGATGAGAGCCCCCAAAGAGCGGGAAACATCAGGTGAGCTAAACCCCACAAATTACCCTTAAGGCCTAAGTGATACACATAGATCTTCATGTAGTCCGGAAGTACGAATAGAGGTAACACTAGGGCTATTAGGGATATGGGAAGGCCTATTTCTAAAAAGCTCAGCATCTCCCTCCATCTGAGGAGGAAGAGGGAAAGAGGAAGAGAAGGTAACGTGTACCATTTGAGGCACATGGAGAGGGATAATAGTGCATATGAGAGACGCTTAGAGGTCTTATAGACCAAGAGACTTAGAACTACCGTAAGGGCCATGAGAATAGTTGTAGGGTGAAGGGTGGTGAGGCCTCCCATACGTTGCAAAGGCAGAATAGCGATGAGAGCAAGCGAGAGGAGGGCATAATTTGGGTTATAGCGCTTGATGACCAGATAGAGCGACCATAAGAGGACGTACTCTAGGAGAAAGAAGAAGGCGCGAAACGCCCCAGGACTTGGCAGTAAAAGGCGCAAGAGGACTAGAAGGGTCAGAGTTAATGGCGGATAGGGGGAGGCCCACATGCCCTTAACGCGAAGCTCCTCGTAGAACCCCTCTAATCCCCTCTCCAGTATGAGCGAAGCACGCGTATAATCTATGAAAGCATCATCGACCGTGCCCAGCGATGAGAGGAAACGCCATATATTATAAGGCTGTACCGCTATGATCAAGAGGAGAAGGAGGTTCCTATTCCCACTTAGGGCCTCTATGAGGGATAGAAACCCTACATAGATCTTCCTCATGAACCCAATCATTAAATTATATCTTAATCATAAGGGAATAGATAAACGTTATAGCCACATAGAAAGCTCAAGGCTCAGTCTAAGGTGCCATAAAGCATTTATGCCTCCTCAAACATAGGGATGCCTGGATGATGAACGCTGGAACTTCGGATGTAATGAAGAGGGCCAGGACGACTGACTTGGATCCGTGAGCCGTAGGCTTTTCATAGCTATGTTATCACATAAGCTGGAATATGTGGCGTCTTATTCCTGCATCTCGTTAGACGAAGTCCGGTAAAAGCTCCTGGAAACATTTAACCGTAAACATGTCCAAATGATAGACAACCATAATTCAATATTGAGCAATAAGGAAGATCAATTAGTATGGATAGCGCAAATTCGCTTAGCTATAAGCCAAGAATATCGTCTAGAGTTGATAAAAAAATATCTAAAAAGGCATCAACTTTCATCGTTAAAATTAAACTATATAAATTAGCGTTATATCATACATCAGCTAGTTAACGTATATAAATTAACTCCATAAAGTATATATGGTCTTTAAATTCTTAAAGAAAACGAGGAATATTAATGAACGGATTTACCGTGAAAAACCGGAGAAATAATGTGGATATAATGATGGCTATTCTTAGGATCGTGCTTACCGAGAGACCAAGAAAGACTCACATTATGTATAAGGCTAATTTAAATTTTGCACAATTGAAGAAATATCTCAGCTATCTAACTAAAAAAGGCCTTATAGAAGAAGTCAATTTTGAAGGTAATAAGACTTACAGATTAACAGCTAAGGGCCGAGAAATGTTGAAAATATACAGTCAAATTTTAGAAATGCTAGACTAGATATAAGACTGTCATATCAATATACAAAACATATATAAAACAAATTCATAAAACTATTAACTAGTCAGAGGAATTCTCCTTTAGGGGAAACTGTGATCGACGAGCCTCTCAGGAACTACAATGAGAAGAGGAGAAGCTCCCTGGACATAATAGCGAGAATACTCAACGTCATAGGTAAGGAAGGAAAGAAGAAGACCCACATCATGTATGAGGCGAACCTAAACTGGAGACAGCTTAATGCGTATTTAAGCTTACTTGTGGCTAGGGGCTTCATAACGCAGGATGATGAGAACGCTTACCGTATAACGGAGAAAGGTGAGAGGTTTCTCTCATCATATAAGGCTCTGAAGAACATATTGAAGTGAAAGGAAACGTTCAGGAACTCTACTTTAACTATGTCTCAAAGATCTATAACATATGTTCGTCATACTTAAACCCATTATAGGACATACATTCATGGGGAGCTGTTATCAAGAGAGGTAAAGTGGAGATTATAAGGGATATATTGAAGATGGCCTTGAACGGAAAGACCAAGACCAAGATAGTTTATGATACTAAGATAAACTTCAGGGTCTTCAACAGATATGCGGCCCTACTGCTCAGGAAGCAACTCCTTACCGAGAAGAGAGAGAATAAGCAGAGGCTTTACAAGACCACAGAGAAAGGGAAGAAGGTTCTAACGCAAATCGAAGAGGTCTTAAAGAGCATAGAGAATTAAGCTAAGCTTGAGGGCGGTCATGCTTTAGACTATACAGAAAACTGAAGTCTAGATAAATCGCCTTCTCCTCCTATGGACTTTACGCTTACGCAAGTAAAGCGTGAGGACGAAGGATAAGGCGAAAGCGCTTATCATGTAGGTAAGCCTGAGATCTAACGTCAAGAAGGTCCATACTGTTTTAAAGGCTCCTCTGAGCATTATTGAAGCCCACCCTATTTTGGGTATTATCATCATCACCTTCCCCATGACCCGGAAGGGATGCACGGGATCTGGATCTGGGGAGCCACAGGCATCCCCTTTGGTTATGAAATAACCATCCTTCATGGCTATTACCCTATGTAGTACCATACCGTCAGATGTCCTATATTGAATTATGTCCCCAAGCTTGATCTCGTCCGCAGAGGTTTTAATCAGTATGGCTACGTCCCCTACATCCAGGATGGGCCTCATGCTACCACTCATAGCTATACTCGGGAATACGCCTAGAAGACCCGTGTTAAACCATACCCCTAATAGTACTATCAAGGCCATCAAAATCATCCATATTTGACTGGAGCCCCTGCCTCTTCTTGGAGCCATGTCAAATTCCACCCTTAGGCCTAACCTCCTTAGAAGGCCCGTTGGAGCCATATAATCCACTACTATGAAGCCGATAACCGGTGCCATTACGCCTATCAATGATTCAAGTGACCATGGTAGATCGGGCAATATAGGCGAGTACCATTGGAAGATCTTAAGGGGAGCCACATAGGCTAGGGAGGCCAATGGACCAGCTAAGAAGGCGAGATATGAGGCCAATAAGTTCTTGGCTAACTCGGGCAGGAAGTCCGAGCCCATGAACTTTATCAAGATCAATGGCCTCGGAGAAGGGAGGAACATGCTTACTAGAGCTATAGTCGGGCTATGGAACAGCGACATTAAGAGTAGCGATAGCGTTATCTTCTTTTTTCCATAGACCCTGAGGAGATAGGCCCTTGAGAACTCAACGCCTATGATGTGGGTAGTGATCATCATAGTGTTGAGCATCACAGTAACCGGCGTAAGCACGATAGGGCTCCTACCGAACTTCGTGAAGAGGCCTCCATCTATAAACAATACCACTTGGAAAAGCGCGATCAATAGGGCCGTTAGGGATAAGCTCCTATCAAAGGACGAGAAGATATTCGAAGTTCCCCAGGTGGTGATAACCACCATAGCTAAGGTAAACCAGCATAGGGATGGAAATAAATAAGCTAACAATCCTCCAGGTCTATATACGTATAAGAATGTCCTGATGGCCAACAAGAGAATTAAGATCAGCATGGGCCTTTTCATATTTCTCACCACGAGCGGGGAAATAAATAATAAAAAGGTGTTTTCGTATTCCTTCTTGTAGCCTATCCTCCTAAGTACTCGTCTAGCTTGTTCCACTGCACGCCTACTACTTCAACCGTTATTATGTAGGTATGGCATTCCTCGGCCTCTTGCTTAAAGTGCAGATCCATCTCTAGCTTATTCCTGTGACAGGGATCCAGTTGCCATGGGAGGTCGTTTGTGATCACTAGGTTTATGACCTTTATATCTCCGGCATCGACTATTCCGTTCCCGTTAACGTCCTCGTAAAGGTCGCCTATGTAATCTCCATTCGGGTCGTACCATAGTAGGTCGTATATCTTCCTTCCAGTGGAGTCCCTCTTCTCGCCGGTTATGATGAATCTCGCTATATATATGGGCACAGTCCCGATGTTACGCAATATGAACGTCGTATGGCCGTGATAACATGGGTAAGCGTTTGAGATCTCTATTATCAGTCTCTTATAGCCTTTCTTGCCCGTATGCTCATCCGTAATTAGGTCGGCATAGTACGCTCTACCACTTGCAACATCCTTGCCCTCCCATTCACCCTCTACCAGCTGGCCAGTTGCAGGATCAAGGTAGTACTCCACATATGAGGGAGGCTCCTTATAGTCAAAGGCCAGCGTTAGGCTTCCCATTTCAGCTCTGAGGTTTACCCTTATGGTGTCAGTCCAGGCGGCATACGCCGCACCTAGCGTTGAAAGTAGTACTATGAGCAGGAGCGGTAGGCCGCTTAATAGCTTGTTATTCCGAGCCTTCATACACCGTCACCGCCTTGCGCACAGGCCTTTCTAAGGCATGTATTCCTCAGCCTTATTCCACTGCACGGCTAGTATCTGTAAGGTAATGAGGTACGTATGGCACTCCTCAGCCTCTTGCTTGAAGTCTAAGCTCAGATATACTGGATACTCAGTACAGGGCTCAAGCTGATAGTCCTCAGGTACAAAGACCTCTATGTGAAGGTTTATTATGGCGGTACCTACTGTTGGGTCTATGACTTCTCCTTCACCTACCCAGGCTCCTAAGCCTGTATCGAAGTACCAGTTGATGTTAATTGTAAGATCTTCGTCATCCTTTAGATCACGCCCTGTCATGTTCGCCTCTACGAGCTTAGCAGGTATTGTCCCAGCGTTCTTTAGCTTAAACCGTATATGTACATCCCACTGAGGATAGGCGTTAACTAACTTTATGTCTAACCTCTTAGCAACAGTCTGCGGAGGCGTATGGTGCACGCTCGTCTCAAAATCGCTTAGTGTGCATGAACAGTTGGCAACCCAGGGCTTAGGATATTTAAACTGCTCTTCGGGAACTCCGTTAGTCGTCTCAGTACAAGACACGCTTTTGTCCAGTATGCCCACTATGAATTCGCCCATTTTAGCTTCGACTTCTATCCTTACGGTGTCGGTCCAGGCGGCATACGCCGCACCTAGCATCGAAAGGAGCACTATCATTATCGCTATTATACCCATTATCCCTTTGTTTCTCATTCCTTAACCACCTCCAGGATTATACGATAGGGGGCTATCATCGGATCCAAAAAGGATCCTTTAACGGGGGCTCCCTATTAGTCCCCCGAAGAGGACGGTTCTCCCCTTGGACCCTTAGTAAGCCTGAAAATGCTTAAAAGGAATGCGAAAGTAAACTCTAAACAGGTAATACATATTAAAAGGATCATATCATTATGACATACTATTTTTCTATAACAATTATTCATAATTCTCTTAAAGTAGTTCTGTGAAGACTTCTATGGGATGTACACGTGATTAGAGGACCTTCGGTGCTTCTGGTAATCTTGGTTATCGTTTTAGCCTTATGCGGTAGTGCATACAGCCGCTGGAGCGAAAAGGTGTGGATAAGGAGTAGGGCTAGGATGGGGAACCTCTATGCAGAACTAGGCTCCTGTAAGGTGCGCATGAATGGGACTGGGGAGGCGGATATCTCGTGTGGTAATCCAGCTAAGGTGTGGGTACGAGGGAATGGGAGCTGGGGGGTATGGGTGGGGTTAATCATAGCTAATGAGGGAAGCCTGCCCTTTTTCACCAAATACCGTGTCGACCTGCCCGATGGGTTCTACTGCAGGAGCTATTTCTATGGTCCGTATAAGCGGGGTATTCCCCGTGAGGTATGGGCCTTCTGGAACGGCTCTATAGTCGGCGGCTATAGCAGTAGACCACCTGGCCTGAGTAAGGGCTATAAGTTCGTGGCCTGGCATTACATAAGGTTCAATGGGGAGGTGCCTCCCAATAGCACTAGATCTGAGGATGGCGTTATAGTCTATAAGACCTGGTTCACACTGTGGAGCTCGAAGATCATCATTCGCTTACATTTCGATTTATTCCCATCAAATAATGATGGGGAATAGGATAGGTACTATGAAATTTTAATACATATGGAAAATTCACAATAGTTTTTAGGAACTTTAATTTAGTCTTTTCGTGAAATGGGGATTGTGTTGTCTAATGTGAGCTCTTCAAGGGGAAAAGCTCTCTTCTTGATCATCGTCTCTTTAGTGGGCATGGCGTTATCGAGCCTTTACCTATATCAGGTGCACCTAATCCCAATTAGGGAGAGAAGGACCACGGTCTTAGCTGGATATTATCATGACATATCCTATGATTATCTGATATTCCTCAAGCCCAATAACGTATATAACGTGAGCGTATTGAGACCTAAGGAGAACTTCGTCTATAGGAGGATCACCGATTTCATAGACTTCAATATGAGCTATACGTTCGTCCTTTCCGTTAAAGGAGAGGGATCTATCAGGTATATCGTTAACATGACGTTGGAATCCTCAGCTGGCTGGGAGAAGGGACTAGGCAACATCACCAGTGGTGAGGTACCCTTCAATGGCACGGAGTGTAGGCTTTTCGAGAGCTTTAGGGTTTACCCTAACGCGTTCTGGGATCTCATAGAGGCTATTGAGAAGGAGACAGGTACGATATCTAGCGAGTATAGGATTAAGATAGAGCCAAAGATATACGTTCACGTGAATACCGCCGTGGGAGTTATAGACGAGGAATACTCGCCGATCATGATGATTAAGATAAAGGAAAGCGATAAGAGGGGGGATATCATAACCATAGAGGGGGACAAGGACAGCAGATATGGAGAAATTAATAGGACGGATGTCATAACGAGAGACTACCTAATGTTCCAGAGGTACTTCTCATACTTCCTCGTGGGCATCTTAGGGTGCGGAGTTGCCTATTCATCATTCGCGTTCGTCAAGACTAAGCCTGAGGTTAAGCCCATGGAGGTCTCATTGAACCCGCTTAAGGACGTATTGGCCAACATAGATGGCGAGCCCATTAATAAGGAGGGATATACAATAGTCAAGGTGACCGCTTTAGAGGACTTAGTGAAGATCTCGGACAACCTACTCAAGCCGATACTGATGGCCAAGAGAGAAGAGGCCCCTCGGGGAGAGAAAGTCTTCACGCTATACGTCATCGACGGAGCCATAAGGTACGAGTATGAGGTAAGGGAGAAGCTATAAAACAGGAATAGGGGTAAGGCTTTTTAAGAAACACTTACTAGGCTATCCACCATATTTGATGGTGATAGGATCCCCGTTATAGCGAACTATTTCGTCCGGATCCGATACCTCCAGACCGATGCCGTGGCCCTCGCGAACCCATACAATGTGGAACGTCCTTTCCATTAGCATTCCGGGGAAGCTACCGCGTCTTTTTCCTATTATGAGCTCTTGCTTTTCCTCATTCCACTCCAGCGGTATGGTCGCATACGCACCTCGCTCATAATTGTAATTATCGCCCTCATCCTCGTAAATTATGAAGGATCCGCTAGCACCACGATATACCCTTAATTCTATGGGATCCGCGGGTTTCTCATCGGAGTACTGGAGGAAGGGACCCATGGGGATTATGGACCCAGCCCTTACGTGTAGGGGGATTATCTCGAGTGGAGCGGGCGCATCTATGACCTGGCCTCCTTCAAGCCGCTTGCCCGTCCAAAAGTCATACCAGCCCCCAGGGGTCTTGGGGAGGTATACTTTCCTGCTTGGGACCTTCGGTAGCGTGATGGGACTTACCATGATGGCGGGACCGAACATGAATTGATCGTCGATATTAAACACCCTTGGGTCGTCCTTGAAATCCATGACTAATGCACGCATTATAGTGTATCCTTCGCTGGTGACCTTCCACGCAAGCGAGTAGATGTAGGGCAGGAGCCTATACCTCAGGTCTATATACTTCACTAATATCTCCTCGGCTTCGGGACCGAACTCCCATGGCTCTTTAGCGTGGATCGTCCCGTGAACCCTGAAGATAGGGCAGAAAGCGCCCCACTGGAACCACCTTATGAACACCTCCCTATAGGATTCCGTCTTGGGATCGCCGCTGAAGAAGCCCCCTATATCGGTCGTCCAATACGGTACCCCGGAGAGACAAAAGTTTAGGCCAGCGGGAATCTGCTCCTTAAGGATACCCCAGTCATGAGGTATATCCCCTGACCACGTAACAGCGGCATAACGTTGTTGACCTGCGAACGACGACCGTGTAAGTATTAACACGCGCTTATTGGAGATGGCGCGTTGACCCTCGTAGACGGCCCTCGTCGTCATCAGGGAGTACGTGTTTAAATAATGAGCACCAGGCCCCATCGCGGTCTTAGTGCTATGGAATGGTGTATAGAAGGATGCCCATCCAGCGCCAGTCTCAGGCTCCGTGGCGTCAAGCCACCACGCGTCAATGCCTATGTCGAAGAAGGCTTCCTTTATGTACTTCCAGTACAGGGCACGGGCGTTCTCGTTAAATGGATCGTAACAACGGGTCCCAGGACAGATGTACCCCTTTTGGTACATCTCCTTAAAGACATCGGTCTCAGGGTCAAACGTAGGCCATATTGAGATCATGACGTGAAGATGCATGCTATGTAGTTCTCTCACCATTTCAACGGGATCGGGATATAGGTCTTCATCGAATTTGAAGGCGTTCCAGCCATACTTCCCCCAGTACTTCCAATCCTGGATTATCACGTCTATGGGGATCTTCCTTCTCCTAAACTCTCTCGCCGTATTCACTAGCTCCTCTTGGGTTCTATACCTTTCCTTCGATTGCCAGAAACCGTATGCCCATTTAGGAAGCATGGGGGATGGTCCGGTAAGCCGCCTGTAGGAAGCTATTACCCTATCGAGATCAGGGCCGTATATGAAGTAATAATTTATGATATCGGCGACCTCCGACCACCAGGTGAGCTTATCCCCTTCCTCATCCTTGAAACTGCTGACCCGAGTCATGGAGTAATTATCCCATAGTATGCCATAGCCCTTGCTGGACACCAAGAGAGGAATGGCGACCTCTGTGTTCCTCTGAATGAGGGTTACTGTACGCCCTTTATAGTTTAGGATGCCTGGATGCTGGCCTAGACCGTAGAGCGCCTCTCCCTCGGATATCAGGAAAGACTGTTCAATCTGATAGACGCGCTCCTCAAGTACTTCCACAGGGACCATCCTTCTGTCCAGCTCTTTAAGCAGCAAGCCTCCAGAGGAATCGTAAAATGCAAGGGTTCCCTCCTCGAGGTTGACTCGGACTTGTACCTCCTTCGTGTTAATGATAACCATTGATCCCTTCTTTCGTACTGTCCATTTCGCAGGCTCTAGTGAGGGCTCGATTACAATGAGGCTCCTTACCTCGGGGAATGATGAAGTGGGGGAGTACACTACATGGAACACGTTATCAGCACATACCTGTAACTCAAGCCTACCCGGAGGCACATTGAACAAGACACCATAGGGCTTTTCCTCAAAGGACTCTACCTTAGGCATCTCGTAGCCCCCTTGTGGCATTAGCCTTTTTAAATTAAAATACTTTTTACGATGTATCAATCAATCCCAGAAGCTTGCTAAAGGAGTAATGTCATGGTTTTGAATTTCAGATAATATAAGCATACATTTAAGGAGGCTCATTCCCCTTCGTACAAGGCGGCTATGGCAAGGGACTATAGGTCTAGTCCTTAGAGTGATATATCATCACAGCTACCTAGGAGAAACCGCATAGTGAGGAGATAAAGGAGGTTATCCCCCGGAAGTCGGAGGGCTTTCCTTAGGAGCGGAGGGTTGAACCTCGATTATGCTACCTATACCTATTGTCATTTCGCCTTCTCCGGGTACTAATATCGCCGGGTTTAATGTCATCAGAACTTCAAGTTCCTCCTTAGGCTGTATGACTACACGTTCTTTAGTCGTGGATTCACCCTTGGCCTCTGAAGGTTTGCCTTTCTCCTTTGAGGTAACGGAGGCTATGAAGAGAAGCCGGTAGGGCTTGTCACCGTCATTCTTGACTTTAATCTTTATGGCTACCATATGACCGTACTGGTCGTACTCAGGATCCAAGGATAGGATCCTTATCATGTTATAACTTCACCCCTCACCAGAAGTTGTTTCTAATTAAGGGTGTGCTCTTATTAACCTTTTTCAGAAGGAGCCTAAGCTAGCTATATAGCTTACCGAAAAGCTTATATAGCAGTTAATGTCCTCGATGACAGATTATCATGACTTTTTGCCGATAAGAAATTAATTACTATGGCTTTTTGACAATAAAATGGACCTATGGGAATTGATATATCATATAAAATGCCTAAATACTTGTCAATATGACGGTAAAGTTTAAATAACTAACAAAGCTCATCTCGAAGAGATGGTGTATATGAAGCCCACACCACCGCCTTATCCAACGAAGGGGGTCTCCTTAAGGGAGCTAAGGGGAGGTCATGTTGAGATAATAGCATGGGTACACGACATAGCAAGGGACAGAGGGGGCATATGCTTAACCTTGCGGGATGCAAGCGGCGTAAGGAGCTTTAAGGTTCCCGATGGGACAGCATTAGGGGAGGTAACGAGGGAGAGCCTGATAAGGATAAAGGGATTTCTTAGCGGAGATGAGCTAAGGATAAATGGCTGTGAAGCCTTAGTAAGGGGACCTAAAGAACTGCCTGTCAATTTAAGCAAACCGCCGGAGGATCCCAAGAGCTTCGCCAGATACAGTTATCTCCTCATAAGATCTCCCAAGTACGCGGATGTCCTCAGAATCCAGCAATGGATAGTCCATTATACTCGCGAGTTCCTTTATAATGAGGGGTTCGTGGAACTCCTAGCACCCATGATCAGCCCATGCAGTGACCCTGGATTGAGGGGGGCTAGGAAGTTACTGACGAAGTTATATGGTAGTGATTATGAATTGATGTCAAGCGTCATCATGTTTAAACAGGCAGCAGCTGCATCATTCGAGAGGGTGTTCTTCGTTGCTAGAAACGTGAGGGAGGAACCCCCAGAGAACATTAGAACGGGAAGGCATCTATGCGAGTTCACGCAGATAGATGTGGAATGGGCCTTGAAGGGCATGTTCGATGTGATGAGGTTATGTGAGAGGATGATAATTTACGTCATGTCCAAGTTGATGGAGAGCCATGGTGACATAGTACACAGGTATAATCCAGATATAAAGGTGCCTGAAGCGCCCTTCGAGGTGATCTCCTATGATGAAGCCGTTGAGAAGTTGAAAGCGCTAGGCATCTCAACGCCTAAGGGCAAGGAGTTAACACAAGAGGGAGAGAGGAAGCTTTCCGAGCTTTACGACGAGCCCATCTGGATAGTGGAATACCCCAAGACATCGAGGGGATTCTACTACATGGAGGAGCCAAGGAGGGCTGGCTATAATAGGGACTTCAACCTCATATTGCCGAGAGGCTACGGTGAAGTCGTGGATGGGGGGGAGAGGGAATATAGATACGAGAAGATAGTCGAGAGGATAAAGGAGATGGGCGAAGATCCCTCTAGATATGGATGGTTCTTGGAGTTAGCTAAGATGGGTATACCACCAAGCGCAGGCTTTGGACTTGGAGTGGAGAGGTTCACGAAGTACGTGCTAGGCCTGAAGTACATATGGGAGGCTGTCCCCTTCCCGAAAGTGCCCGGTATAACTATGAGCCCTTAGTC
This sequence comes from Thermoprotei archaeon, assembly GCA_021162845.1. Lineage (GTDB taxonomy): Archaea > Thermoproteota > Thermoprotei > QMSL01 > B3-G16 > JAGGXX01. The sequence goes on along the minus strand of JAGGXX010000047.1, from coordinate 87,524 downwards.
AGACGGTCATTCTTCTTTGTTTGAGGCTAGATCCCTGAAAATTCAAATTAATGATTTCTCCAAAGACCTTGAGCTCAGTACGAATTGAGTAGCACTACGATAGCTTTAGTGAAGGACTATGCATGTTAAGAGCTAAACGTTAAATTAGTGAATTAAAGCATATATCACATCATGAGCTCAGGGGGAATATCGGTCTTCGAGGCCATAAAGAGTCGAAGGAGTATACGCAGATACGAGCCCAAACCCGTACCTAAGGAGAAACTGTTAGCCATTCTGGAGGCGGCCAGGCTAGCCCCATCAGCGGGTAATAGACAGCCGTGGCGTTTCGTGGTGGTCAGGGATTCGGAGCGGAAGAAGCTACTCGCGAAAGCAAGCCGTAACCAAATGTTCATGGCAGATGCTGGAGTCATAGTGGTTGCCCTCTCGGATCCTAGAGCGTCACCTAAATGGCATGCGCTCGACACCATGATAGCCATAGAACACATGGTATTAGAGGCAGTTGAACAGGGACTTGGCACTTGTTGGATAGGAGCCTTCGATCCAGAGGAGGTGAGGAAGATAATAAACGCACCCTCCGAGCTCAACGTCGTCGCTTTATTGCCCATAGGCTTCCCAGCTGAGAGCCCCTCTCCTAGGCCTAGAAGAGCTTTAAATGAAATTGTCTACCTCGAGGAGTACGGCAAGGCCTTTAGAGAAGAAGAGATATAACAAACGCACATCATTATGGAGAGTATCTTCACAAAGTTACCAATAGGGCTAGAACTATGCTGTTAGAGATCAGCGGTATGCAGGCCATAACCACAATGGCCTTAGCTACCCTATGACCACCATACTTCATGGCTAGATATATCACGGGGGAGAAGAAGAAGCTCAAGGGCAATGGTATATTGTTCGCTAAAAGCCATGCGGATATAGGGTTGGCTTCCAGTACAGGCAAGCACCATACTCTGATCATAAGCCATGTCAAGAGGTAATCTGAGAGGTTTAGAAGGAGGTAGAGCATTAGGAAAAACATGCTCTCAGAGAGCAGTACCGTGCTCTTACGTGGCCTGAAGGGCACTCAGGATCCACCTCTAAGTTCAAGCTATTTTTAACCTTTTAAACATTATTTAAAGATAGCGAAGTAAATAGTTAAAGGTTTCTTGAATGATGATTAATATCATGAAGCTCAGCACATTAACGCTTTTACGCATCACACATGAGATAATCTGGGGCATTGTGAGATGTACTATGATGTAGTTGGCCTCCTCTTCTGGTTCCTCCTATTGTTAGTTCTAATCGCGCCCCAATGGCAATTCCGCGCCCTGAAGTCAGCTAGGCTTAAGTTATTAGGGAGGATGGAGGAGAAATATCGCTTCAGGGTGATAACGCTTATTCACAGACAAGAGAGAATAGGGTTCCTCGGCATACCGGTTTACCGCTTCATAGATATTGAGGACTCGGAAACCGTTATAAGGGCCATAAGGAGCACCCCTCCGGACGTACCTATAGCGCTCATAATACATACACCCGGTGGACTAGTCCTAGCGGCCGTCCAGATAGCACTTGCGTTAAAGAGACATAAGAGCAAGAAGGTGGTCATAATACCTCATTATGCCATGTCAGGCGGAACTCTGATAGCCTTAGCCGCTGATGAGATATGGATGGACCCTGATGCCGTTTTAGGCCCATTAGACCCACAATTAACTGTGCGCACGGGCTTAGCCCTGCCAGCGCCATCAATTCTAAGGGTAGCTAAGATGAAGGGAGAAAATGCCAGCGATACAACGCTCATGTTAGCAGATGTAGCGGAGAAAGCGTTAAGGGAAGTCCAAGAGATAATAGTGAGGTTAATTTCAGATAAAGTAGGGGAGGAAAGAGCTAGGAGGATAGCGGAAAAGCTAACTCAGGGCGCTTGGACTCACGACTATCCGTTAACGGTGGAAGAGGCCAAGAAGTTGGGCCTTCCCGTTAAAGAGGGCATTCCTCCTGAGGTATATCAACTTATGGAGTTATACCCGCAGGCACATCAACAAAGGCCAGGGATAGAATATTTACCCTATCCGATAGCCCCAATGCCCTTCCCAGGCAAAAGGGGTGAAGGCAAGTAAAGTGGTTTATGAATATTTCCTCTAGCTTTTTTGACTCTTTCCCCTTGAAATACGTCCGGAGTTTGAAGGAGAATCATGATTTCATGGTCTTTCATTATTATTGATGCGCTTTAATGCTCTCAAAGCTATTATGTACGCTGATGCCGTATGAACATCTAAGCCCAAGTCTTTTGATATTGTAATGAGGGTGCGTTAACATGACGTGATAATAGTTAAGTTATAACATTACACTAACTTAAGGGGATATGCCATGAACATCGTGTTGCTTGGACCTCCAGGTGTAGGAAAAGGGACGTATGCTGGCAGGCTATCAGAGAGGTACGGAATACCCCATATTTCCACGGGGGATATCCTCAGGGAGGAGATAAAAAGGGACAGCGAGCTAGGGAGGAAGGTAAAGAAGTACGTCGAGAGAGGGGAGCTAGTGCCCGATAGTATAATAATCGAGGTGATTAAGGAGAGATTAGCCGCTGATGACTGTAGAAAGGGATTCATACTAGATGGGTTCCCGCGTACCCTAAACCAAGCGAGGGCTTTAGATAACATAGTAAGGGTAGATGTGGTATTCAACTTCGTAGCCCCTAAAGAGGTTATAATAGAGCGCCTCAGCGGTAGGAGGATATGTAGGAAGTGCGGAGCGATATACCACATAAGGTATAAGCCACCCAAGAAGCCTGGTGTCTGTGATATATGCGGAGGAGAGCTTTATCAAAGGGAGGACGATAAACCTGAGGTCATAGAGAGACGACTCGAGGTATATAAGGAACAAACGGCTCCCCTGATAGACTACTACTCTAAGAAGGGTCTGCTTGTCGATATAGATGCCAGCAAGGAGGTGAATGAAGTTATTGCGCAATGCGAGAGAATCTTACGGGAGAGGGGGATATTGAAGTAGATAACTTTGGCTTTCTAAAACAACTCGTTTTTTGATTAAAATTAAGCTTAAACTAAGCGATATTAAATAACATGAGACGTGTTAAGCTAGGCGTTATAGGAGTAGGAATTCAAGGCGAGGGACACGTCATCTGCATTAAGTCCTTGCCTAATGCCGAGTTAATAGCCATAGCGGACGTAGATGAGAAGAGGGCTAGGTATATAGCCGAGAGATACGGGGTCCCCAAAGTCTATAGGAGTCATGAGGAATTAGTAAGGGATGCGGAGATCGATGCAGTCACCATAGCTACTCCGGATTTCCTACATAAGGATCCTGTGATATGCGCTGCTGAAAACGGCAAGCATATCCTCGTGGAAAAACCGATGGCCACTACTCTAGAGGACGCGAAAGCAATGGCTTCTGCCGTTAGAAAGCATAACGTTAAGCTCATGGTCAATTTCGAGAACAGGTTTAACCCAGCCTTCGTAAGCGTAAAGGAGACTCTAGATAGGGGGGAGATCGGAAAGCCCTTATACGCCTATATAAGGCTCAGTGACACGATATACGTGCCTACGGAGATGATTAAATGGAGCCATAAGACGGATGTAGCCTCATTTTTAATGAGCCACACCGCGGATTTAGCTAGATGGTACTTCAGTGATGAAGTGCATAGCGTATATGCTATATCTAAGAGGGAAATCTTGAAGAGCATGGGCATAGATACGCCAGATATGTATGTGGCCTTAATTAAGTTCAAAAGAGGCGGAAGTGCCGTACTTGAGTCGAGCTGGATCTTGCCGCGTTCCATGCCCTCTATAGTCGATTTTAAGCTGGAGTTAATATGTTCTAAAGGCACCATCACTGTGGATACTCAGAAACAGGGAGTTCAGCTTTTCGGGGAAAGCACATGGAGCTATCCGAGCTTCATAAGATTATACTCCATACATGGGCGGACCGTTGGCTTCCTGAGGGAGGCATTAGGACATTTCGTGGATTGTATAGCTCAAGATCGAGAACCGCTAGTGACCGTTGAGGATGGCTTAGCGGATGTTAAGATATTAGATGCCATACGGGAATCAGCCGCTAAGGGGAAGCCCATCGAGCTCTGAAGCTCGATATCGTCATTAGCTAAGTTTTTTGATTTCGTACTCGTTTTCCACATGTTGGGAAGTGAACCTGAATGGTCAGTAAAGTATTCATATGTGGCGTTTTGCCTGAGGAATCCGGCAAGACTACATTAGCTAGAGCTTTAATCAGATACCTGGTCAATAGCGGATATCATGTCGTACCATTTAAGCCCCTTTCAGGTCATAACTTATGGTGGCAATACGATTCCTACCTCATGAACGTTAAGTTGGGCATATTGGTTAGTGAAGATTCTATAAGGCTCTGGAGGGCGGCTAAGAAGCGCGTCCCGCTCGAACTAACGAACCCCTGCGACATATTGCTTTCAATACCAGACTATGGGCATTACGGCTATGGAGAATTCATTAAGATGATCCTAAGCAGAGATGTATACAGCATGGTGTCCATGGGGCGCTTCACCCTCGTCGAAGAAGGATCTGTGAAGAGGGTGATCTATTATAGGAAGGGCTTTCTCTTCGATGAAGACTTCCTTGAGAGGATGGCAAAGGAGGCTTACAGGCTTAAGGAGATGGAGTCGTACGAAGACTTCATACATCTGCATGAGAGATATTACGAAAGAGCCGTGGATAGCTGCTACAAGGAGTTGATGCGAGGGGCTCACGATATGATGCTCATAGAGGGATTTAACGACTCCGTATATCCATGGAAGGGCGTGGAGGATAGCGAATTAGTCGTCGCAGTAGCTCCGACCGTGTCGCTAGTCTTCGACAAAGACGAGTTCTTTGAGGCGGTTCACCTCTTCGGAACACCATACACTGTTGAGTTCCACAGGATAGCTGAGCTCGTGAGCCCGATGAAGATCATCAGGCTTCCACCCCTTTCGTCTAAGGAGCTGAAGGATGATGATCGATTGATGAAGAGGTACTCGAATGTGGTGAAGGAAATTATGGACTTAATTTAACGTGAGCTTATGCGCCTAACGAATAGGTCGAAGACCCATGATGTATCGTTTGGCCCAGGTGATGCTTCAGGATGAAACTGAACAGCGAGGATCCTTCTACGTTCATGAAAGACTCCTTCTACGGTCTTGTCGTCAGCATTGATGAACCAGACCTTCAAGGGTGTGCTCCGAAGGGAGGATTCATCCACCGCATATCCGTGATTCTGTGACGTGACATAGCAACGGGACGTAGTAATGTCTATGCATGGTTTGTTTTGCCCCCTATGGCCATAGGGTAGCTTATAGACCTCACCTCCCAAGGCCAAGGATACTAACTGATTCCCCAAGCATATCCCTAGGATCGGCACGTCATAATCGACTAGCTCCCTGATGGTTGATATCGTCTGCATACAGAGACGCGGATCACCAGGGCCATTGCTTATAACAACTCCTTTGGGTTCCCATTTGAGGATATCTGATGCCGAGGAGTCATACGGTAGACGTATGACGTCGAAACCGCGGACTAACAGGGATCTGATTATGCTAAGCTTGACACCGCAATCCAGAAGGGCTAATGAGCCCTTACCCTTCTTAGACCTATATACCTTCGGAGCCTTTACGGAAACTGACCTTACGTAATTCGTATCGCCGTACCTGGGAGCCTTCTCTAATATGCTGAATAATTCATCTAAGTCGGGTTCCTCCTGCCTTGCGTCATAGACCTTAAGCAGCCCCATCATCACACCTTGTTCCCTTAATGACATCACTAGCCGTCGGGTATCGATTCCATAGATGCCAGGGATTCCCTCCTCACTTAACCATTCATGAAAACTCTTCGTCGAGGCCCAGTGACTAGGATGCCAGCAGACCTCATGTACTATCACTCCTTCCACCTTTATGCCCTTGGATTCGAAGTGCAAGGGGAGGCCGTATTCGTCTACTATGGTATAGGGAGGAACTCCGTAGTTGCCTATAAGGGGATACGTGAAGCATAGGATCTGCCCTTTATAGGAAGGGTCAGTAAGCGCTTCGGTATAGCCAACCATGCCGGTATTGAACACCACCTCTCCCAGTGCCATCCCCTGGGCCCCGAAGCCCCTGCCTCTATACACGCTTCCATCCTCTAGGATGAGGAGGGCCCGCATGCACCTCCTTACCTCAGACATGGGTTTTCCCCTCATGGAACTCACGCAAGGACATGACCGTGAGTGGGCCATTATCGAAGTAGTAGTTAAGTGCATGAGCAATGTGCAGGGCCAGATTGGGATTGAGGATGAGAGGTACTCTAAAGTCGGCACATAACCTCCTTATCACATAATCGTGGTTTACATGGCCTTCATTATTGCGTCCTAAGACTATAGTTAAGCCTATCCGGCCCTCCTTAATAAGTTGAGCGTACTCTGCAAGGGAGCTACCGTTCTCGTCAAGCTGAGCGTCTAGGATTAGCACCTTATAACCTAAGTTATGGAAGGCCTCCCATATCTTCATGAGGAACGGTACATAGCCATCATGCACCACAAGCAGGATATAGGAGTCTTTCCTGGGTATCCTATTAGGCGGAGCGGAGAGCCAGGACTTCAATAGCGCATCATGGAAGCTTAAGCCCAATGAAGCCACCTCGCCCGTCGATCTCATTTCGACACCTAGTGTCGGGTATGCGCCTCTTAGCCTAGACCATGAGAATTGAGGTGTTTTAACGCCCCAGTGCCTGATGGGAGGTTCGTAGACTTTAAGCCCCTCAGGCAACTTGAGCTCACCAATGATCAACACGTCAGCTACATAATCCATTAGGTTAATCCCCTTGGTCTTTGAGACAAAGGGCATGGAGCGTGAAGCACGTAAGTTGCACTCTATTACATAAACATCATCATCTCTTACCAGATATTGTATGTTCACGGGCCCTTTTGCGTTTAACGAGCTACATATTAGGTATGTGTATTCTTTAACCTTCTCAATGACACTAGGGCTCAGGCTTATGGGAGGTATCACCATCGTCGCATCTCCTGAATGGACACCTGCTTCCTCTAGGTGCTCTATGACAGCCCCTATTAGTACCCTAGCCCCATCGGATACACAGTCCACTTCAACCTCCTTTGCCCCGTTGAAGAACTTGCTTACGACAAGCTTATGCTTTTCTGGCGCAAAGCCTATCCGCTTCAAATATGCCCTTAACTCCTCTAGGCTATGTATTACTCGCATGGCCGAGCCAGAGAGGACATAGGATGGACGTACGATGACCGGAAAGCCTACCTTGAGGCAGAAATCACGTATATCCTTGAGGTTATCGAACTCAGCCCATACCGGCTGAGGGATCCCCAGCTTATCGAGTAATGAACTGAACTTACGCCTGTCTTCGGCCATATCCACTGTTCGTCCGTTACTTCCTAAGATCTTGACCCCGCGCTCCTCGAGAAGAGGAGCTAAGTTATTAGCTATTTGCCCCCCTACACACGTGACGATGCCAAGTGGTTGCTCCTTTTCGTATATGTCCAGCACTCTTTCTAACGATATCTCATCGAAATATAGTTTGTCGTTCACATCCCAATCCGTTGAGACGGTTTCTGGATTATAGTTCAGGACTATCACTTCGTCAATACCTCTTTTCTTTAAAGCCCAGGCGAGCTCGACCACGCACCAGTCGAACTCAACGGATACGCCGATCCTGAAGACACCAGCCCCGAGTATGAGCACTTTCTTCTTTCTCGACCTCGTATCGACATCATCTGAGTCACCACCGTATGTTAGATACAGGTAGTTCGTCACGGCAGGCCATTCAGCGGCGAGCGTATCTATTCGTTTAATCACAGGCAGGATTCCATGGCGCTTCCTGAACTTCCTCACCTCATCTTCATTCCATCCTAGGCAAAAGGCTATCTGTCGATCCGAAAAGCCTAGCTGTTTCGCCTCCTTTACAACCTCTTTAAGCCGTGCTTCATCAGGTGAGGCCCTGAGCTCCCTTAACTTGCGCTCCATAAGCACGATATTCCTTATCTTATAGAGGTACCATGGATCTATGCCCGTCAGGTTGTAGATATGCTCTATGGAGAGGCCAGCTTTGATGGCTTTGGCTATTAGGAAGAGCCTATCAGGACTCGGTTTCTTAAGGGCTTGCAGTAACTCATTAAGGGGAGGCAAATAGTCATCGTCGGGATTACTAACTAAGCCCTCTTTCCCTATATCCAGCATCCGTATCGCCTTCTGAAGCGCTTCCTCGAAGCATCTGCCTACCGCCATCACCTCGCCTATGCTCCGCATTTCAGTGCCTATCACCTTCTCAGCATTCAGGAACTTCGAGAAGTCCCATCGAGGCATTTTCACAACCACGTAATCCAGAGCTGGTTCAAAGTGCGCAGAAGTAATCCCCGTTACCTTGTTAATGAGCTCGGGAAGCGTGTAGCCTAAGGCTAGTTTCGCAGCGATGTAAGCCAGAGGATAGCCCGTTGCCTTACTCGCTAAGGCTGAAGATCTGGACATCCTAGGATTTACCTCGATGACATAGAACTCCTCCGAGCACGGATCAAGAGCTAGCTGTACGTTACATTCGCCTATGACCCCTACGGCTCTTGTCACGGCTAAGGAGGCATCCCTCAACATCTGATATTCCCTGTTAGTAAGGGTCTGGGATGGAGCTACGACTATCGAGTCACCTGTATGAATCCCCATAGGATCCATGTTCTCTAGACAAGCAACTGCAACGGCGTTATCCTTATGATCCCTCACTACCTCGAATTCCACCTCTTTCCAGTGATGCAGGTACTTCTCAACTAGTATCTGCCCTATCGGTGATTGCGCCAAAGCCCGCTCGGCTAACTTTGAGAGCTCTTTATGGTTGAAGGCTATTAGGGATCCAGCTCCTCCTAGGTTGAAGGCAACCCTTACCATTACAGGATAGCCTACCCTCTCAGCCACATCTAATGCCTCCTTAACCGAAAAGACGGCTTCGGATGGTGGAACTGGTATCCCATGCTCCACCATCAGCTGACGGAAAAGTCCTCTGTCGGATGCCCGGACTATGCTCTTTATCGGAGTTCCCAATACCCGTACGCCGTATTTTCTCAAGACGCCCCTTCGCTCTAGCTCTACACCACAGTTAAGAGCGGTCTGACCGCCGAAACCAAGCAGAATGCCGTCCGGCCTCTCCTTCTCGATCACCTTCTCCACGAAGTCCGCTGTAACGGGTAGGAGATATACCTCATCGGCTAAATCCATTGACGTTTGTATCGTGGCGACATTAGGGTTAACCAATATGACGCGTATTCCTTCCTCCTTCATCGCCTTAATCGCTTGTGATCCACTATAGTCGAACTCTGCTGCCTCGGCTATCTTTATACCCCCCGAGCCTAGGATCAGTACGCTGTTTACATCAGATGGTTTAGGCATCTTCACAGCACCTTAAGCAGATCATCATGAGGAGAAGCAAGGGGGTGATAAATGGTGAATCAGAACGAAAGAGACGAAGAAGCAACCCAGAGAAGATATCAGGCAAGCCACATTCCTTGTTATGTGAGCCCAAGACCCTTACCTTCCTTCTACTTGACAAAATATAAAGTTTACGTTCAACATAGAAGTGTAAGAGGAGAGGAGGCCAGGAGGGCACATGGTCAAATGCGCTCGTTGCCCTAGGCCAGCTGTGATAAAGATCAGGTACTCCAAAATGCATCTATGCGATCATCACTTCAGCGAGTACTTAGTTGAGCGCGTGAAGAGGACCATGGAGAGATATGACATGGTAGGAAGAGGCGATGAGATATTGATAGCGGCTTCCGGGGGTAAGGATAGCGCCTCCTTGGTACACATGCTTGCAGATCTAAGCCACGAGATGGAGTATAGCGTGATCGGGTTACACATAGACCTAGGTATAGGGGACTATTCAGAGAGGTGTTCAGCTAAAGCCGTTAAGTTATTCGAGGAGGTCAATATACCTTACATAGTATTAGATCTGAGACGGATATTGGGACATGGAATACCCGAGTTGAGTAGGAAGATCCGCAGGAAGGCGTGCAGCCTCTGTGGGATAGTCAAGCGCTACTTGATGAACTTAACAGCTAATGCATGTAGAGCCAGTAAGATAGCGACGGGGCACACCATGGAGGATTTGGCTCAGTATATAATTAAGGCCTTCTTGCTACAGGATCAAGAACAACTATCGAGGCTCAAGCCAGTTACGAAGGGAAGAAATGGGCTCATTGGCAGGATAAAGCCCCTATGCGAAATAACCGAGAGGGAGACGTTCACGTACGCTTATGTGAACCACTTGCCTTTCACTTATGAGGAATGCCCCATGTTCAGAGAGAGAACCCTGGATGCGGAGATAAGATCCTTCATAAAACGGATGCAATACGAGCGACCTTCAATAGTAATTTCACTCATAAGGAGACAAAGTGAAGTCTTAGCTGATCGGAGCGCAAAGAACCTTATTAAATGCGCGTACTGCGGAATGCCGAGCAGCACAAGTCCTTGTGCCTTCTGTAAGATCCTAATTAAACTAGGGAGAGAACCTGAGGACGTTATTAACAGGGTATACGAAATCGCAGAGCAGATGTCAAGGTAACGGGAAAACGAGAGGTTATGAGAGCATAAGGTTCTGATCATAACCCTAGCATAAGAGAATCTTATCTCCAGTGGGATAAAATCTTTAGATAGGATCTTAAACTCTAACTAGATCTCTTGAGATCCTCTATTATCACCCCGGCTATCCTCTTTCCGGACAAGAGCATGCCTCCAAAGATGGGGCCCATCCTCGGCAAGCCGTACAAAGCGGCTACGGCCATTCCTGCAGCATAGAGGCCTGGACATATCCTGTCCGTGTACTTCACGACCTCCTCTTCGCCTCGCGATGCCCACATGGACCTCTCGCCTGGTAACTTTATGCCTAGTTCAGGTATCTTCTTAGCAGCCACCCTAATGACTTCTGCTTCATGTCCTGTGCAGTCCACTACGGCCTTAGCCTTGAAGGAAAGCGGGTCCACGTGAAGCCCACTAAGCGATACAGCCGTCCATTGGGCTACCACGCCTGTCACTCTAAACCTATCATCCTCCTTACGATACACCAAGTCTTCGACTGTAACACCTAATAATATCCTGGCTCCTGCATCCAGAGCCGCGTTGGCTAGCTTAGCTATGAGCTGGGAAGCATCCATGACGTAGAGGCCCCCTCCTAATTCCTTAAGCTTACACCCCATTTCGAGGAGTATTTCATGTGCCGGCTCCTCAACTACTATTCGAGGTAGGAGCATCCCGCCCCCGCCTATGCCTCCGCCGAAGCTCAAACGGCGCTCGAAGACCAATGTCTTAAAGCCTGCCTTAGCTAGGAAGTAGGCTGCGGTTAAGCCCGAGGGGCCCGCTCCCACTATAACTACATCGACTTCCGCTATGTCCTCAAGAAGGGATAGGGACTCCCGTATTATGCTCTTGGTTATGAGGGTTTCGTCGATCCTCATGATGATCCCTCAGTGGTTACGGGGAAAGCCTTATATAAGGCTTTCTTCAAAAATGAAGGGATATCATGAGTATAGGAGACAAAATGACGATAAAGAATGAAAGAAAATCTTCAAGATTTAAACTTGACCGCGTAGATAAGCGGCTAATAGGGGAGCTTAGAAGGAATGGGCGGGTCAGCCTCGTTAAGCTAGGGAAGGTCATAGGGATACGTCACTCATCCGTACGTAATAGGTTACTGAGATTGATCAAGGAAGGCTATATGAGGATTGAAGCCAACCTAAGCTTACGCAAATTAGGGCTCCGAGTTGCCTTTGTATTAATGGATGTGAGCGATGTGAAGCAAGTCTTATTCATTACGGAAAGGCTAAGCGAATGCCCACGTGTAGCCATGGTAGGCCTCACCACGGGTGATTATAACGTCTTCATGATCCTAGTAGGTAAGAAGTATGAAGATATCAGGTCCTTTATTGAGAAGAACCTCAGGTCGATAAGAGGCATGAGGAAGCTCAGCGTGAGTTATGGAGAGATAGTATATCCGGACTTCATGCCATTGGAACTCTTCTCGAGGAGAGAGGAGTGCAAGGAAAGGTGTGCAAGCTGTGAGCTCCTGACTATGCATGCATGTGATGGCTGTATGGAGGTGACGTGAATGGTCACTTTATTGAGAGTTGAGCGCCTCCGGGTGAGTGTCGGTGGAAGAGAGGTGCTCCGTGGACTTGATCTGATGATCAGGAACCAGGAAGTACACGTGCTCTTCGGTCCTAATGGTTCGGGAAAGTCAACTCTCTTAGCCACCATAATGGGCTTACCTAGGTACAAGGTTAAAGAAGGAAGGGTTCTCCTCTTGGGTAGGGACATAACTAAGCTTAAGCCCTTTGAGAGAGCGAAGCTCGGCATAGCGATGGCATTCCAGAACCCGCCGAGGGTAAATGTAAAGTTGGGCTACATATTAGAACGACTTGTCAAGAAGTATGATGATGGAATTTTGAACGAGCTTAACGCGCTAGGCATAGCACATTTACTTAAGAGGAATCTCCACCATGGCTTTAGCGGTGGCGAGATTAAGAGGGTGGAGATACTACTGACGTTATTACAAAGGCCTAGGGTGGCCCTTTTAGACGAACCTGATAGCGGAGTTGACGTAGATAGCCTAAATATCATAGGTAAGGTGATCAATAAGCTGGTAGATGAGGGAGCATCTATTCTCTTGGTGACGCATATGGGTCACATACTTAGATATATAGAGCACGTAGATCTTGCTCACGTCTTAATAGACGGACGGATCGTCTATACCGGCGAGCCTAAGGAGGTTCTGAACATAGTACTGAAGAAGGGATATTCCTTCTTTAAGGATGCCTCAAGGAGGAGGGAGGTGTATGCCGAGATCGAAGGATCACCTAAAGGAAAGAGCTAAAAAGGTACTGGAAAGGGGGGAAGCTGGGGAAATAGACCTCAAGGGGTACGATTATGGCGAACCTGGGGAGGAGGAAGTGAAACCTGAGGAATTGCCGGAGAAGCTACTTCGACGCGCTGAAGAGGTAGGTATTGACTTAGGGAGCGTGAGCGGAGGGACATATTTACAAATTGACCATAACGTGGCGTACACGATGGTTACAGACTACCTTAAAAAGCAGGGAGTGCTGATCATGAGTACCTTGGAAGCCCTTGAAAAGTTCGAATGGGTTAAGGAGTATTACTGGAAGGCCATGCCAGTTGATACCGATAAGTTCACTGCTATGACAGAACTGAATTTGAGACATGGTTATTTCATATACGTACCAGCAGGCGTGAAGATCGATAGGCCGATCCAAGCATGTCTTATGATGAGAACCAAGAGGATAGCGCAACCCGTCCATAATATAATAATAGTCGATAAGGGTGCGGACATAACGCTGGTCACTGGATGCGCAGCTATGGTAAACGAAGGCCTACATATAGGCGTCTCCGAATTTTACGTTAAGGAAGGAGCTAGAGCAAACTTCATAATGATACATGGTTGGGCCCCAGACTTCAACGTCAGACCCCGTACGGCGGTCATAGTTGAAAGCGAGGGTACCTTTACCAGTTACTACGTCAATTTATACCCCGTGCGTAACCTGCAAATGGAACCGAGGGTCTATCTCCACGCCAAGGCACGAGGTTATCTTACGTCCATACTCTTAGGTAAGGGCGATTCAACGATGGACGTTGGTGGTAGATTGGAATTTGTAGGCAGAGGTAGTAGGGGGGAGATAATATCCCGTAGCATAATCACGGATCAGGCCACAGTAATAATGAGGGGACGCTTGATAGGTAGAGCGACCGAGGTGAGAGGCCATCTGGAATGTAGAGGCCTTCTCCTCTCTCCTAACGCTAGGAGCAAGGCCATACCCGAGCTAGAGGCCGTAACAGAAGGGGCGGAGCTAACGCATGAAGCAGCGATAGGTAGGATATCGGAGGAAGAGTTAAATTATCTGATGGCTAGGGGGTTCACAGAGGAGGAGGCTACATCGCTAATCGTGCGTGGTTTCCTCGACGTTGGCCTAGATAAAATGCCTAAACGGCTACAAGCGTCATTAAGAAGTATATTAGACACAGTGGCTAAGCTCTCTAAAGGGTAAGGGCTTATGGAGCTCTCCTCCGAGGAGCTCATCCGGTATGACAGACAGATAAGGCTTCTAGGTAGGGAGGGACAACGAAAGCTCAAGAACGCAAGGGTTCTAGTAATCGGCTTAGGGGGATTGGGTAGCATAGTGGCCACATATCTAACAGTGATGGGCGTAGGAGAGCTTATCCTGATGGATAAGGAGAAGGTGGAGCTCAATAATTTAAACAGGCAGATACTCCACTGGACCAAGGATATAGGCAGGTATAAGGTACATTCAGCTAAGGAGAAGTTAAGGGAGATGAATCCTAATGTAAGCATAGAGGGGCTTGTTGCGGATGTGACTACGTATGATATAGACCCTCTGGTGGGGAAATGTGACGTCGTTATGGACTGTCTGGATAATTGGAGGGCTAGATTGCTATTGAACGATGCTTGCGTGAGACAGGGAGTTCCCTTGATACATGCGGGTGTGAGGGGGACATGGGGGCAATTAATGGTAATTCTACCGGGTAAGGGGCCATGTTTAAGATGCCTCATGCCTAGGGAGCCTAAGGAGGAGGGGACTATTCCGATATTAGGCGTAACGCCAGCCGTATTAGCTTCTTTAGAGGTATTGGAGGCTGTAAAGCTGATAATGGGTAAGAAAAGCGAGACGTGGGGCTATCTGGTATACTTTAACGGCGAGAGTATGGACATAAGGAAATTACGCGTGGCTAGAAATCCTCATTGCCCGGTATGTGGCGATGGAGGGAAAACAAGCTAGCTTTCAAGTCAGCCTTGTAGTTATTCAATTCATCCCATTAGCCATCATCATGATTCCATAAGCTCTTGCGTCCTTTCAACAAGTCGTCTTCCCATTTGGGAAGTAGATGCAGGTGACACGCCACAGATCTTCGCTATGTCGAAGGTAATGTACTTTCCCTCCTTTATGACATCCTCAACTGCCCTTCGTATGATGCTAGCGGCCTTAGCCTCACCTAAGTGCTCTAGTAACATGGCGCCCGCTAGCACGGCAGCTACGGGATTAGCCATGTCCCTTCCGGCTAGCTGAGGTGCAGTCCCATGTGTGGGCTCAAATATCGCATATTCATCGCCGATGTTCGCACTAGGCGAGACGCCTATGGTACCTATGAGCCCAGCCGCTAAATCTGATAATATATCGCCGAACATATTGCTGGTTAAAACTACATCGTACTCCTCAGGATTGAGGACGAGTTGCATGGCCATGTTATCCACTAATATCTCTTCGGCCCTTAGATCTGGATAATTTTCCGCTACCTTGAAGAACTCTTCCCTCATGAGACCGCAGGTTAACTTGAGGATATTGGCTTTATGTACGAGAGTCACCTTTCGCCTTCTGTGCTTTCGTGCATATTCAAAGGCGAAGTGTGCTAGACGCCTGCAGGTGCTCCTGGTCACGACCCTTAATGCTATCGCTACCTCCTTCCCCGCTCCGAAGCTATGCTCTATGCTAGAATATAGTCCCTCGGTTCCCTCACGTATTAATATGAGGTTAACATTGGGATAACGACAGGATAGACCGGGAATGGATTTTACGGGCCTGACTATGGCATAGAGATCGAAGATCTTCCTAAGAGCTACGTTAACGCTTGAATAGCCAGAGGCAATAGGAGTCGTTAGGGGGCCCTTGAGGGCAACCTTATTCTCACGTATGCTCTCTATAGTTTCTTCGGGGAGAGGAGAGCCTGTCTCGATGTAGGCCCGCTCACCTGCCATCACGACATCCCAATCTACATCTACCCCTGCTGCTTCTATTACGGATCGGGCCACGCTCATTACTTCAGGCCCTATCCCATCCCCTGGAATGAAGGTCACCTTATACCTCATGGAAAGCCGTTACCCCCTTGCTAGCGATCACATATTCTATGAGGCCCCCAGCCTTAAGGATGTCCAGGAGGAACTTAGGCAGGGGCTTGAACCGTAATGAGAGGTTCTTACTTACATCGATGACTACGCCTTCATCTAAGTGCACCTCCAAGAGATCACCGTCTTCTATAGCTGAGGTATCCAACATTATGACGGGGAGCCCCAGGTTAATGGCGTTTCTATAGAAGATCCTAGCGAAGCTCTTTGCTAGGATGGCGCCCACGCCTAAGATCTTGAAGACCAAAGCCGCATGCTCCCTACTCGAGCCTATGCCGAAGTTTTCACCAGCCACCACTAGATCGTTGCGCCTCACGGATCGAGCGAAGTTTGGATTTATGTCCTCAAAGGCGTGTTCGGCCAGCTCCTTAGGCTTGCTCCTCAGATGGAAGTACCTACCGGGTACTATGAGATCTGTGCTTATGTTGTCACCGAATTTCCAGGCACGACCTCTTATAACGCTCATGAAAGCACCTCCCTAGGATCCGTGACTTCCCCCTTTATGGCTGAGGCCGCTACAGTAGCAGGGCTTGCTAGGAATATTGCCGAATTAGGATTTCCCATCCTGCCCTGGAAGTTCCTGTTCTGCGTCGAAATACAGACTTCATCGTCACCCAATACACCTAAATGGACGCCTACGCATGGTCCACAGCCAGGAGGCAGGATTACACCGCCGGCCCTCACTATGGTATCGATTATCCCTTCTCTTAAGGCCTTTAGGTATATTTCACGTGAGGCTGGGGCTACTAGTAACCGGACATCCCTGTGTACCTTTCGACTCCTTAGTATCGAAGCGGTAATCCGCAGATCCTCCAAGCGCCCGTTCGTACATGTCCCTATGAACGCTTGATGGATTTGCTTACCTTCAACTTTGCTTACCGGCACGACCTTATCTACCCTATGAGGTAATGCTATCAGGGGCTCTAAGTCATTAGCATCCACGTACAGCCTTCTAGCGTAGCTAGCATCTTCATCAGCCTTCATATCCCTATAGCGTGGCGGTCTACCGCGTTCTTCGAGGAATCTACATGTTACATCGTCTAACTCGATTATGCCAGTCTTAGCCCCCACCTCTACCGCCATGTTAGTGAGCGTGAGCCGCGAGTCCATGCTCAGGTGCTCTATCAAATCGCCCTTAAACTCTAAAGCCATGTACGTAGCACCTCCAGGCCCTAATTTCCCGGCTATATGAAGTGCTAGGTCCTTAGCGAAGACCCCTTTAGGAAGACGTCCATCTATTACGATCTCGTAGGACTCGGGCACTCTTAACCATAACTTCCCAAAGGCCATGGCTACAGCCACGTCAGTGGAACCAAAACCAGCAGCGAAGGCGCACAATGCCCCCGCGGTACACGTATGAGAATCAGCACCCACTACGATATCACAAGGGTTGACATAGCGTTCTACGAATACCTGATGTATGATGCCATCGCCAACATCATGTAATATAGCACCCTTCTTTCTCGCGAAGGAACGCATAAATATGTGATCATTAGAGAGCTCCCTGCGCGGACTAGGGGCCGCGTGGTCGATGAAGAAGATCACCCTGTGGCCATTAAATAGTACATCCTTCTTCAGCCTCATGAACTGCCTGATCGCCAATGGGGCTGTGCCGTCTTGGGCCAATACCCAGTCGACCCTTGTTACTATTATATCGCCAGCTCGTACCTCCCGATTCGTCTTCAAGCTAAGTAGTTTCTCAGCTAGCGTCAACCCCAAACGGGGTTCACCTCGCTGTACATAGGCTCGTGTAGCGTCTACCATATCTTTGCCAGATCTCCGGCAAGAAGCGCTTGACCAGCCCTAAGAGCTCCTCATCAGAGAAAGCCGTCACTCTTCCCTCCTCGTATTGATGCATAACTTCTTCGTAAATCTTAGCCACGCCAGGGTGATCCTTGTTTATGCGTTCATCGCCCTTCAAGCCGAAGAAATGATTGACCCAGAGGGCTATGCCAGCCTTGCCTGAGCGATCGTTAATGAAGACCCTGGGTTCCCTCCCTAATACGTTTTTCACGTCAAAGGGGAGGTATACCTCGATATTCTTAAGTAAGCCGTCGGCATGTATGCCAGCAGCCGTGGAAAAGACCTTATCCCCTATCAAGGGTTGCGAGGGCGGAACCGTATGCCCGATAATACGTCGATAGTAATCCGCTACCTCAGTCACTAACCTCAGATCTACGCTTGTATCATCCGTAATGCTCACATAGTGCAACAACATGACCTCAAGCGGCGTATTCCCAGCTCGTTCACCTATACCTAATAGCGTGCAGTTAACAGCGGAGGCCCCATAGAACCACGCCGCCAAGGAGTTCGCGACTGCAAGGGAGAAATCGTTATGGCCATGAAACTCTATGGAATCCGAGGGAAGGAAACAATAGTTCCTCAGTACATGTACGAGCTTAGGCACGCTACGCGGAAGCGCTGCATGGGGAAATGGGACGCCCATCCCTAGCGTATCGGCTAAGCGTACCTTTACTGGCATGCCATATTTCTCAGAGAGGCGTACGAGCTCACGTACAAAGGGGACTACGCACCCCCAGATATCCGCACGAGTCACGTCTTCTAGATGACATCGAGGAAGTATATTGTTTCGAAGGGCCTCCTCAGCTACTTTAAGGTACTTTCTTATAGCAGCTTCCCTGCTCATGCCAAGTTTAAAGAATATGTGGTAATCCGAGATCGACGTAAGGATCCCGGTCTCGGGTAATTTCAACTCCTTGACGAGGCGTAAATCGTTCAGGGATGCCCTGATCCATCCGGTTACCTTGGGATATTCATACCCTAGATCTAGGATCTCACGTACGATCGCCCGGTCACGTTTAGTGTAAAGGAAGAACTCCGTCCAACGTACTACACCCTTAGGCCCGCTTAACCTATGCAAGTACTCGAAGAGTTTAAGGATCTGTTCAAGCGTATAGGGCTCTCGTGCTTGAGCTCCATCTCGAAATGTCGTATCGGTTAAGAATATGTCTTTAGGGATCAATGGCAATGGCGATAAGAAGTCCAGGGGCAACCTCGGTGGTTTTACAAACGGAAAAATATCCTTGAGAAGCTCGGGTTGGGAGGTCTTCTTGGGGGATTCGGAGAATTCGACACCAAGAGGCTTAAGTCGGGACATCGTGATCACCGGTAAAGTATATTTTACCTACTTTTTAAATCTTTTGACTATAGCTAAACTATATATTAAATGAAAGACAATACTAATTATTACAAATATATAGTAGAACTACCATCGATTGTCCGATCAAGTAATCATGCCATAGTAGTGCGAAATAGGACAACATCGCGATCCGTCATTTCCTACAAGGGGATCGCCCGCTCTTTTATGAGAAGAGTAATGGGATTTCTTTTTCTGTAAACTGCCCATAAACTTAACGATTGATAAGTAAAGTACACAGGCACTCTTATCCCCTTCTAGAATCAATGAAAGTGTTCCTTAAGCGGTTTATTTCCTGTCCTCAACTTCCACTTACCTAATGATTCCAAGGACGAATAGGCTAATTTGAAATAAGGCGAATCCATTAAACTGGGTATGGGTTATGAGCCTTCTAGATAGGATAAAGGACGAAGTCTATGAGATTCGTACTATAGATACTCATGAACATATATATCCATACGAGGTGATGATACGGAAGGGAGTCGATCTATTTGAGATACTCAGAGGGAGTTATGTCTCATGGATCACTGAGATACCGGAGGGGAAAAGTTACAGTGAACTAGCGGATAACCTAAAGAGGGTAAGGGGAAGCGCCTTTCTTAGAAGCTACATTCGGGCCGTAAAGGAACTCTATGGAGTGGATATAAGTCAATTTGATGAAGGAGTCCTCAAGGAAGCCTCTGTTAAGATAAGTAGGGCGTATGAGGATAGAAGGTGGTATAGGATCGTCTTAAGGGATAGGGCGGGGATAGATAGGTGCATCCTCGACCCTTACTGGGATCCATGGATCGAGAATTATGATCAGGAGTGCTTCAGTCTTGCGTTCAGGATCAACATGTTCTTATTCGGCTATAATAGAGCTGCGAGGGACCACAACGGGAACTCACCATATGATCTAGCCCAGAGGTTGGGCTTTGATATAGAGAGCTTTGAGGACTATCTAGATTTCATCGATCACGTGTTCAAGAAGATCAAGGATAGGGGATATGTATGTCTTAAATCCGCTTTGGCCTACGATAGGGAGATATACTTCGAGGAAGTGAATGAGGGAGAAGCTAAGAGGATATTCGGAAAAGATGAAAAGGAGATTACGCAAAAAGAGAGGAAAAAGTTCGGGGATTTCATAATGCATTATCTATTGTCTAAGGCTGAGGAATACTCATTACCTATACAGTTTCACACGGGCCTAGCTCGAATAGAAGATTCAAATCCCATGAACTTAGTCGGTCTTTTCAGAAAATATCCAGGTGTCACGTTCATCCTATTCCATGGAGGGTATCCATGGATCTCTGAAACTGCCGCCTTAGCTCTGAGCTTCCCCAATGTGCACGTAGACCTATGTTGGCTACCCTTGATCTCGCCCTCTGCAGCTGAGAGGCTACTGAGAGAGCTTATAGAGACCGGTAGTGAGTCTAAGATAATGTGGGGCGGGGATTGCTGGGTAGTTGAGGGAGCTTATGGGGCATTGTTCATGGCTAAAGACACGATAACGAGCGTCCTTGCGGACTACGTTGAGGATGGATATCTCTCATTTGATGACGCACTTGACATAGCTAGGAAGATATTGAATGAGAACGCGAGGAGGATATTTCACTTATGATAGCGGCTAAAGTGAAGATGCACACGATAGAAATCTTGGGATTAATACGTTAAATGTGACCGTGGGATCACCCATGTTAAGCTCCTTAGGTGGTACGTTATGGATATAAAGGCGGTACTATATGGCGTGGGGGCCATAGGAGCTCTCATAGGAAGGGTGGCTATTAAGAGAGGCGTAAAGCTAGTAGGAGCTGTAGATATAGATCCAGCAAAGGTAGGTAAAGATCTAGGGATTGTAATAGGGCTAGAGGAAAAGTTAGGCATAAAGATAAGCAAGGATCCGGGGACTACACTTTCGAAATGCAAGCCCGACATAGTTCTACACGCTACTGGTAGCTTCCTTGATAGGGTCTACCCACAACTAATCGGGGCTATGGAAAGCGGAACGGACGTCATATCAACCTGTGAGACGCTCGCCTATCCTTATTACAGATACCCGAAGCTCAGTAAACTGCTAGATACTCATGCTAAGATACATGACGTTACGTTACTTGGTTGCGGGATAAACCCGGGGTTCATACTTGATTTACTACCAGCTATAATGAGTACGCCGCTTATTGAGTTTACATTCCTTAAAGCCACACGATGCCTTGATGTCTTAAAGAGACGACGCACATTTCAAAGGAAGATAGGTCTAGGCCTCACGCCAAGGGTATGGAGGAGAAAGTACTCAGAAGGAGAGATAACGGGTCATGTGGGCTATGCTGAGTCAGTATTCCTGATAGCATCCATGATGGGGCTTAAGGTGAAAAACGTAGAAGAGAGACAGGAACCGATAATCGCGGAAAGGGACATTAAATCTAAGGACGTGTTGATAAGGGAAGGAGAGGTTGCTGGCATACGGGGGATCGGGGAGGGCATATGTAATGATGGACGGAAGATAATAGTGGAGCTAATAGCGCTCGCTGGAGGAGACGACTTCGAAGAGATAATCTTAGAGGGTGAGCCATCGATTAAGTGGAGAAGTAGCGGTACTCCAGGGGACCTAGCGACCGCCGCTATCCTCGTAAATATGATCCCTAATGTACTTAACGCTGAGGCTGGCTTACTGACGATAAATGACGTGGGAATACCGTCATGGAAGGAGCTTACATCAAATTAAGGGGATCGGCGTCTCGGGGAAACGGCCTAAGCTCACAAGCACGCCTGGCTCCTCATCAGTAGCTATGAGCCTAATACCCATGGGCTTTGGCTTTATCAATGCCACTGAAAGGATCTCATTTACCAAGCCTTTTATGAAGCCTAAAGTACCCTTGGGCAAGGGGACCATGTCTACTCCTGCAACGCATACCATGGATAGGGCTATGAAGTCTCTTATCCTTAACACGCCCTTCTGAACTAAATCTTTAAGTCCATTGTCCTCGGCCAGCGGTAACATGATCTCATTGAAGCCTAAGGACTTGACCTCAGATGATAATGTTTCAAGTAGATGATTAACTCGGAGGATGGATGAGAGAGTAGGCTCGGTCAGTTCGCTATCTCTTCTTAAGGCCTTAAGCAAGTTTATAACGCTCTCATCCATCCAGGGAGAGATGGAAAGATCTATCCCTGCGAAATCCATGCCCAGAGCCTCGGCTAGCTTTGATACAGGACTAGCCGCCAGATGATAGGCGCGACGAATGGCCTCGTGCAATGGGATCCTAGACCTAATACTTCCCAGCAAGAAGTTGGAGTAAAGTAGAGCTGCCATAACGGAGAACTCATCGCTAAGTGAGGCTCCTGAGGGGAAATAAGGAGTCATCAATGGGCCCTTTAGAACAAGAGAAATTCTGGTTTGCGTTGCATAATCCCTATCCTTCCTCAAGCTAAATAACAATGAGGAGTAAAAACCCGCTATACGAGGCATATCCTCAAGCTCGAATGAACCTATATTCAGACTTAGGAAGAGGCCCTCCTTAGCCTTTAAAGCGTTAACGGCCCGCCTAGAGCATGCTAAGTCATTAGCTGAAATAGAGCTCGAAAGCAGGATAGGGATCGCTAGGTAATCGAAACCTAATTCGGTCCGTATTGCATCTAAGGATACGAAAAGGGAGGGTATGTTGTAATTCACTAAGCGTTCTGTCTCGATGGGCTTCGTTACCGCGCGTAATGTCCAAACGGGCGGTTGAATCGATTTAGTCCTATCTTTAAGGCTTGACAGCTTTCTCAGGACATCTTTACGCTTAGAGGCCTCTAGAAGCTCTACGGGATCGTAGGGTATGGCGACTGTTAATGCTCTTATGCGAAGAGACATGAGGTAAAATAAGAGGGAAATAAAAATAAAGCATTGATTAGATTAAGAGGAGGACATCACGATGCATCCCCTGTTAAGGCTAATCCGTTTGCCAAATTGCCTCATGATGGGACTAGCGGTCATAGTAGGATCGTCGATAGCCTCAGGTGGCGACCTATGGAGCATAGGATGGGAGAGACTAACCCTAGGCTTTTTAGCTGGATTCTTCCTGACGGGTTCCTCCATGGCATTCAACGATTATTGGGATAGAGAGATAGATGCCATAAACGAACCCACGAGGCCCATTCCTAGCGGCGAAATAGGGGTACGCGCCGCTCTAACGTACACGGTATTACTCCTCCTAGTCGGCGTTATAATATCGATGTCCATAAACTACTTATGCTTAACCATGGCAACGATCTCGTGGCTAATATCAATGGCGTATACGGTATGGGGGAAGCGTACCGGACTCGTGGGTAACCTTATGGTCAGCATGTGCGTCATAGCCCCCTTCATTTATGGTAGCTTCATCGTCAATAGGATGAATCCGGTTTCTTGGATATTCATATCCATGGTATTCTTAGCCAACACAGCTAGGGAGATCGTGAAAGGCATAGTCGACATAGAGGGGGATAAGGCTCATGGTGTTAAAACAATAGCCGTTACCTATGGAGCGCGTGTAGCGGCGATTATCTCATCAATATTATATGTGATGGCGGTTGGACTTAGCTTCCTTCCCATAATTTGGAGGTTGACCTCGATATATTACGTAATACTCGTGATCCCCGCCGATTTAGGCTTCATTTACTCCACAATTGTGATCCTGAGAAGACATGATCGGGAGAACGCTAGGAAGGCTAAGAACAGGATACTGCTTTGGATGTTATTGGGCCTTATCGCGTTCTTAACAGGCTCTATAGGCTATCAATAGGCACAATTTTTGCTATGAAGAAGCCTTGAGTATGATGTAAGTGAGGGAAAAAGCGCCTGACGGCTTTGCTACACGTATAACCTGCGTAACCATAAGTCCCGGGTATCTTAAGGTTCACTGTGCTGGCTCTATCAAGGGTTTCGTCTATGAGCTCTTCCCCCTCCTCTGGCAGGAGGCTACATACAGAATAGAGCACTTCACTTCCTAAGGAGAGCGCCCTGCGAAGCAAGGATCTCTGGAGCTCTACGTAATGCCTAAGCTCTACCCGCTCAAGCCTTAGCCTTAGGGATGGATCAACTGCGATAGCTCCGGACGAGGAGCAAGGTGCATCTAGTAGGATTTTATCGAACCTTACGCTAAGAGAAAGCTTCTTCGCATCCACGATGGCCACATGCACGTTTCTGGCACCACAGACCTTAAGCATCCGTTGGAGGATACGCGATCTATTTAGCGATACGTCGATCGCCAAAACCCTCGCGCGGTTCTCGGTATATTGCGCTATTAACGTGGTTTTCAGGCCTGGAGCAGCACACATGTCCAGTATCATATCGTCAGGTCGTGGGTCTAAGGCGTGAACTACTGCTACACTAGCCTTATCTTGTATTACAATTAGGCCTTCTTTCACCAAGGTAGAGGTGGCCAACTTCTTCAAGCTACCCTCGGTAAACCTCAATACTTCAGGAAAGTCTCTATCCTCCTCAACGCCTATGCCCATTCGCTCTAAGGCTCGGATAGCCTGCTCGACCGTAGCCTTAAGCGTATTCACCCTCAACCAGACAGTCCTTCTCGAAAGGGCTTGGAAGAGGGAGAGAGCCCCTTCATGCCCCAACAGCGCTATCATTCTATCGATGAACCATCCCGGTAGTGAGAAGTTATAACATAGCCTCTCCCTAGGAGGTAGCGTCTTTAATGTACTGAGGACGTCAAGTAAAGATTGCGGGGTCTCAGAAATCCTATAACGTCGAAGAAGTAGGTGCAGACCATCTAGTAAACGTTCATCCTTAAGCACGTATGCTAGGGACGCCAGGCCGAAGGCTAGGATAGGATCTGAGACATAGTGCGATAGGCGTGTT
The DNA here is from genome assembly GCA_021162845.1 of Thermoprotei archaeon. Taxonomy (GTDB): domain Archaea; phylum Thermoproteota; class Thermoprotei; order QMSL01; family B3-G16; genus JAGGXX01. Next base: position 62,650 of record JAGGXX010000047.1, on the reverse strand, counting down.
GCGATTAACTTAACTTTACCCCAATTCTTCAACGCCTCAATAGCTATATGATAGGCAAGCGGGTAGTCCTCTCGGTTTAACATCCTTGAGGCTATCCTATAGAAAGAGCTTTTGAACGAATAGCCTCTTTCAATGCTCTTAAAGAGCTGCATTAGGAAGCTTAGAAGAGAACTGATCTTGGCATTATGCATCAGAAAGTGCCCCCATTACATGGGATACCCAGCATATGATAAGAGGAAACGGAAACTTCAAGTTAAGCATTAGGTGACTTTAAGTTCGCTTTCCATATCCTTAAGCTGCTTCAGCAATTCCTCAAGCTCTTCATCTACCTCCTCACGCGGCCTTCTTCTGTGGATGAAGAGGATGAGGGCGATTACAACTAGGACCAAGAGGGCTACCACGATGACGTATATGTTCTTGGCAGGTGCTACCTCCCTCCTTATAGGAGGAACGATGAATTTAGCGGGAGAGGAGAGTATGGGTTGCTCGAAGCTTAAGCTAAATGAAACTGGGACGCGCTTTACGCAGGTTATTTTAGGATAAACCGCTATATCGGCTACTACTTTAACCTTAGGCTTATCTCCCCTTATTGATAGGTTTATTCCACTCCATAGGACATTCGAGAGCACTTCCGAAATGCCATCTATAGGCACTTCCTTGTATATCGGCACGTAGAGCTTATTCTTATGGATCTGTATTCCCAGAGAGGTGAGGTTATCCGGAATGCGCCATTCGCTCCCTAAGCTCACCTTTACGCCTTGTAATCGGGAGGAATTATCTAATAGTATCAATACCCCATATACGAAAATCGTCAAGTTCTCCGTGGTCCGCGGATGCACGTCTAAATAAATACCATCGAGGCTCCACTCAGAGGAAGAGATGCGCCTAATGAAGGGCGCAACCGTGAACTTAACCTCATAGTCTAAGGGATATGCCTCCACGCCTCCCCATAAGTATCTGTAATAGTTAAACTCCTGGAGTTTGTACGATGCGAGTAATACCTCATAGGAAGATTGAAGCCTTACTAAGCTGGCATTGAGCTCGCTCATGAGCTGATTCAGCGCCAGTTGAGTGTCCCTGAGAGCTGAGGAGACAAGGAGCAGTTGATGCCTGAGGAGCATGAGCTCTGAACTAAGCTTCGTCGTTGTGGAATATAACTGTTCTATCCCTTTCGAGATCTCCAGAAGGGCTTTGGCCATATCACGATTAGTAGAGGCAAGGGCGCGTAACGTGTATTTGGCCACATATAGGCGTTTCAATTCCTCGGGGGGATTTAAGAGCGCCACGGGATTATAGGTCATGAGCATGTTCGTCAGGAAGGAAGCCACGTCATCTAGATCATTGCCTGTCTTACTTAATATGTGAGACGAACGCCTCAGGTACTCAGAGACCTTAAGTAGCGCTTCACTTGGGGAATAGGAGCTACTCTTCAGGGAGGAGGATCCTGAGGGGAGCTCCTGCGCTACGAGCATAAGCTGTTCGGATGTGGTATGCAAAGCATCGCTTATGGGGGCGAGTATATTGATTAGTAGCTTAAGTTGATCCATGTTGCGGGATATGCTCTCCAGCTGTGCATTAGAGAAGTCGAGTTCTTCCTCTTGGACGTTTAGGATAACGTTTACGCTTATGGGATTGAGCATGAGCTCATTCCAAGTGCCAAGTGAGGTAACCACCGCGGTTATGTTAACCCAAGATGTCTCCTCAAGCCTTATGTTCCACGAATAGGTACTGGCTTCAGATCCCTTCATGATGAGAGATGGATAAGGGGAGACCGATGTTACGTGCAACCTCTCTTCGTCGATGTCCATCGAAAGGGATATCAGAAATGACCTCCTCAGATACCTCCCGTAGGAGAATAAACGCGGATCCTCGTTCTTTAGCTTGAGACATATCTTAATGATATCACTCGCGTTCGCGGGTAATTTAAAGGCATCGCCTTCCTTAACAGGTGATAGGGGCTTATCATTTACATACAGTAGTTCTTCTAGTTCTATGGGCGGTGTAACTCTGAGCGGGGCTTCGTATCTAAGCTCCTTGGTCTCATGAGGTGCGAGTCTCAGTTCACTCCATATCACCAGCAGATACTCCATGAAGTCCATTACCTCATCGGGAGCGGACTCGCCTGAGAGCATAGAGAAACCTCTAGGATCTAAGCCCCATGATCTATCCTTAAGGACTAGGAACATAGGCAAGGAGCTGTTATTCGTGACCTTTAATGTCACCGTGGCCTTGGCCGATTTCACGGAGCCATTGGCTAGATAGGTGATATGAAGCGTCAAGCTTTTTTCTATCAGTAATGAGGGCGTTACGAAGTCTTCCGTACGGTAGCAAAGCGAAGGAGAGAACGTTAAGGAGAGGAGGAGAAGGCAGATAAACAGTCTATAAACCCTCATACCCTGTCAGCCTCCTTAGGTACTCTAAGCGTCTTATGATGTTCCTTTTCATGCGGAGGTACGTCTCCCGTGGTATATCCCCTGATCGAAAACGCCTCCTCAATGAGAGTATATCGTTACGTAATAGGCGCACCTGAATATCGAGCAACCTTATACGGTCTTCAGCATTAGCTGACATCCTGAATTCCAGCAACTCTTTAGGTGGCGATAGGTAAAGGAGACCATCCCGGATGAAGAACATTTTCTGGGCAACCTTAGCTACGGCTGGATTGTGCGTAACCACTATGAACGTCTGTCCGAAGTGCTCATTTAGCAGCTTAACTAAGGACATGACCCTTGCGCCAGTGACCGTGTCTAGTGATCCCGTCGGTTCATCCATCAAGACGAAAGCCGGATCATTAGCCAGAGCCCTAGCAATCGCGACCCGCTGCTGCTCACCGCCGCTTAGTTCCCTAGGCCTGTGAGCAGCTCTTTCCTCTAAGCCGACTAACTCCAGGAGGAGCATGGCCTTTTCCTTGGCTTCGGCTTCCGTATACTTGCCGGTAAGCAGCATAGGGAGCATTACGTTCTCTAAGGCGGATAACGTGGTTATCAGGTTATAGGCTTGGAAGACGAAGCCTATCTTTTCCCGTCGTATGACCGCTAATCTGCCTTCGCTCATGTCAGTGACGTCTATTCCATCAACTATCACCCTGCCTTTCGTAGGTCTATCCATGGTCCCCATGATGTTCAATAATGTCGTTTTTCCGGAACCTGAAGGGCCCATTATCGATATAAAATCCCCTCTGTATACTTTAAGCGAGATACCCCTCAATGCGTGAACGCGTACTTCGGCTCCTAGATAATATATCTTCTCAACCTTTCTGAGGTCAATAGCTGGCGTTTCACTCATATCTAAGCGCCTCTATCGGGCGTATACTAGCTCCTTTCCAAGATGGGTAGAAGCCGGAGGAAACGCCCACTATTAATGCTATGAGCATACCTTCCCCGATTATGTCGAGCCTAAAGATAGGAGGAACCCTGACATTTGTCAAACGAGAGATGAGTTCCTGAAGCAAGTATGAGCCCACGGCACCTGAAAACGCGCCAAGCAACCCACCCATTATACTCAAGAGCAACGCTTCAGAGAGGAATATCATCAAGACATGGCCGCGTGTGGCGCCTATGGCCTTTAATATCCCTATTTCACGTATGCGTTCGCGTACGACCATCATTATAGTGTTCATGACGCTAAGGGAGGCCACTATCATGCTTATTGAGGCTATGGAAATTAAAGCGGTATTTATTATATTTAATATACGATTTATTCTACGCATTATCTCCTCAGGAGTTGTAATGGTAGCGTGGGGATAGAGTTTCTTTATAGTCCTTGCTACTACGTCAACGTATCTCCTATTAACCACCTTGACCTGTATTTGAGAGGCATAGCTAGGCCTACCTAATAGATCTTGAGCTAATTTAATCGGCATGATCAGGACGTTCATCTCCCCAAAGCCTATGAGGGATTCCATCTTAACTATGCCTACGACCGGATATGAGTCCTTACCCCTGCCTGCCAGACCCGCAGAGACGGTTACCTTATCGCCTACCTTAACGTTAAGACGCTTCGCTAGCTTTTCCTCCAATAAAACCCCTTTGTCACCTGGATTCAGCTCTCTACCCTCTAGTACCTCAGCTACTGTCAGATATTCGTCTTGTTTCTCAGGTGGGAGGCCTATTATAACGGCGGGGCGCTCTTCGACGCTTCCGAACACTAGGATGAGGGGATACGCGTCCCTTACATAGGGTATCTTAAGTATCTTTAGGGATATGGATTCAGGGAGGAGCGTCTCGTTGCTACTAACCAATATCCCCACGCCGAGGTATTCCTCGAGTTTAGTCTCTATTTCACTACGCATTCCTAGGCTCACGGACATGAGAGCTATCAGAAGCGCGACGCCTACGGCGATTCCGAGTACTGTTAAAGTCGAGCGCATCTTTCTTGTGAGTATATCACTCCAAGCGAACTTAACTGCATATTTGACAACGTTAACGTTTACCACGGAGCCTCACCACTGATATTAACAATACCACTATCGCAACCACAGCGAGGATTAGGAGGATTTTTAAAAGCAACTCGAAGCTAATGCCCGCTGAGGTGACTGTTATTATCAAGGTGTTGGAGCCGGAGCCATAGAAGTTCAAGTCGCCAGACCATTGAGCCTTAATGTAATAAGTACCCTCCTCCTCAGGGGACCAAGAATACGTGAATGAGGCGTTTTTGAGGATCACCACCCCAAGCGGTCCCCACTCGCCTTCCTCGGTACGGAACAGGATGTTGACTACCGCATTATCACCTGGAGAGGGGGAAATGTAGCCCTTAATCGTGACTTCTTCCCCTTTCTTTACCTTAAGCTTATCAGCTACGATATATAACTGAGTGGGCTCTCTATCAAGAGTCATGTTGATTATCGGGCTGGATGAACCAACGTAATCCTCATCGCCAGACCAATACGCTCTAAACGAGTATGTTCCCTTCTGAGGGGCCTTCCACAGATATTTGAACAATCCTCCTTTATCAGTCCTCACCGTAGCCAAAGTCTTCCACATTCCATTTTCGTATAGCTGAATGCTAACAGGAACATTAACTCTAAGGGGATGAAGCCATCCGGTAAGGGCTATGTAACCATTACTTACATTGCACGTGATCGTGATCTTGCTTAATCCCTTCACGTTTATTAACCTCGAATAGGACGATGAGAGATTATAGCCCGCGCTGTTCCTGTAAATCAGATAAATCTTCATCACGTGGGATCCCATGTCGTCATATTTGCAGCGGAAGGACACAAGGGAGCTTTCCTTAGGGAGGAGGGAGCCTAATAAGCGTTCATTCTCACCATAGATCTCTAGATCCCCGCTCGCTATCTTTACCCTTAGATCATAGACTGCGTACTGGCCGATATTCGTTATATTAAGCACTATGGGAAATTCCTCCTCCGCTATGACCCCATCAGGTAACTGTACATCGAAGGAAATGCGTACTTCAGGTGAATAGACATAGACGGGCATTTGAACGTCATTAGTTAGATCTAGGCTATTGGAGGAGCTGCTCCATGCAGTTCCGCCGACCGTCACGAGTACATCATACTTCCTATAATCTCCTTGCGGTATATCCCTAAAAGCCGGATCCTTCATCATCAGGATTATGGAATATTCTAAGTGCCTATGTTCGTCATCTAGCTCATCCATAGGGGATATCATAGCGGAGATAGCGGTATCAGATACGCGTAATTTCACATAATTCAGCCTAACGCGTTCATTATCCCCTAAGTCCAGGAGATCGACTTGAATATGTATAGGAAGAGCTTTTCCGGCCACTATGGTATTATTGTATGTAAAGGATATCCGCAGAAGAGTACTATTCCAGTTTAGGAAGAAGGCATGGGAGACCTCCTGTGACATAACGCCCATTACGAGCTTGGTGTTAAACATGATGCCAGAGCATAAGGCCAGCGACAATATTAAGATTAAGGCCCCTAGGAGGGAATGATGGATGTTCAAATCATTATCACCTATATCGATTTCCGATATATTAGGGGCATATATCCTTTTCGTTATGACGATATACTCAAGAAGGGCGAAGGCTCAGGTCGGGTGAGTACCCTTTCTCTTTAAGGACTTCATGCTGAGTCAGGGCCAAGTGGAAAGCATCTATGATATGAGGAAATTCTTTCATACCTCTGATAATGAGGAGAAAGCCCTTTCAAACTTACCCCTGAACTCCCTATAACGCTCTATCAGTTCGGGGGTTATGCTAGGCTTCATGTAGGGTAGAACTGAGAGGAAATCACGCATTCTGATCTTACGGTACCTCCCGAGTTTAGCTGCCTCAAGCGCTACCCTACGGGCGACCTCTTGGCATAACATGGCCAAATCGGCACCTGAGAAATTCTCCGTTAGAGAGGCCAACTTCGCTATATCAACGTCATCAGCTAGAGGCATATCCCTTAAATGTACCTTTAAGATCTCCTTTCGCGCGCGTTCATCAGGAGGAGGTACATATATGAGTTTATCAAATCGACCAGGCCTTAAAAGCGCTGGGTCGAGCATATGAGGGGCATTAGTCGCAGCCACTACGATCACACCGTTAATGGGATCAAGTCCATCCATCTCGTTAAGTAAAACGCTTAATATCCTTGGTGCCACATCGTCTGAAGAGTAGAGATCGCGACTGCGTCCTAATGCATCTATTTCATCTAAGAAGATGATGCAGGGCACCATGCTTCTTGCACGCTCGAATATCTCGGCTATTCTGCGCTCACTTTCGCCATACCACTTAGATAACAGGTCGCTAAAGCGAACGTATAGGAAGTTCACCTTTAACGAGGAAGCCAATGCGCGCATTATGAAGGTCTTGCCACATCCAGGAGGACCGAAAAGCAGAATACCCTTGACGGGCTTTATGTTATAATACTTCATCAGCTTCACATTAGCTAATGGTAGGACTATGGATTCGTAGAGCTCCTCCTTAACCCAATCCATATCGCCTACGTCATCTAAGGATAGGGTTTTAGATGACCTCTCGTAGGCGTTAATCGCCTGAGCAGCGTATAACGCCCTATCTGAGAGGAGCATAAACTGTGATAGCGCATAGCAGGAGGCAATGGAGGAGGTGAACGACAGGAGGTAATTCAGGAAAGAGAGGGGGAACTGATAATTCATAGAGATGTACGCATGGGCTAAGTAGAAGAGTAGGAGAGGGGTAGCAGTTGATGCCAATAACGAGTACATGAGGTTTAAACGAGGCTTCAGCTTACGATTGAGAAACGTGGCTACATATGAGAGAACTAGATAAAGAGAGAGCTGTACCGGCATTATCGGATCAGCTAGAAAGGTCCTTATCAGGTACGAGATTATGGGCAAGGAGGAGTTAAAGAGGCCATAGACTGACATAAGTGCAATATCGACACTTAGTGTATCAGTTAAAACAGGCATCGCGGATGGTACTATCATCATTACAGACCATTTCATACCCTTTAAGGCTAATAAACAGTAGGATGAGAAGAACGTAAATGTGGAGAACAACAAGGCCTCCTTAATCGGTAAGAGCGAGGAGGTCAATACGATCAGAGGGGGCGCCAGGAGCATGAATTTAGCATCTATTATGGATAGAAGGGTGAATTCATAGCTTATCCCGATGAGCCATGAGTTCAAACACTGGGCAGCTACCATGAGGAGGAAGGGCATGATCGGTACAGCGTAGGCTGCATCGTGAAGCAGCGCAATTACCTCAAAGGCTATTAGGCTTAAAATCATGGCATACGATGGACTCTTGACCGAGAGAAGAGCTACGATTAGGGTTACAATCGAGGAAATGGGGAAGGACGTCACGTTATATAAGAGCAAGAAGGAGAGCAGGGATGTAATTATCACCCTTATCAGCGATAAGCCTTTAACGCTGAGGTCATTGAAGCGTGAATCCATAATAGTTAACCCCTTTCTAGTGAAAGGAGGTAACGAGTTAAGGAGGTATTTCTTAAAATAAGTCAGACCCTTATCTCCACTACGTCGCCATCACCTAATATGAAGTCAGCACCGACTTTCTGAGGCGAATATGGAAGCCTCTTAGACCATACCTTTGCATACTTGAAGTTCTCAGCTAGGAAGCTATGAATCCTCTGTGCCACATCTATCACCCGTGAACCTTTAGGTAATATCAAGGGCCTCTGAGATGGAGGGGAGTTAGGCTCTTTGGTATAGACTCGTATGACGTTCAAAGTCCTTAAAATTAGCTCACCTAGCTTCTTAGTATCGATATGCTCGTCTTTTTCAGCGGAAAGCATGAGAACCGGAAGTCCCTCACCTATGAAACTCTTGAGCACAGTGGCATTCTGCCTAGAGCGCTCATCCTCTACCTTGTTTACGAGCAGGATCGTAGGCTTATACACGCGGCTTTCGAAAAGTGAGGACTCTATATCGTCTATTGATGCCGTGCCCCGTATACGCACGATTGCATTGTATATCCTATACGAACGCAGAAGCTGAGCTACATCATCTGCTGTACAACCATTAAGCTTGCCGAAAACCCTTATACCTCCTCCACGAGTACGTTTTATCTCGACAAGGGCCTGTGGTTTAGAAATATTTATGTGAGATGCGTCGAGGACATGGACTATGGACTTAAACTGAGAGATCGGGTCCTTCTGCGCATCAAGCACCATCAAGAGGCCGTCCGAGTTCCTTATCAGAGCTAGAGATTGAGAAGAGAGAGCGCCCTTACTGGGGAATAGGAAGAAAGAAGGTACCTCTATGAGTTGTATGAGGACGCCTTCATAGAGGAACATGCCGGGAACGGGTAATGTCGTCGAAAAAGGTAATGATGAGACCTTAGGCTTAGCATTCGTCAGCCTGCGGAGGATGGAGCTCTTACCTGAGTTCGGCATGCCTATTATGCAAAGCTGAAGGTCACCTTCACGAGGTATTATGAAGGGCGAGCGCCTACCTACTTTTTTAATCCGTTTCCTCTCCTCTATCTCCCTGCGGAGCAACGCCATTTGACGCCTTACGCGGCTGATGAGTTTTTCCGTGCCTTTGTGCCTGGGTACGGAAGAGAGGAAGTCCCGTAACGCCTCTAGCTTCTCCTCCGGGGTCCTGGCATTCATTACCTTAATCCATTTAGCCTTAGCCTCAACTGGTAGGTTAGCTGGCATAAAGTAATCCCCGGGGCATGAGCTAGAGACTGATAAATATACAGTGAAAACAAGTATTAAATGATCCTTAAGCTAGGGTGATGCCTTAAGGAAAGGTGTCGATGCGTCGTGTCTGAGGGTGAAGAGCAGAAGGTCAGGTTAAGGCGGATGCTAGCCGAGGGACGTGGGGAGCTTGAGTGGATAGCGTTAATAAGCGAGAAAGGGGATATCATAGCCAAGGCAGGGAGAAATGAAATAGAGGAGGACGTTATAAGTGGCCTTCATGGAATCTTCACGATAGGCATATTACCAGATAACATAATGAGGGTGGATGTGTTGCTCGAAAATGGAAGACACATCATCATGACAAAGGGGAAGCATGGCTTCTTAGTCTGTAAGACACGCCCTAATCCGAACCTCGGGAGGATTTATCTAATCCTGAGAAGGATGAGATATGAAGGTGATCCTTTTGAGCTCGGATAGCTTAATGAGCGCCTTACTTGAGCTATTGATGTCTATAACGCTGAAGGATATTTTCTTCTTAGGTCTTTACACATTGATCACGTTTCTCCTGGTACGCGCGCTACACAAGAGACTTGCATCGGACATCAAGGAGGCCAACAGGGCTTTAGGCAAGTTCATCATGGAATACGCGAGCTCCATAAAGCTACTAGCTCAGATGGTGGTGGGGGGTTACGCACAGATGTATGCTCAACCCCAGAGAGTCAGGGAAGAGGAAGTGCCCTTTATGAGAGCGACAACATTAAAGGATTTATTAGTAGCATACGACCTTAAGTCGATAACGATAGCCGATAAATCAGGCTTACTCGTGGAAAGCACGATAGGCGATAGGAAGCGAAGTGAAGAGGAGGCAGCCTTAGCTAAAGAGATCTTAGATGGCATACAGAGGACGCTCGTTAGCGCTAAACACCTCGATATTAAGGTTCCTGGGGGCGGGTTAATGCTGGGCATGGTCGATAGGGCGAACGCGTGCTATATTGTTAGATATGCTAACGATGAGCCAGAGAGCCGGAGGAGTCATGAAGCAGTCTTTAGGGCAATCGATGATTACATAATAAGGAAGTACGGTAAATAACTCTCTCAGAGCTTTCAGCCCAGTGCTGATGGCTAACGTTAATACAGGCGTACTTCGTAGTATTCGATTGGGGTGTAGATGTCGGAGAGAGTGGAGACGGGGATACCCGGGCTTGACCAGATACTACACGGAGGGATACCTAGGAGAAACGTGGTGCTCCTCTCGGGGGGACCAGGGACCGGTAAATCCATACTAGGACAGCAATTCCTTTATCACGGGCTCATAAGAGGTGAGACAGGGGTTTTGGTTGCTCTCGAGGAGCATCCTAAGCAGATAATGGATAATATGGCCAAGTTCGGATGGAATGTTAGGGAATATGTACAGGAAGGGCTCTTCGCAATAGTAGATGCGTTCACGGGAGGGATAGGCGAATACGCCAAAAGGGAGAGGTATGTCGTGAAGAATCCTGACGATGTACACGAGTTAGTCGACGTATTAAGGAGAGCCATAAGAGATACCCACGCACAGCGTGTCGTGATAGACTCGGTCTCCACACTTTATCTAACCAAGCCATCAGTTGCTAGGGGTGTAGTGATGCAGCTGAAGAGGATATTATCTGGCATGGGATGTACTTCGATCTTAGTAAGCCAGGTAAGCTCAACTGAGCGAGGCTTCGGTGGTCCAGGCGTAGAACATGCTGCCGATGGCATAATCCGTCTCGATCTAGACGAGTATGAGGGAGAACTAAGGAGGAGCGTGATAGTCTGGAAGATGCGCGGTACATCACATAGCATGAGACGACATCCGTTTGACATAACAGATAAGGGGATAGTCATCTACCCCGACAAGGTGCTTAAGGTAAGGCGGGGAGTGCTGTTCGAGGAGTGAGGGTAACTTAGTCTAAAAAAGACGTAATTTTATTTATCCTTCTTCTTAGTCCATTATGATGAGGTTATGAGCATGAGCGAGGAAATACCTGTAAGGCCGATAGGTAGAGAGGAGATACATAAGCTTGAGACAGCCCTCCTAATAGGCACTCTCCTGAGGAAGGATGTACTCGACGAGATAAGGGAAAGTGAGGAGAGGATCACGTGGATAGACTCCCTAGCAGTAGCGGCCGGCGCCCTTGCTAGGGAGAGAGCGGGGATGAGCGTGAGCGAAATAGCAGATGACTTAGGGAGGTCTGAGGGGACGATAAGGAATCACTTAGGCAGGAGGACTAAGGCGGGTAAGTTAGTTAGGGAGACGTACGAGAGAATAGTGAGGGAGGGCTTTAAGTTAACGTTACCTGAGGAGCTAGTAGGAAAGAGGTATGAGGAGCTCGAGGAGAAAGTTAAAGAACTAGAGAAGAAGGCCGAGGAGCTCACGAGAAAATATAAGGAGGAGAGGGATAAAAGGGAGGAGTTAGAAGGGAGGCTTAGTAAGATTAGGAAGGAGTTAGAGGAGATTAGAGCGCAATTGACTAATGTTATCAAGTTACTTGAGTAATTGTCGTATAATATTTCGACAGAAAGCGTAAAATAGTCTCATGACTCCTATATTTCACCGTGAGGTTTTATGAGGACAGCTAGTGATGTAGGCATCGTCGGCTATGGTGCCTACATCCCCATGTACAGGATAAAAGCAAAAGAGATAGCGAGGATCTGGAATGTCGTGCAGGTACCAATCGAGGAGAAGAGCGTCGTAGGTCTCGATGAGGATTCTATTACGATGGCTGTAGAAGCAGCTAAAAATGCCTTGAAAAGGGCTAATATAGATCCAAGGGATATAGGATCTGTTAGGTTGGGCACGGAGAGTAAGCCCTATGCCGTTAAACCAAGCGCTACCATCGTGGCCGAAGTGCTCGGTATCACACCGAATACGCTAGCAGCTGATCTGGAGTTCGCCTGCAAGGCGGGAACGGAGGGCCTGCAATCTTCAATAGCATTAGTAGCCTCCGGGATGGTAAGATATGCACTGGCCATAGGAGTGGATACGGCTCAAGGGAGGCCAAAGGACGCCTTAGAGTACACTGCGGGCTGCGGCGCAGCAGCTTACATCTTAAGCACTAAGTCTCATGAGACGTTGGCCTACATCGAGGGTTCTCACTCCTATGTGACGGATACTCCCGATTTCTGGCGACGTGAAGGGCGATTTTATCCAATGCACACTGGGAGGTTCACGGGGGAGCCCGCTTATTTCAAGCACATAATCAATGCGGCAAAAGGGCTCATGGAAGAGCTAGGGCTTAAGGCAACGGACTTCAATTATGCCGTATTTCACCAACCAAACGTAAAATTCCCCTTAACCGCGGCACGGAGGCTCGGATTTAACATGGATCAGGTTAAACCAGGGCTCCTATGCGATAGGATAGGGAATACGTATGCGGCGGCCATGTTAATAGGCCTAGCGAATATACTTGACATGGCTAAACCCGGAGAAAGGATCTTAGCGGTCTCATTCGGATCCGGAGCCGGTAGCGATGCCTTTAGCATAGTAGTTCAGGATGCAATAGAGGCAAGGCGCGACCTAGCACCTAAGGTCGCTGATTATCTGGGGAGGCGGAAATACCTGGACTACGCGAAGTATCTCATCCATAGGGGGAAGATACGTATGAGGTGAGGGATATGAGGGAGGTAGCTATAGTCGGGATAGGATATACTAAGATAGGCGAGTTATGGGAGCGCTCCTTAAGGGACCTATTCGTGGAGGCTTCTTTAAGGGCACTTGAAGATGCGGGAATAGATGATGTGGATGCTCTCTACGTTGGGAACATGATGAGCGGGACATTACAGGAACAAGAACACTTAGGCGCGCTCCTAGCAGGCTACATAGGGCATCCAGGCATAGCTGCTGCAAAAATCGAGGCAGCATGCGCATCAGGTGGTGTAAGCCTACATCAAGCATATATGGCTGTGGCCTCAGGCCTCTATGACGTAGTCCTGGCAGGAGGCGTGGAGAAGATGACCGATAGACTCACGCCAGATGTCACGTTTTCCCTGGCAATGGCGGATGACATGGAATACACGATATATAGCGGAGTCACGTTCGTAGGGCTGAATGCCCTCGTCTATAGGCTATATATGCATAAATATGGCGTGAAGCAGGAGGATATAGCTAACTTCGCCGTCCTTATGCATGAAAACGCCGTTAACACGCCTCATGCCCGCTTTAGGAGGCGAGTTAAGCTAGAGGATGTATTGCGATCACCCCTTATAGCTGATCCGATACACCTACTCGAATGCGCACCTATAAGCGACGGCGCCGCTGTGCTCGTGTTAACCACGCTTGAAAGAGCTAAGAAACTGACTGATACGCCGATAGTGATAAGGGCTTCCGCTGTGGCAACCGACTACCTCTCAATTTATGAGAGGGACGATATGCTTAGCCTAAGAGCTACCGTCTTAGCTTCAAGGAAGGCATATAAACAGGCTAAGTTAGAGCCTAAGGATATAAATGTGCTGGAAGTGCACGATGCGTTCACCATATTGGGTATCTTAGCCCTTGAGGATCTAGGATTTGCGGAGAGAGGAAGGGGAGCGGTACTGGTCAAGGAAGGTGAGATAGCTCCTGATGGACGAGTACCCACAAATACTATGGGAGGGCTCAAGGCTAGGGGCCATCCCGTAGGAGCTACTGGAATATACCAGGCCATAGACGCGATCCTTCAACTTAGAGGAGATGCAGGTAAGAATCAGGTACCTAATGCTGAGAACGCCTTATTACAATCAACAGGAGGAGTTGGGGGAACTGTGGCTATTCATATCCTAAGTAGGGCGGATTAAGGTGATGTGCATGAGCGTGCCTAGGTATTGGAGGGAGAGAGCATATAGATATAGGTTAGTAGGTACCGAATGCCTATCATGCGGTAGACGTTACTATCCACCACGTAGAGTATGTCCTGTATGCCATAGCAGAAATCTCGTGGAGGTAAAGTTGCCTGAGAGAGGAGTTGTCGTGACGTATACTATCATAAGGAGCCCGCCTAGGGGATATGAGAAGTACGCTCCATACGCGATCGCAGTGGTGGAGCTCTTAGATGGCACTAAGGTACTAGCTCAGTTAACGGATATCGACCTCTCCGAAGTTGAGATAGGTATGGAGGTTGAAGCGGTTTTCAGGAAGATACGCGAAGACGGAGAAGAGGGCATAATAGAGTACGGCGTAAAGTTCAGGCCGCGGCTGACAGGACATTAAAGTTAAGGGACTAGGACCGCGAAACAGAGGTCGTACTTATTTTTGATCCCTCTAAAGGGGGAGACCCATGATATATCTTGGTTTGCCAGTGTGGTACGGTAGTGGGAGGCTTATAGATTTAATTCAAGTTGTCCATGAGAGAGGATTTGACTATGTAGAGATATCCTTGGATTACCCATGGCCAGAAGCGATAGATGAATTCGAGATGGAAGAGCTTGTAAAGAGTATAAGAGGGTACGGAATCGAAGTGGGGATACATGGACCATGGCGCGATATAAGTTTAGGGAGCCCACGTGATGTCATAAGGAGGGCCGCATTGAAGGTGTACAGGAGGTGCGTGGAGTTCGCCTCCCGGCTCGAAAGCCATTATTTCAATTTTCACGTCTTCACTAAAGAAGCTACTGAATATGAGGAGGTATATAAGGCAGCTTATGCTGCGACGCGTAGATCGGTAAAGGAGATATGCAGGATGTGTAAGGAGGCCAACATCATCCCTACCTTGGAGAACAACCCTACTGATTTCTTAGGCTCAGTGGATGAGATATGGGGACTTCTTAAGGAAAACGAAGGATTAAGGGCCTGTCTTGATGTGGGGCACGTGAAGGGGGCAAATATGAAAAAGAAAGGAGGGGGAGACGAGCTTAGTGAGTGGTTTAAACGGTTACGAGGTAGGATAGAGGTCATCCACTTACACGATTATAAAGTCGAAGGGGATAGGGTCCTGGATCACCTGGTACTAGGTAAAGGAGAGCTGAATATAGCGTATGTAATAGACGAAGTAAGGAAGAGCGGCGCGAAGTTCCTGTTACTTGAGATGTTCTTACGACATAAGAACAAGCGCGCTTCAATTGAGGATTTAGGCAATATACTTATCTCTCTAAGGGAGAAACTTAGGTAGGGGATGTCATGAAGGTAAACGAGGAGAGCGCGTACAAAATAGCATACGTCAAAGCCAGGGAGGTCCTGGATTCACGTGGTAATCCAACGGTTGAGGTCGAGATAAGGACTGAGGGAGGCGGTATTGGAGTAGCTGAGGTGCCAGCCGGTGCTTCTAAGGGAGTACATGAGGCGGTTGAAATAAGGGACGGCGGCAAGAGATATCATGGATTAGGAGTTAAGAGGGCCGTCGATAACGTGAACACCATAATAGCTCCAATAATAACGGGCATGGATTCCAGAAGGCAAAGGGATCTAGATCGCATTCTCCTCACGTTAGATGGCACTAAGAATAAGTCAAAGTTAGGTGCAAATGCCATATTGGGCGTCTCCTTAGCTAACGCTAAGGCTGCTGCTTCTACTGCGGGTATGGAGCTCTTCAGGTACATAGGTGGCATCAGAGCGCACATTCTCCCAGTTCCTATGATGAACATATTGAACGGCGGGAAGCATGCTGGGAACAAGCTTAGTATACAGGAATTCATGATAATGCCTGTAGGAGCCGAGAAGTTCAGTGAGGCATTACGCATGGGCTGTGAAGTGTACCACGAGCTTAAGGCTTACCTTAAACGAGAGTACGGAGTAACAGCGGTTAATGTGGGTGATGAAGGAGGGTTCGCGCCACCGATGGAAAAGACTAGAGAAGCGCTAGATGCGCTCATTAAGTCAATTCAAAACGCAGGATACGATCCTGAGAGGGAAATAGTCCTGGCCTTAGATGCGGCGGCGAGTAGCTTCTATCATGATGGAAAATATGAGATCGACGGGAAGCTACTCAGCAGGGATCAGATGCTTGAGTACTATGAGGCGATAGTCAGCGAGTATCCCATAAAGTCAATCGAAGACCCCTTCTACGAAGAGGACTACGAGGGATTTAGTATAATAACGAAGATGTTCAAGGGAAAGGTTCAAATAGTGGGCGATGACCTGTTCGTAACTAACCCAGAAAGGTTACGAAAGGGCATAGAGTTGGGCGCTGCGAACGCCCTACTCCTAAAGGTTAACCAAATAGGAACGCTAACAGAGGCTATGGACGCCGCTGGAATAGCATTCAGTCAGGGTTATAATGTGATAGTTAGTCACAGATCCGGAGAGACCGAGGATACCACTATAGCGGACTTAGCAGTGGCTTTAAACTCGGGGTTAATAAAGACTGGAGCCCCAGCTAGGGGAGAGAGGACTGCAAAGTACAATAGGCTTCTTAGAATTGAAGAACGATTAGGCGAAGAGGCTGTTTATCCGGGATGGAGCGTATTCAAGAGGTTGGGTAGGAGATAAGGAACAGGCTTTTTCCCTATCCCCATACAGATAGATCAGCTTTTATAGTGAGAGGAAGGATGCTATCTTCAACTATTACGCTTAGGTCTGTTTTAATGAAGATATCTAGAGCCCTCATGGAGGTAAGGGCCTTCTCTCATAAAGAGATGTTCATACTTGCCGCCGTCTCAGGAGGACGAGGAAGTCGTGCTATGTTGACCGCCTTAAGCGAACTCCTAGGAGATCGTGTGGTAATCATGGCCTTAACAGTGGATGAAGGCATTCCGGGGGTAAGCGATAAAAGGATAGAGGCAGCTAAGAGGGACTGTGAGAATTTAGGTATTGAGCATCATGTAGTGAGCTTAAAGAAGGTACTTGGCTTCACGATAGGAGAAGTCGGTGAGTTGTACCTGAGGGGTAAACTGAAGTTAAAGCCATGTACCGTATGTGGTGTGCTGAGGAGATATATCCTTAATAAGATGGCTAAGACGATGGGGGCAGACCTACTCTCCACAGGTCATACACTGGACGATGAAGCTCAAGAATTCCTAATGAAATTTATTAAGGGTAATATTAAGGACATGACGAGGAGCTTCTCCCTAGGAGGGGCCTATGAGCTCTTAGTACCAAGACTGAGGCCTCTTAAATACTGCTCAGAGGAGGAGATATACGCATACCTAAAGATAAAGGGGAAAAGTCTCCAAGAGGCCTTCCCATGTCCTTTTGTAGCGGGATCCTATAGAGATAGGGTCCGGCAATTACTTAGACGAAGGATCGAGGAGGGAAATGATGTCAGGAATGCGATAATCAAAGTCGCTGAGGGGATAGCGAGGGGACTCGAAGCGCGTGAAATTGGAAGATTGAAAAGATGCCCTGAGTGTGGTGAGCCCACATCACGTAATCTCTGCAGAACATGCGAATTAAAGGATATTATCAAGAGGGTCATGAATGCGCATAGGAAAACTTAAATCCTTGAATTAAAAGCCTATCAAGTGATATAGCCCGGTGGTGTAGCGGCCAAGCATGGCGGGCTCTGGCCCGTTCAGGGGGGATCCCCGCCGACCGGGGTTCGAATCCCCGCCGGGCTACCATTTCCTAATTATTATAATTGATTACTATGTCTATAGATAATTTTACAAAGATCGATTCTTAAATGCTGAGGATGTATCTAGATAACTAGGATGCTTACAAGAACATGAAGAGCGAGGCCTTCCCAGTCTGTTCCATTACGATAGCGAAATGTTTTAATAGGACAGAAATGTATTCTATTCTTTGCTTAATCGAAAAATTTAAATATACTTCATGTGCAGTTCATATGCATACGTGTATATAAGCCTTATGGAGGTGATTGTTGTGGAGGAGGTAAGAAGGTGGAGTCATGCTCATCGTCATCCTGAGGGAACATCAGATGAGATAATAACCTTACCGATAAGATGCCCTGCTTGTGGTGGGGATACGTTTACTTATAATTATGAGAGGGGAGAGGTAACCTGTACTAGTTGTGGTCTTGTCCTGGATGAGAGGCTTATAGATTTGGGGCCTGAGTGGAGGGCCTTCACACCAGAGGAGAAGTTAAGGAGAAGCCGAGTAGGAGCACCGCTTACGAGGGCCACACCAGATAACCTGACTACGGTTATAGACTGGAGAGGGAAGGACGCATTGGGCAGGGAGATCACGTATAAGCGTAGGCTCGAGATGCTTAGGCTTCGTAAGTGGCAGATGAGGAGTAAGGTTCAGACATCCCTTGAGAGGAATTTGCAGCAGGCGAGTATTGAGCTCGAGCGCATCGCCTCACAATTGGGCTTGCCTAAGAGCGTTAAGGAGCAGGCTATGGAGATTTATAGGCGGGCAGTCGAGAAGGGCCTAGTCAGGGGGAGGAGTATAGAGTCTGTGATGGCTGCCGCGATTTACGCTGCTTGTAGGGAGTTAAGGGTTCCCAGGACACTAGATGAGATAGCTAAGTTTACTAAGGGAGGTAAGAAGGAGGTCGCGCGCTGTTACCGCTTATTGTTGAGGGAGAGGGCTGTTAAGGTTCCGCTTGCTGATCCTGTGGACTTTGTCCCTAGGATTGCTGAGGCATTAAGGCTTAATGGTACGGTGATAAGGAAGGCCATCTCAATTCTCCAAGAGGCGAAGGCTAGGGGGCTAACCGCGGGTAAGGATCCAGCCGGGTTAGCGGCAGCAGCCATTTATATAGCCTCGCTACTTAAGGGGGATATAAGGACGCAGAAGGAGGTCGCGCAGGCCGCTCAAGTTACTGAGGTAACGGTGAGGAACAGGTATAAGGAGCTCGCCAGGGAGCTGAAGATAAGAATCCCAGTTCGCTAAGGGCCTTAACATGAGGGGGCTCTACATAGGTAGATTTCAGCCCTTTCATTATGGTCATCTAAGAGCACTCGAGTGGACCCTTAGTAGGGTGGACGAGGTCATAATAGGGATAGGGAGCGCTCAGTTCTCACATACCTGGGAGAACCCCTTTACAGCTGGCGAGAGGGTAGAGATGATATGGAGGACACTGAAGAGCAGGAAGTTACTGGAGCGATGCATTATAAGCATTATACCCGATACAAACGGCATGCATTCGCTCTGGGTCTCCGTGGTTAGGCTCTTTACGCCGAAGTTCGATGTAGTCTTTACAAACGATAGACTTTCAAGGAGGCTCTTTGAGGAAGAGGGATATCGAGTAGAGGGTATACCCTTTTACAAGAGAGAACTCTATAGTGCTACTAGGATAAGGAAGTTAATGTTAGAGGGAAGTGCCTGGAAGGAATATGTACCCAAGGAAGTCGTGGATGTAATAGAGGAGATAAAAGGCGTAGAAAGATTAAGGTACCTGTTCACAAATCAAGCCTCCGGGCGTTCTCGATCTACCTCTAAGACCAAATAACCCTTGTAGCCACAGTGCTTAC
The DNA here is from genome assembly GCA_021162845.1 of Thermoprotei archaeon. GTDB lineage: Archaea > Thermoproteota > Thermoprotei > QMSL01 > B3-G16 > JAGGXX01. Next base: position 43,275 of record JAGGXX010000047.1, on the reverse strand, counting down.
ATAGATATAACACTGGCGTTATACCCCCAACTTTAATTTGTATGATATCGCTATGACCGCAAATAGGGCATACTAGGACTACCCGATGGCTTAGACTTCGCCTTCTTAGCTCCTTCATTATGGAGATTACGTTACGTAGCATTTTCAAGAGCGTCACTCCACGAATATTTGGTCCTCTGAGAAGCCCATGTTTACAAGCATTTCCTTCACTTTGAACCTGTGGTTACCCTGAAGTTCTATCCTACCATCCTTAACCGTGCCACCACAAGCAAGCTTGCCCTTAAGCATTTTAGCTATTTTCCTCAAATCCATGTCCTTACTGTTTATGCCCTCTATTATAGTGACCTCTCTCCCAAAACGTCTTCGCTCAACGCGTATACGTACGCGCTGTTGTTCTCGGATTATTTCCTCATATTCATACAGTTCCTTTGGCAGGCCTCTAATAGGGGAAATATCTTCGCTCATTCTCCCCCGTCAACTCCTTGATGAGTCTTTATCGCTGGAGTATTTAAACCTAACCACTCTATAGATAAGAGAGCTTGGGTACAAGCCCCTTCCTAGGGAGAAAAACTAAAAAGGCGCGGGACACGCATATGTCGAGGGCAAGAGCGTATGACTTATAAATGCGGAAGATGCGGGAAAACCTTCGAGATGGAGGATCTTAAGCTAATCCCGAGCATAATGTGTCCTTTCTGCGGATACAGGGTGGTATATAAGATAAGGCCGCCGATCGCGAAGAAGGTTAAAGCTGTGTAGATCATCATCGTCGAGTGAAGTCCAAAGAAAGTACCTCGTATACTAGACGAGCGGCTACGGAGTCTGTTACGCCGGATCGATCCATGAGCGGATTGAACTCTACTAAATCGAATCCTATCAGGGATTTCGCGGAGCGTATTATCAGTTTTAACACGCTTAATAATTGATTGTATGAAAGGCCACCGGCCTCTGGATTACCAACCCCTGGTGCCATAGAGGGATCAAGTACGTCCAAATCTAGGCTAAGATAGAGATGTTTCTCCCTTAGAGCAGATAAGAGCTCATCTAGGGTATCCTCCTGCGATGTGAGCTCAAAGGAGGATATAAAGTTGATCCCATGTTCCTCCGCAAAGGACAATTCCTCGTTATCACATGCTCTGACTCCCAAGAGGACGAGCTGATCTGCATTTAGCAGCTCAAAGAGCCTACGCATGACTGTAGCGTGTGATATCCTCTGGCCCAGAGGCCATTCATCATAAAGATCCATATGAGCGTCCAAAGAAACTAAATAGAAGTCATCTCCTGTAAGGCCCTTATCTCTCAGAGCGCGTATGACGCCGTAAGTAAGCGTATGCTCACCGCCTAACACTACCGGCTTCTTTCCTGCTGATATGACTACATCTAATGCCTCCTTAAGCTTCTTAAGGGTCAACTCAGGGTTCCCATGCACTACTGCTAAATCTCCCAGATCGATCATCGGTATTCGTGCTATGTCCACCTTAGTGAAGAGGCTTATGGATTCTATCATTAATGATGCCATCCTGATATGCGCTGGACCGAAGCGAGAACCGGGCCTATAGCTACTCGTGCTATCGAAGGGGAAGCCTATTATGGCATAAACCGCCTTACTCCACTCATCGTTGAAGCCCCTTAATGGGGGCGTAGTAGGATATACTAGGCCTTCTAGCTCAATCATGCGTTATCATAATGACGCTACTCTTCATAACGTTTTTAGCTCTAGCTTCAGTTTATAGGGTGAGCCCAGGGCTAGGTGGTGCATGGATCATGGACAAATACGAGAAGATAGTGGAGCTAGCTCGTAGGAGGGGTTTCTTTTGGCCTTCCTCTGAGATCTATGGTGGGGTAAGGGGTTTCATAGACTTCGGTCCTTTGGGGGCTCTCCTTAAAAGGAACATCGAGGAGAAGTGGCGGAGAACGTTCATTTACGAGTATCAGGACTTCATAGTTGAGATAGAGACACCAGTGATCATGCCCGAACCCGTCTTCAAGGCATCTGGACATATCGAGCACTTCACGGATATGATCGTCGAATGCCTGAAATGCCACAGGATGTTCAGAGCGGATCACCTCGTCGAGGAAGCTACGGGGCTTAAAAACTTGGAGAGACTTAAGGTCGATGAACTGAATAAGATTATCGAGGAGCGGGAAGTAAGATGTCCTGAGTGTGGAGGGAGACTGAGCGAAATTAGAACGTTTAATCTGCTCTTCAGGACTACCATAGGGCCTTATGAGGGGAATGTGGGCTATGCGAGACCTGAAGCGGCTCAGGGCATGTTCACATCATTTAAGAGGGTTTTCGAGGCCACTCGCAGAAGGTTACCCCTTGGTATAGCTCAAATCGGGCGCGTGATGAGAAATGAAATATCACCTAGGCAGGGGCCCATTAGGCTGAGGGAGTTCACTATCATGGAGCTTGAGCTCTTCTTCGATCCTCAGAGCCCTCACTGTCCTGTGCTGGATGACGTAGCGGATGAAGCCATAATGGTTCGGACAGCCGAGAGGATAATCGCAGGTAATGAGGAACCCATTAAAGCGGAAGTTGGAGAATTGGTCAGACGGGGCATCATAAAGAACGAGTGGATGGGATTTTTCATGGGACTAGGACAGAGGTTCGTCGAGGAAATAGGCATACCGCGGGACAGGCAGCTTTTCATAGAAAAACTACCTGAGGAGAGAGCGCATTATGCGTTACAGACGTTCGATCAAACCGTATGGCTTGAAAGGTGGGGATGGGTCGAGGTAGCTGGACACTCTTATAGAACGGATTATGACCTCTCTAGGCATATGAAGTATAGCGGTCAAGACCTACGGGTCTTTCAGGAATATAAGAAGCCTAGGAGGGTCAGCAAGTATATCATCAGGCCTAAGATGGAAGTGCTAGGACCTATGTTCAGGGGACGAGCTAGAGACATAGCAAGGGCTATCGAAGAAAGGCTTAAGGATGAGGAAGCGGTAAAGGAGCTCTTAGAGAGCGGTCACATAATCATAGATGGATTAAAGATAAGCAGGGACATGGTCGAGGTAAGAATCGAGGAGGTAAAGGAGACGGGTAGGAGGTTCATACCTCATGTGACAGAGCCTTCCTTCGGAGCCGAGCGGCTCGTATATTCCGCTCTGGAGTATGCATATACGGAGGTTGAAGGGAGAATTGTGTTGAAGTTGCCCGCGGACATAGCTCCCATTAAGGCTGTCATACTTCCGCTCATAAGCGATGAGAGGATGCTAAGAATAGCCGAGGAGATATACCGTCATCTGAAGAAACATGGCATCCCCGTATTTTATGATACCTCTGGATCCATAGGCAGAAGGTACGCAAGAGCCGATGAAATAGGCATTCCACTCGCGATAACGGTAGACGGACAAACGCTAGAAGATAACACGGTAACCGTGCGGGACCGTGATACATGGGAACAGGTAAGGGTTCCTATTGACCACATCGTAGGTATAGTCCTTGGGTATTCGAGGCGGAAGATAACCTTTAAGGATCTTAAAGCTAGATATGCGATGAGGGGATCAGCCATATGAGTAGTAGAGTGGAGAAGAGGTTAAGGATAAGACAGAGAGATGATGTCGAGAGGGGTATGGCTAAGCTCAATCCCAAGACCATGAAATACCTGGGCATAAGGGATTTCGTGGAGGTCGTCATAGCCGGTAAAAAACGCTTGAGGTTTAGAGCACTAGCATTAGAGGGCGTTCCTGAGGGGGAAGTATGGGCGAATGCGCAGGAGCTTAGGGAAAGGGGGGTGGCTGATAGAACCATCGCTACTGTAAGACGCCCACTAAACCAAGTATAAGTTTTTAAGTAGAATGCCAGAACCCTATGCTTGAACTAAAAGATGTTAGGGGAGCGTATGTGAGGATGGGGAATGAAGGGAGGACTTTCCTTTCAAGAGAGGATGAGGCCACAAGAAGGATCTTAGATATGATTGAGGAGCAGACGAGGACTGTAGGAGAGGCGCTACATGAGCTATATGCTGGATTAGCGGAGTATGAGAAAAGCCAGGGACAGATTATGGAACGTATGGAGAGGATACGGAGTCTCAGGGATGAAGTACTTAAGCTTAAGAGGGATCTTTATAACTACATAGCTAGAACCACGCCTGGCCTCGAAATAAGGGAGGATTGGATACGACTCACGGGTAAGATAGTCCAGGTGGCGGATTACCTAGAGGGTATAGCGTATAGAGTTGAAAGACTCGAGGAGAAAGGGTGGGGGATACCGCGTAATCTGATAAGCCCACTAAAAGGACTCGTAGGAAACGTCGTAGAGGCTTACGAAGCCTTTAGAAAGGCTATATTCGCGCTCAGGTATAACTTGAATCAAGTATTGATGTTATGCAGAGAGGTAAGCGATGCTGAGAAGAAGGCGGATCTAGCCTATAGGGAGACGGACTTGTTAACGCTGGAGGAGCTAAATAAACCACAAGTTCATATGATAAGGGTCGTCATAGAATTCCTGGAGGATATAGCGGATGCCTTTGAAGATGCTTCTGATGACGTCATGATGATTGCCCTACATAAATTCACTTAGCTAGCTCACTTACGCCTACGCACGCCGTAACAGCTGATATGAATGCTAAGTCCGTCGTTATAGTTACGAGTCGTGTTATAAAGGCAACAGCTATAGCTAGGCTCTTCTGGATGCCGAGAAGCATGAAGATGGATATCATGGTGACGTCCAATATGCCTAGCATTGCGGGTATCCCACCTGGAAGCAACAATGTGAGCCCATATAATGGATAAGCTAGGGCCGTTAGCCAGAAGCTTACGGCATAGCCTAAGGAGTGAAACACCGTATATGGAATGGAGATACCAGCTATCCATCTAGTTAGTAGCACTAAGGTAATCAGGGTGACGTACAACGTGTTTCCACGCATTAGGAGGGCCGCCTCCCGGAAATCATTGAAGAACTTCAATATCTCGAACTTAGAGAAGAACTTTGATTTGGACAACCTTAGCAGGAGGTTCTCTATATGGTCCGAGATCAGGTCTACATGGAGTAGCAAATACAAAAGGATGAAACACGATGATGATGCTAATACTACGAGACCTATGTACTGGCTTAACGGGTGAGTTTTCCATTGGAATAAGAGGCACAGGCGTAGCCAGCTCACTATCACGATGGATGTAAAGAGGACGCTATCGATTAACCTATGGACGACTATGCTTATGGCAGCCTGTCCTGAGCTTACCTTAAGCCGCCTAGTAGCGTATAGGTACCACAACGCCTCGCCTGTTATCCCCGTGGGTACGAGTATATCGCCTAATATGCTCACGTAGCCAGCCACTATGCACTCGCTTAGCTTGACCTCATTATGAGACACCTTCAGTATTAACCACCATGCTATGCCGTAAAGAGTTATGTTGAGCAACTCTAGGATCACCAGGGACATTAAAGTCAGGGGCTTTATCATGAGCATAAGCGATACTGCCTCTCCTGGCCCTCCTAAGGCATAGATGAACGCCAGAAGCGTTGCAAGCCCTACCAACGAGAGAAGAACCATTTGCTTACGCTTAAACTTGAGCTTATCTAGAAGGCGTATATCAACAAACATGATAGCACCAGCCTCGAGGCCTCTAAGTCTTTAAGACCTTAATAACCTCAAGAATATATTTCTTAACACCCCTTAGTAAATAAGCCTAAGGTTGGGATTCATGAGTGAGGAGAAGGTAAAGACCTACGTTCTGGGATCACGCATAATAGCATGGGATGAACAAAGAGGGCCGAGGCTTTACAAGGAGGGATATTATGGCAAATTCGTGGGGATAAGCAAGCCAAAGGAATTAGATATAGAGCGACCGGTGGAGTTGTCCCTCGTCGAAGCCCTATACCTCCTCGAGCGTGGGAGAATAGAAGTCATAGATCATAACGGTAAGAACCTTAAACCAGATGAACTTAGGGAGTTAGGTAGGAAGGCATTTGACATGTTTGATGATGTATATGAGGTCTACAAGGATCTTCGTGCTAAAGGCTACGTAGTTCGTCCTGGACTGAAATTCGGTAGCACTTTCGCCGTTTACAGGTATGGACCTGGGATAGACCATGCGCCTTTCTTAGTCCATGTTATGCCGTATGAAGCCAAGCTAGATCCCATAGAAATAGTGAAGGCTGGAAGACTTTCGCATAGCGTCAGAAAGCGCTTCATACTGGCTACAGTACACCCAAAGACTAGAGAGATACGTTATTACATGTTCAAGTGGTTTAAAGCTTAGCTTCCAACTAATAATCGTGAACCATATGGGGGGGTTAGATTGAGAGAGGAGAGAGTTGACGTGCTCGTGATAGGTGGCGGACCTGCAGGACTAGCTGCGGGGATAGAGGCATCCGAAGGCGGAGAGGTTTCCGTATTGATAGTCGAAAAAGGGCTTAAGCTTGCTGAGAAGCCATGCGCGGAAGCCGTTTCAGCCGCTACGCTAAGCGATTTAGGAGTGAAGCCCTCCCCAAGGATCGTGCGTAATAGAATTAAGGGAGCGCTGGTCTACGCGCCAAACGGGAAGGATTATGTTGAGATACGAAGGGGACCTGAGGAAGGATACATAGTGAACAAGAGGGCGTTATTAGAGCATCTAGCCATAAGGGCGCGTCGAAGCGGTGCTCTTTTCTGGATAGGAAGCCCTGCGTTGAACTTTAGGGTAAATGAGAGGGGGTTTGTCAATGAGGTTTTAGTTTCCAGGCGAGGTGAAAGAATCGTAGTCAGGCCTAAGGTTATCATAGCCTGTGATGGAATAGGATCGATGTTTGGTAGAGGTTTCTTTAAGAGAGGGGGATATGAAGTCATACCCACGGCTCAATATGTGTTAGCGGACGCTAAGGTAGAGGACGAACATATGCTGGAGATAAGAGTGGGAAGGAATGTGGCACCGGGAGGCTATCTATGGGTTTTCCCGCGTGAAGAGGGGATAGTAGGGATAGGAGCAGGTGTAAAAGGCGCTCCGGCCAAGGAGTTTATCGATAAGTTCATGAAGGAGAATAGAGATAGGTTTTTCAATACCACGGAACTAGAATACGGCGCCTCAGCAGTACCAATAAGCGGGCAAGTAGAGACTAGGGTTAAGAGAAACGTGATGTTATGCGGAGATGCGGCAGGTCAAGTGATCCCGCTTACCGGTGGAGGGATACACTCGGCATCTATGGCGGGAAAGATAGCAGGAAAGGTAGCCAGGGAAGCAGTACTTGAAAACGAGGTGAGCGAGCATAGACTCCAAGCTTATGTTAAGGAGTACGATGAATATTGGGGGAATAGGATTAGACAGAGCTTGAAGGCCCTCAAGGTGATCGAAAGGTTAAGTGATGAGGACCTGAACGAACTCGCTAAGGTATTAAGTGGGGAGGATGTAATAAATCTGGCTAATGGATTGAATATTTCGAAGGTAGCATCTAAGCTAATGCGACACCCACTGTTCGCTGTTAAACTCGCAAAGGCCCTTCTATAGTCTGTTTACCGTTCCATCTCCACTTCATCAACGCTATGGATGGATGCACCTAATTCCTCTATGGCTTCCTCAACATTTCTAAAGTTCACTCCTTTGCCCTCTATCACGACCTTAACAGTTTCGGTCTCGGCGTCCATCTCCCTTATAGTTATGCTAACCCTTTTTATTCCATCAATACTAACGATGGCATCAGCCATCTCTATTATTGATGGTTTATGGGGTTTAAGCACATCAAGGACGACTTTGGTAAGTAGAGGCTTATCATACTCCTTACGCGACATCTTCGTTTCCATTCTTATCCTTAGAAGGATCGAAAGCTATTAAATTTTTGCCTCTGAGGGAGCAGAGCGACAAGTTGAAAAGGATATGTACACCGTATAGGAAATGTGGGGATAAGATGCGCGTTATTGAGAAGAAGACGCTTCCAGCCGAGACTCCATACCTGATAAGCGGATTACCGGATGTAGGGTTAGTAGGTGCAATAGCCACTTACCACTTAATAACGGAGATGAAGATGGAAGAAGTAGCCTATTTCGACTCTGACATGTTGCCGCCCATAATCGTGCTCCATGGAGGAGAGCCTAAAATGCCCATAAGGATATACGGGCGGGACTCGTTTTACGTCGTCACATCCGAGATAGCTCTACCCTCAGAACCGCTCGTGAAGATGCTTGCTAGAGCCGTAGTAGACTATGCAGTCGAGAAAAACGTTAAGATGATTATATCCGTTGGCGGATTAGCCACGCCTAATAGGATGGAGATAAAGGAACCCAAGGTCTATGGAGTAGCAGTCCGTGAAGAGGGGAAAGCCCTGCTTAAGAAGGCCGGCGTAGATCTGCTTAACGAAGGGTATGTGGTCGGCATATACGCATGGATCCTTAAGGAATGCACCCAACGTAGGATACCCAGCGTACTCCTATTAGCTCAATCGCATAGGGGCTATCCCGATCCAGGAGCCGCCGCTTCGGCGTTAAGAGTACTGGGCAAGATGCTCGATATAGAGATAAGCGTGGAACAATTGCTCAAGGAGGAGGAGCGCGTGAGGCTGAAACTTAGGGAACTCATGAGAAGGACGAATATGATGCTGGAGAGGGTACAGAAGGGTCATGAGCTGGAGATCCCACCCATGATGTATGTATGAGGGTGAGGTGGATGGCAGCTCGGAGGATTAGCGATATAATAGATGAGATAAGGAGGGAAGTTAGGAGATTACTAGCAGACCTTGAGATGGATCTGGAGCTAAGAAGGCCTATGTGGGATTATGAGACCAGAAGCTTAGAACCTCTTTTCACGATTAAAGAAACGGAAGACGAGATTATAGTCACTTTTGACCTACCAATGGTCGATAAGAATAACATAAGGATAAACGCCACTGAGGAGATGCTTGAAGTTAACGCCAGGCTTAGGGAGGAGATAAGGATTGAGGGATTAAGATGCGTAGAGGAAGGTACTAGCTTCACATGCTTCAGAAAGGTATTAAGGTTGCCGACGAAAGTTGATCCTACGAAAGCAAGAGCGCGTTTCAGGGCGGGTATACTTGAGATAAGGCTACCTAAGAAAGTGAAGAAATACCGCGTGGAAATAGAGTAATAAGACGGGGATTTAGTTGAAGCTTGAAGAGGCGATAAGTAAGTTTAAGCCTAAGGTCGAAGAGGCCCTCAAGGCAATCTTTGATGAGAAAATAGAGAAAGCTAAGGCATACGGGGACGAGAATGCTAGATTCTACGAAAATCTAAAGGAATTCGTCCTTAGAGGAGGAAAGAGATTGAGGCCTATTACTCTAATTATGGCGTATCACGCGATAAGGAAGCCCGAGGAGGAGCTGGACGAGCTCATAAAGGCGTCTACATGCATCGAATTGCTACACAATTCCACGTTGGTGCATGACGATATAATAGATCAGGATGAGCTCAGGCGAGGAGGGCCTACATTTCACGTTAAATATGAACGCCTACTAGGCCAGCGTGCACCACCTAAGGCTAGACTTTTGGGTTTAGCTATGGGGATACTAGGCGGTGACGAATTATTCAACATGGGCTTTGAGGTATTGCTGAACGCCAAGTTCGAGAACATCAGAGTCATAAGGGCATTAGGTCATTATGTTAATGCCTATAGAAAGGTGGTCAATGGGGAGCTATTGGACCTGATCATGTCGATAGAGGATTATGAGTCGTTAAGCCTAGAGGATTACATGCTCATGATAGATCTTAAAACCGCAGCCCTTTTCAAGGAATCAATACGTATAGGCGCAACGCTAGCAGGTGCCGATGACGAGATAACGAATGGCTTAAGCGAATACGGAGAGCTTGTTGCGAGAGCATTCCAGATTCAGGACGACATCTTGGGCATATATGGAGACGAGAAGACTCTAGGTAAACCCATAGGAAGTGACTTAAGGGAGGGCAAGGCGACTATCCTCGTGATAAAGGCCTTGGAGGCCCTAAGGGGAAAGGAGAAAGAACAGCTTCTGAGCTTACTAGGTAGAGGGAGCATCACCGTAAGCGAGGTTAATATGGTAAGGGATCTACTTAAAACAAGAGGCATTCTCAAGGAGGTACAGGGATTAAGTGAAGCGTTGATAGAGAAGGCTAAAGGTAAGGTACGTTGCTTGGACATTAGGGAGGAGGCCAGAGAGTACTTCCTGAATCTCGCGGACTTCATGATAAGGAGGAGATATTAGAGCTTAAGAGATCTTAAATGAGCGATCAGCTCTTCAAGCGATATATCCCCGAGGATAGCTAAGGGCAAATGCTCCCTTTCAGCTACTTTAACCGCTATGGGATCTATGGTCTCCTCAGAAGGACCATGAAGCACAACAAGTGAAGGGCGTATACCACCTGCTCCAGCTTGCATGGACTTTATAGCCACGATGGGTGACCTGCCCTTTGAAACATTGGTGAATATGGCAGCGCGCTGAGTGGTATGGCCATAGAGCCTGAGATAGTCATAAGCCGGAACGTTCAGTAATACCTTAAGCCCATCCACTAAGGTATATCCCAATATCGGTTGATGCGAGAGGGACCTGCATGTTAACAACTTAGCGTTAATGTACTTACAGAAGCTATGAATGGTTACCGGTTGGTTGAACTCCTTCATGTCAATTATGGCATCCCTTAACATCTCCGATCCGCTAAAGAGGCGAGATAGGGTCGAGGTGACTCTTGAACCTCGCTCCTCATCCAAATCGATTAAAGCTAATACGTATCGCCTTATTACATGAGCCCCGGGCGACCTCCTACGTCCACTTTCATAATCGGATATTACCGAAGGCGAGACCTTCATCTTCTTGGCGACCTGAGCCTGTGTTAGACCAAAACGCTCTCTCCATAGTCGCATGGCCTCCCCTACATTCCTAGAGAGCACTATATCGCCAGCTATCCTGAGGGCTATTTCTCGCCTTGCAGAAGAGCTGGCGAACATGTACGAAGACCTCCAGCCTTGATAAATGATGAGAGAAGTTCTTAATAAAAAGATCTTCTACTGGAACATAACTGTAAAGGAGAAGCCCCCATGAGGGTATCATATCTTGAATTGGTGAGGAGGAAAGAGGCATTAAGGGAGAGGGTAAGGAGGCTCTTGGGGCCTGAGGGGTATAAACGGGCGAAAGAGGATCCTCACAGTAGGAGGAGGCCTAGGCCTTGTGGCCTCACCATACATACCGCCGTGGGCTGCCCTAACAAGTGCACGTACTGCTACATTCAGGACATGGGATTTAGCTTTACCCAAGCTAAACCTTACCACTTAAAGGGGGAAGAGCTAGTACTGGCCTTGCTTGAAAATAGGCACTTCCTCCCGGGAATAGAGGGGACCTACTTGGCGTTCGGTAGCATAAGCGACCCATTCCTAAGGGAAGCGAAGCCTCGAACCTTAGAGTACATGGAGCGGATCTCCAGATATCTGGGAAACCCCGTCCAATTCGCTACCAAGGCATACATCTCAGAGGAATTAGCGAGGAGACTGAGTAATATGAAGCTTATTCTAAGTCCATTGATAACCGTGGTCACGATACATAAATGGAGGGAACTTGAGCCGAGTGCTCCGGATCCCGAGAAGAGGTTAGAGACCATACGCAATTTGAGGAGGGAGGGGCTTTACCCCTTTCTCTTCCTCAGACCGCTACTGCCGGGGATTAATGAAGATGAAATCGAGGAGATAATCGAGTACTCTAAGAGAAGCGGGGCTGTGGGAGTCGTCGTTGGTGGATTTAGGGTGAGCCATCTGATTCTAGAAAGGTTAAGGAAAATGGGGTTCGATATAGAGCCCATCCTGAGGAGAATTAAGAAGAGACGCCTTCTCGGGAAGGAGCAAGTGAGCTTAGGGTTAAGGGACATGAAGATGCAGGTTCTAAACATAGCTAAGGAAAAAGGATTAAAGGCAGTCCTCACGGCTTGTTGCGCCATGACGAATGTCCTGAACATGATGGGAAAGGAGCTCCCTTGTGCTAGCCTATGTTTCCTGGGGAAAATGTGTACAGGGGATAAGTACTGTGGTAATAATTGCGCCCTTAAATTACCGGAAGTGAGTGAAGAGGATGTAAAGGCCGCAATCGAAGCGGAGCTAAGGGTCCGCGTGATAGACTTTAAGGTTGATGGAAGGATAATAGCATCTGTACGACGATGGAATGGTTACTCGAGTTTTCGTGATGGAATTCGTTTGCTCTCATCGCTATATAGGAGGAGGGTGGAAATTCTCGTTGAGTAGCGATAATAAATCGTGGGGAGTGAATTGTAAGGGAGGGTGTACGGATGATATTGGATAAGGTCAAACCAGCATCGGAGGGGCAGAGGCGTCTCATTAATGCACTGCGGAATGAGCGAAACGAGATAGTCGGGGTATTCGGCCCTACGGGAACTGGGAAGAGCCTGCTATGCTGTGCATATACGCTGGACGCGCTTCTCAGCGATAAGTACGATAGATTCATACTAATTAGGCCTATAATCGAGGCGGCTACTGGAAGGGAGCTTTCAATGGCGGATCTAGGGAGGCTGTTCTACGATTTAGCCTTATCATATCTTGAAGATACGCTCAAGGGGTTAATGGACATGAAGAGGATCAGGGAGTTAATCGAGGATAGGAAGATAGTAGTAGTGGATCCTCACTTCCTCAGGGGACGTACCTTCGATCGAGATTTGATATTCGTCGACGATGTCCAGAACGTTAGGCCAGAAGATGCATGTGAAGTGTTAATCAGGATGGGACGGGAGGCTAGGCTCATAGTAGCTGGGGATCCTATACTTCAGAAGGACGTGCCCTTCGAGAACGATGGAGCGACCGTCCTAAGGGAATCGCTTAGAGGAGAGGAGAGGGCGGAGATAGTGGAATTAGGATTAAAGGACGTGATAAGGCCTGGTGCCCTGAGGGGTATTAGGTTGCTCTTAGAGGTGAAGTTACGTAAAAGGAGCTTAAGTCAAGAGGAGAGAAGGATATTCGAGAGCATAAAGGTGAGGGCTCCTGATGCCGATGTATTGACCGTGGTTGACCTGCGCGATGCAAGAAGGAGATTTGAGATAGAAAGCGAACACGTTCCAGATGCCCTAGTAGTCACTAAAGTAGGCCATTTAGGGCGCGTAGTAGGTAAGGGAGGGGAAAGGATACAGGCCGTAGAGAAAGAGCTATCGATGAGGATACGCGTCATAGAGCTGAGCTTGAATTTTGAGGAGCTACTCTCAGCCATTCATCCAGCACCATGGACTTTAAGTCACGTAGTGGGCACTGATCTGAGGGGAACTAAGCTCCAGATAATGATCAGGCGAAGAGGCATTGGTGCTTTCATGGGGCAGAGAGCCCGTTACGCTAAGTTCATAGATGAGGTGGTTAAGCGGTTAATAGGGACTGGCGTAAGGATTACGGAGAGGAGATAAGGGAATTTAAACAATAACCCTTTCTTACGAAGATATCCATGACTATTTGGGTCAATCGAGGGCCTATGCTACGAACCCGTCTACAAGAGGTCACTTCGCAGTCAACCTGGAGGGCGTTTAAGGCTATACTACAAAGGCGTTCCGCCCTCTTACACGGCTTCTCGTCCTTAGGTACGAAGACGTTTACATATAGGTGTAAGAAGCCCCCCTGAGACTTAAGGGCCAGTAAGGCGAAGGGGAGGTATTTTAGCGCTAACATTGGAAGGGGGAGGAGAACCCTATCTGCTTTGTTAATCAATTCCCTAAGTACAACAGTGGCTGCATCGCCATGAATGGGGATGACCTTATCAGCCACCTTGTTTATCTCTATATTCCTCTTCATGAGCTCATATGCCACGGGGTTTATGTCTATCGAGTATACGACACGTGGTTCAGCGTACTTAGCGATTATTATGGAGAAGGGACCGATACCGGCGAACATGTTCACCACTACTTCACCGGATCTAACAAGCCTCGCCACACGCATGTGCTCATAGGAGAGGCGCGGCGTGTAGAAGGTCCTCTCTATGTCCACTATAAAGGAACAACCATACTCCTTGACCTTAGTTATGCTCCTTCGCTCTCCAGCAAGCCACTCTAAGCCACGTATTCTATAGCTTCCACTCGTAGGGGCTACCTGTCTATAAACGACCCTTACATTCGGTAACATCTTAAGTAAACACTTCGCTATTAGAAAGCGTTTCTTGATAAGAAATGGATGGATTTTTATTACAGCTATATCTCCTATAATGTCAACGTGTTTAATTAAATATTTACGCTCATCAGGAGAAAGTATCTCCCTTGCGATACGCTCCATTAACCGCTTACGCGAGCTCAAGGCTGAAATGCTATAATGTATATGGTACCTGCGGAGGCCTTCCTCTACCCCTTTCCTCCCTCACTTGGAAGAGCAACGGAGGTAACTTCTTCTCATTCATGGCCTTCTTGAGGAAGTCATGGTATTCGCCAGTGTGCTTTATGTCGTACTCCATGAGGGAATACATTATGTCCCAAAGGCGCTTTTGCATCTCCCTAACCATCTCCTTGGGCATAAGCCCTATCACCAGGGGATTCTGTAACCAGCTTTCAAAGCCCCGTATGGTCCTGGAAATATGATAACAAGCCACTCTAGCTGCTAAGATCAGCATTAACCTATCAGCCTTCTCAAGCTCCTGCTCGCTCATTCGAAGCGATTTCAATATACGTCTCTGCTCCTGAACCCAATTGGACAGGTTTTTAAGTACTAACGGTTCACCCGATGAAGACATACCTTACACGCCTCGCAGAGATTATAAAACATGGGGTGCTTTAACCTTTTCTGTTAATAAGCCTCTCGGACTGGAAGAAGGGCCTAGTAAGTAGTAAGCGCATGTAGAAAGTACCTCTTATTTGGCGATCGAGGAATAGCTCAAGGCTCTAGTTACCTTAGATGAGGGGTAGAGCTTCTGAGGGAAAAGCTTAAAGATAGGACGTAAGAAATTTTGTGGGGTGCAAAGATGTATCACTATCTAGTGCCCTTCGTCTCAACACCTGAGAATGTTGCAAGGTTCATGTTAAAGCTTGCAGAGGTCAAGCCGGGCGAAATCGTATACGACCTTGGTTCCGGGGATGGAAGGATATTAGTAATAGCCGCAAAGGAGTTCGGGGCTAGGGGCGTAGGCATAGAGATAAGGAAGGATTTAGTTGAGGAATCGCTTAGGAGGATAAAGTCCTTGGGATTGGAAGGCGCCATTAAGATAATTCATGGCGACTTCTTTCAAGTGAACATAAGTGAAGCTGATGTGGTCACGTTGTACCTCCTGACCAGCGTTAATGAGAGGCTAAAGCCTAAGCTTGAGAAGGAATTGAGGCCCGGCACCAGGGTCGTATCACACGATTTTGAAATACCGGGCTGGACTCCTGTTAAGGTTATCGACCTCAACGAGGATTGGCGTAGTCATAAGATATACCTGTACAAGGTATAGTTAAAATAATTAGTATGGTTTTGAAATACAAGGTAGTCCCTGTTTGTTTTTGTCCTTTATATATTCAATTTAGCGTATATACCAGCTACTATCAGCGGAAGGATTACTGTAGCTTCACCGAATATCGTCACGTGCTTTGCGTTGCGCTTTACTTTACCCCAGCTTATCGCCTCCTTTAATCGTGCACCTGATAGGCTACCATCGTACTCTACTGCAGTGGTCACGTAGACAGCGTAGTCTAAGCCTCCGCGAAATTGATTCCACCATATGGTGTGGTGCTTGGAGATGCCTCCACCTATCATAAGCGCACTACAACATTTGGCCTCCCATACTATGTCCGAGAGTTCCTTCATGTCCCTGAATAAATCTATCTTGAAGGCGTGTAATTGGGAGTATGTGAACAGATCCGTACCGAAGGCCGAGTCGACGATACCAGGTGCATATATGCGCACATCGTGTTTCGCTGCCTGAGCTAGTATTGAGTTAGGATCGTCTATGCGTTTGCCTATCTCGTGGAGCAGTTCCCTCACACTGAACACTTCCTTCTTGGTCTCAGCTTGAATCTCCTTCAGTAGACGCCACGTTACCTTCTCTATGAGCGGGCCGTAGCTTTCTAAGGGTACCAGTACATTACCTAATCTATGGATGTTCAAGTCCTTTAACATTATATCGTCCATGTCAAAATCTCCTTTATAGTACGTGCCACCAAGGCTTCTCGCTAGATCATGGTCCACCATGCCGCCAGTCGTTATTATGACATCTATCAATTCCTTACGGATCATATCCGCAATAACTCCTCTGAGTCCCGTAGCAATGATAGAAGCAGGAAAGGAGAGGAAGTTGGTACAGTCATCACGTGAATATGCTTCAGAAAGTATATCGACTGCTTCGGCTATTGTTACACATGTGAAGCCACCGCTCTCGCTGAAAAGCTCTATGAGCCTTGATATCGTCGTATCGCGGCTCACGGTATAGTCCTTCACGGGACGTCTGAGTAGTCCCTTACGGGTCTCTTCAGCCTCCCTCATTCCTTTTCACCAGAATCCCTTTTATTAGGAACCTTAATATTAGGATGAGGGATAAGATGTTCGAAATGGGATTGATCGCGAGCGCTATGACAGCTTTAACAACGTACATAAGCACGCCATTGATAGCAAGATACATGAGGGATAAGGAGCACATAGGGATCGACGTACATAAACCAAGCCGACCCAAAGTGCCAACTTCCTGTGGATTGAGTATCGTCATAGGCTTAAGCACTGGATGCATTCTCGTAGCCTTAGGAGGGGATTATGTCCTTAAGGTAAAGATCATAGCGCTCCTCTCCTCTATGTTAATAGCGGCCGCGGTGGGCCTTATAGACGATTTCAAAGTATTAAGCGGTACTGTGAAGACCGTGATGACGTTAGCGACCATACTCCCTATAATAGTGCTATCGCGCATGTACCCGGATATAATAGTCCTAGGAAGGCCAGAGGTACCAATAATAGGAAGGCTTAGGCTCACTATCATCTACTGGCTCTTGCTTCCCCTAGCCATAGCGGGACCTGCTAATGCGGTAAACATGTTGGAGGTCTTAAACGGGGTTATGCCGATAACCTGTGGCTTAGCGACATTTGGCATGATGCTTGGCGCAGCCATACTAGGTAGATGGGATGGAGCAATAGCATGCGCTTTATTACTCTCAGCCCTTATGGCTTATCTGCCTTATAACAAGTACCCAGCTAAGGTCTTTAGTGGGGACGTGGGTAGCCTGAGCGTCGGGGCGATGATGGGGGCGATAGCCGTGATCTTCAAGCTTGAAATCATAGCAATGGCGGCGCTTTCCCCCCATATAATGAACGCATTTTACGTGATAGCCTTTGTAAGGGGGTTTAAGGAGCATAGGTTGATACCCAGGCCTACTAAAGTCCTTGGTGACGGTACGATAATAGATTCAGGGGATCCTAAAGCGCCCATCACTTTAGTACGCATGCTAGCTGGCAGAGAGGGTGCTAAGGAGAACGAGATAGTTAAGGCGATAGCCATAATCGAATGCTCCTCGGTATTAATAGCATTATTACTAGCGCTCCTGACGTCCATCCGGTGAGGGGAGTTATGAAGGGATGTAATAGACGGGCGATAGAACTCTCCGGTATAATCGGCGTGCTTTGGGCATTGCTCCTTCTCATATTGACGATAATAGACAGGGGCATACTAGCTGTTCAAATAGGCGATCCCTTCCTTAGGGGAATATTTAGAGTCGCTACTTCGTTCTCATTAATCGGTCTATGGTTATATGTCTGGTGGAACATCACCATTTATTATTACAGGCGACGCGTTGCCACGGAGCGAACATCAGGCAAATAGCCTTTCTCTCTGAGATAACGTACTATGCGGTTCGCTGCTTCATCGGGTTCTTCCCTAGCTGTATCTATTATGATTTCCGGATTGTCCGGCTCTTCGTAGGGGACTTGAAGGCCTGGAAGAGTCGTGATTTCACCCCTGAGAGCTCTCCTATAGAGGCCTTTGGGATCCCGTGCCATGGCTATCCTCAGGGGGCACATTACGTAGACCTCTATAAAATCTTTACCAAAGAGGTCCCGGGCCGAATCCCGATAATGTTTCTTGTGGGCTGTAGCATCGATAACTACGTTAATGCCATTACGGTAGAGCAGGTGTCCTAACCATACCAAGACGCCATAAAACCAGTCTCGCTCAGCCTCAGTATAGGAAGGCCTCGGCGTGAGTACCTTGCGGAGCTCATCACTTTCTAAGAGCTCAACTTTTGCGTTGTGCTTCCTTAAGAGACCTAATAGACGCCTCGCTATTGTACTCTTTCCACTCGCCGGTATCCCTGTTAGCCATATGACGAAAGGCATCTCACGCCACCAGGAGTTCAGGGATCATATCGACCTCGAATCTATCTAGGCTGAGCACGTTTAGCGCGAAATTTATTAAGGCATTACGCACGCTTTCAGGGTTCTCTGGATAAAATAGAGGACTCGCAATCACTATGGCTCTAAAGGAGAACCACGGTTGTATTACCTTCATGAGGAGGTCGTCATTTGTTCTTTCGAGATATTCATCAAGGAACTTGGAGAACATGTTAGCGAAGGGGCCCTTAAAGGACCCTCTCTCCAGTAATGCGTACCACAAGAAGTTTATGGTTAGGCACGAGACGTCATCCGCTGCTTCACCCCATCGACCTCTAGATCTATCCATTACTATTAACTCGTCGTCTTCGGTAAAGTAAATATTAAACGGATGAAAGTCACCGTGAACTCTACATAATCTCTTCCAAAATGGCTTTAAACGCCATCTCCATTCAACTACCTTGCGTTCAAGTTCACGCAAACGTTCAGCATAGGGCCCATTAGGAGAATAGGCGGAGTCTATTACTCCGAATATCATCTCTCCATGACCTATGAGATCCCGTATCCTCCGGAAATAGAGTCTTCTCATAGAACTTTCGTCACCTTCAAATTTAAGCTTGTGAACATTAACTATGTAGTCAACAAGCATATCGAGGCGTTTAAGATCGCGCTCTATTAAGGCCTTTCGACTACGTATGGCTTCCATGTCCCTTATGTATGGAGCCCCCCTAGCCTCTTCCATTAATATGAAGAACTCCTTGTAGTTGCCTACGCTATGAAGCTCACCGTCCTCACTAAGGTAGCCAACATCAATGGATTTTATATGATTAGGTAGTTCATTGAAGTCTTTATGTGCCATGAGGAGTACCTGTGCTCTGTCAGCGGGATAATCGTGACCGAAGCCTCTCTCTCCTTTTAAGAACTTAAGGACTAAGTGTTTTTCCTCGAGGTCAAGTAATACGGATATGCGCCACGCCTCAGCATGCCATCCCCTTCCGAGGAGGGATATCTCCTTAATGCGAACCTTAAGCCCGGGATATAGGGACTTGATATAGCGCTCTAAGGCCTTAAGGGGAAAGGGCACCTCATGTTTTACCATAAATACCCCCTAGGGAGATTTGTATTATTTGATCGCTCATTCAGCTTAAAATCTCAGCATAGGTCCTCTCTAGATTGCCTATCAGCGTATCGGTTAATTCTACCTTAAGCTCCTTAAGGGCTAATAGTAATGCCCCTATAGCTGGCGGGAACCGCGGTTTCGATAGTTTAGCTCTAGGGGCGAAGCTTAGCACGCGCGATTTGAACTCATCTAACAGATAATGACCGGCCTTAAAGGCTCCTCCGACTAACGCTAATGGGAATGATCTATCCTTTAAGTCCAACCTCTTGATGACGGCTATAGCTAGATCGGCAAGCTCCTTTCCCGCATTTCGCAATATGTCTTGTGCTACTAAATCACCTTCTGATGCAAGACGGCTTACTATGGGCGCTATGCTAGCTATCTTACTGAAATCTATAACGCATGTGTAGACGAAGCCTATTATGTCTTCGGGTGTTTCTAGCTGAAGCTCACGCATTATTCCCTCTAAGAGCAGGGTCTTAGGCCCTCGACCATCATAGTACTTGAGAGCAGCCACTATACCCTCCCTTGCTATGTAATAAGCGCTTCCTTCATCACCGATTACAGGTCCCCAGCCGCCTGATCTCACATATTGCCCGGATTCGTTAACGCCAGCAGCGACGGAGCCCGTACCAGCTATCACTATGACACCAGGCTCGCCAGCCGTAGCTCCCATCAGGGCTATATGAGAATCATGTACCACTAGGGTCTTCTCCGCAAAGCCTAACCCCTCTAAGTGTGGCTTCATGATCGCTATATCCTTAGGCGAATCGAGACCAGCTAGACCGTAACAGACCGCAAAGATCTTCTCGCCTTTTACCCCAGCCCTAGAGAGGGCTTGTGATACCGCTTTACGTATTGCACTTTTGGCATTATCAATGCCCACTATGTGATAGTTAGATGGACCGGCCGTACCGGCCCCTAAGATTCTTCCCTCGAGATCAGAAATTAAGGCAAGGGTTTTAGTACCACCACCATCGACGCCTACTACATACCGCCCCATACTACTTCACTGTGTTTTATATAATCCAAAGACGTTTTTCTATCTTCTCGGGTATGTAAACGTTGGAAAGGAACTTGAAACCATGGCCGCTTAGTGCTTCTATTTCTACTTTCTCCTTACGCTTGAGGAATAGCTTAAGCTCGTGTTGCCAGGCCTCACTTTGGAACCACGGATATTTCATCATCTCATTAGCCCTCTTAAGGTCACGATCCGTCGCGATGATTACGTAGTTCTTAGGTATCTTATAAGCCTCTATGTCAGATGCCGCTACTCCTATGAAACGTACTTCAGGACAAGCTAGCTTCTCACTCTCATACGATAATGAGATGCTACCGCTTCTGTAAACACTATATATGTACCAGCCATAAGGATCGGCATCGGTAAGCACGTAAATGGGTAGTCCGAACTCCTCCCAGAGACGGCGTACCATTCGTCTAGTAGCCCTATCGGGCTGTCCTTTACCCGTAATGAGTACGCAATTCTCCCTCTTCCAGAACTCCTCTTGATTTAACCTCTCGAATATGGCATCCTTCTCAATCACTAAGACATAATCGGCTTCGACCTTGATTATTTCAAGCCTATCGGGATTAGGGGGTATAGCGTAGGCGCCTATGCCCATCTTAGAACAATCTATTATATGCCCTTTAGAGCGAATTATCACATTACCGACCATCTTCCCCTTAGCGTCATGCATAATCCCCATGTCTTCCCTCAGGATTCCGACAGCGACCTCTATATCCTCTATGATGCTATTAGACTCACGTTGTTCGTTCCACGTTTCCTCCTTCCGAGGCCTTCCATTTATGTCCCTATAGGTTATGGTATGCTTCCCCATGTAGTAGAGATCACGGATTGTAGGATAATCACCTTCACGCCTAGCCGTCACTATTAAGCTTAACATCAGTAAGGTCTGCATGAACTTCTTCACTTCCTTAGAATCCAGGAATTCCCGTCGAGCTTTAGCCGGGCCTAACCGCAATATTTTTCGTTTTTCGTCCCAGATCGTGTTAGAAAAGGACCTGACAGGTATCTCTATGTAGGGAGGCCGTCCCCTCATTACCTGAGCCGCGACCTTAGCGGCAAGAGCTTCAAGACGTTTTATTATCTCTTTATCAGAGAGACTCATTTCCTCGCCCTCCTCCCTTTAAGACTTTTTGTTCTACAATTTCCGATAATTTCTTCTCAAAGACCTTGCTTTCCTTACCAGTGATAACAGAAAGCGCGCGGGCTATCTCACCTATGTACTTATTTATGGTTATATACCTTAACTTGACCTCATATTGTCTTTCTATGCGGGATATATGCCTTTTAAGCCTCCTAGCAGTCTCACGTAGGGCTATCTCTAATTCCCTCTCGACTTCAGGCACGTCAGCTATGGCTTCTTTACCTACCCCCTTAAAGGGTATCTTGGTGGAGCACAAGTGCGTGATAATAGCAAGGGGGGCCGGGAACTTAATCTTGTAAACACTCCAGTCTATACCATCTATGACTTTACGTGAGACATCCACGCCTTCATCATATAAGAGCGGGATTTTATTCGCGAACCTGAGCAGAAGGGGCCTATCTACGGAAGGGATATCACCGCCCCATGCTATGGCTACTTCTACCACAAAGGGATAACCTCCATAGCTTGAGGGCTTACGTGTAATCGCTGTCACGAACTCAGGCTTTAATATCTTTCTAACCCCTTTAACGAGCAACTCCTCCCCTAGGGGGGATAACGAGAGTGGTCTTGGACGGCGCCATTTACCGTAGCCCTTCATCTTGCGTGCTAGGTCATCTAGTTGCTCTATCGATAGCTCATCGATTGAGATAGCAGGACCATACCCCGCCCATTTTAAAAAGCTTCTAGCAGTCTTCCTTCCAACACCATCAAATACCTTAACCAAGAAGTCCTCTAACGTCACAGCTTGGTTACTCGAGTTTACGTAAGCTATCAGTTGTTTTAATAACTCTATATCGACGCCCCGGGGATGCGGTTTACCGACGCTTGGCGGAACCGGTATTTTCTTGGTAGCCCGTGGGAAGCTGAGCTCTATCCCAGGGCCTTCGAAGCTTATCGAGGCATAGGGCGCTATCAGTGCCGTCCTCTTTATATACTCAACGATACGTGAACGCGCGCTACTCCAGTTTCCCTCTAATGTTAGCTCGACGTGAGTCCCATGCCATCCCCTCGTATTGTTCATAGTCTTATAGGATACGACAATTGGCTCATTGCGCGTGATGTCAATTAGTATTTGAAATTCATGGACGTTCTTGGACTTAGGGGACGCTGTACGTACTAAGACAGGGCTCCCAGTGGTCATCTGCGCATATAGGACAGCCATTTTGATCCCTAAGCCAAAGACACCTCGAGATTGGCGTAACTTATACTTGGAACCGTAAAAGACCTTGCCGAAGACATTGGGCACTTCCTTAAGCGGTATTCCAATGCCATTATCTCTCACGGACACCTTCACTATGTTCTTCTCTCTAGAGACATAGGAAATCCTCACGTGGATATCGGGAAGTATCCTGTAGAGCTCTGTCGCGTCGAGGCTATTTTCCACTAGCTCCCTTACTGTCTGATAGAGGGCCCTTACTGGGTTTGAGAAACCGGCGATTTCACGATTACGGTAGAAGAACTCGGCTGGGCTTAGGCCTCGAAATTCCTCGGCTGAGAGCAGTTCATCGAGTATCGTCATGCGCATGACCCCCTAAAAGCCTTAGCCTGACATTCTGAGCATAACATCAATTGAAGGCTGAAGAGGCTGGTAGGCTATCTTAGCCTTTGTGACATATAAACATAGCGTTACGTTCAATAAGTGCTAGTTCACAAGATATAACACGGGTCAGCCTGCATGAGACCTCATCTTCTAGATGATGAACAGGTTCTATTGAAGTGCAAGCCTGTCCCTATGGCCTTCTTCACGCGTTATCTCATAGCTATTTACCCCCTCATAGCGGGCTTGATAGCGCACATGTTAATGAAACTCACATATGACGAAATGGTCGATCTGATCAGGAGGATAGGCATGGGGGGATTCATTCGAATAGATCATCTGACCACATACATCGTTCTCCTTTGGCTACTCATAGCCATACCTGGAATTATCGCTGGTCTTTTGAGAATAACGTGGAAGATCCCAATACTATACATGAGCTTACTCTGCATTCTAACATTCATGATGTGGTATTACGGATTGAAGGAGACGTTGTTGATATTGGTGTTAGGCCTAACGAGCCTCCTCTGGCTGACCTGCATTGAAGTTATCAGGAGGGGACATGAGTACTACCTGACGAATTATAGGGTGATAACACGAAGAGCGTTCCCATCCATAGAGGAGCGGAGCATCTTCTATAGCAGAATCATAGACGTTGTTATTAGAAAGGGTATTATAGGGCGGATATTCGGCTATGGAACCGTAATCCCCATAACGGCCTCAGAGCTAGGCATAGGGGATAACTTTTCCTTAGCTCTTGTGGGAGCTAAAGCTAAGGGATTAAGCGCTGACGTCGGAGGGGGGAAGAGCATTAAGGTACCGCGCGGTGCCACACAGCACGTCCTCTACGGCGTGCCGAAGCCAGAGCGCGTTTATAAGGTGATCTTGGAGCACATAAAGAAGACCGAGGAAAGCGAGTACCTTAGGAGGATAACGGAGGCCGTGAAGAATATAGAGAGGCGCCTAGGAGCCGAGGAGGGTTAGCGCTAAGTTGAACCGCCCTTTCTTAGCTCGGCGATGCGCTTTTCAAGCTCTGGAGGGATGCCGAATCCCACTACTTTGACCTCGACAGTCTTAACGCCTTCTACTGAACGGGCCTTTTCCTTTATGGCTTCAGTGAGGAAGAACGCAAGAGGGCAGAAGGGCGTAGTTAACATCATCTCAATGACCGCGTTTCCATCCTCTACTTTTATGTTACGTATGAAACCCGCCTCTACGACGTTTAAGCCTATCTCGGGATCCATTACCTCACGTAGCCTTTGAAGAACTTGTTGCTTAATCTCCTCATTCGAAGAGGACAGCAATATCACCTGACTCAGGGTCATAGGGAGTTCTATAAAAACGTTACTATCAGCTTCGAGGATAATGGGTAAAAGGAAGTTCTATTACGCTAGCCAATCATTCTCACGGAACGGTACCTTCTGCGTCTCCATAGCTCGCGTTTTAGCAAGTCGCGCACAGCGATACGTATGGCCTCGCTTCTTGAGGGATAAAGGCCTTTAAGTACTAGCTCATCAAGTCCTTCTACATAACTCTCAGGAAGATGGATGCTAACCAGCCTGAGGTGGCTTTTACGTTGCACTTTATCACACCCGAGGGAGTTTATTCCGCGTGAAAACACATAGAGGTTAGTATTCGTGAGGTCATTTCTGGGTATTACATGCTGCTTGACATCCCTGAGCCTATTACGTGAAAAATATGTCAGCTGGAATATATACGCCTCGGATAACATTACATGTCAGATAAATTAGGTAAAAGGTCTTCATTGAAGATAGAGCACTAGGCATCTTGATGTGTTATTAATTTAAGTACTACATGATCCTTATAAACCCTTGACATGGTTCCCTCAGGAAGCTCACTAGTTAGGGATCTAGGTGATCTCAGTGTACATTGGGATATGGGTTCATCCTAAGGACCTATGCCTTGACGTCCTTGAGAGGACGTTTAGCAACATAGTGGGGTTCCTAGGAGGAAATGCCATCTCGGTCTTCATGAACAACATGAACTTTACGAAGATGAACCTTCTATTTACTTATGATGGTAAGGCGATCGGGTATAGCTCAAGGGCAGGAGGGCTCTTCTTCGAGCCTAATGCGAAGCTCTACAGGGCCACGTCGATAAGGCCGTACAGGTATCGAGAACTTCTGTGCTTTGACTTAAGGCATGTGGTTAACAGGGCATATTCTTATGGCCTTGAAGTTGTAGCCCACGTCAACTGCCTAAACATGGGATTGGAAGGTAACATGCATTATATGGTTGACGATAGGGGGGAGCCCGTATTATATGGAGGGGCCTGGGTTTGCCCCTTAGATCCGAACGTCAGGAGGTATCTAATAGGTTTGACAGAAGATTTAGCTACACGGGAGGAGGTCGCTGAAATAGAGATAGGGGAGTATTGGCACCCGATATCGCCGTTGATGAGGGATAGGATCACGTGCTTCTGTAAGTACTGCCGCATAGAGGCTAAGGATAGGGGGATTAATCTAGATAGTATTATAAGTAGGATGAGGAAAGACGATTTAAGCAGTAAGATGAGGCGATTTATGAACAAGATGGGGGAAGAGCCATTTGAGGAGGCGTTTACCTTCAGGAATTATGATAAGCTCAAAAGCTTAGTTAGATATGGTAACATAAGCGAGTTCATCAACTTCAGGATACAGACCACGACGGAACTTATTGACGATATGGTAACTACGGCTCATGATTACGGCGTACGGGTATCCGCCTTAGTACCACCACCCGACATAGCCCGCTCGCTGGGGGTTGACTATAGGGCGATCAGCAAGATGGTGAACGTCGTTAAGCCAGTGTTATATCACAGGATGTTAAGGAGGGATGTCAAGTGGTTTAGTAAGCAGTGCGTGAAGGCTAGGAAGTTAAGCAATGGAATGGGCTATCCAGCAATAATGGTATTAGAAGGAATGAACTTAAGAGAGATAATGCTGACGGCGAGGAAAGCATTAGATACGTGGAAGGAAGGAATCATGATACACTCATACAGCTTAGCTAGTCTTGAAGGATTAGAGATCGTCAAAAACGCCATTAACGAATATGAAAAGAGGCGATCCAAGAGCTCATTTTGGTCCTTTTTAAGTTCTAAGTAGAGAAAGCCCATTCTCCTTGTAAATGCGAGAAGATTAACAGTAGGAGAGCTGTGATATCTAACATACGAGGGTGAAGAGTAATAGCTAAGGAGAAGAAGGAGTTCATGAAGAGCATACCGGTCGAGGAATATGCTAAGGAGCATAAGGAACTTATGGAAGCCCTAAAACACTGGGGCTATAAATTCATGTAAGTAAGGAATAAGGGCTCAGCACAACCGCTTGATCATCACTCCCTAAGCCAGAACGGTCCCTAGTCATCATAGCCCTCATGTAAGTTCTTTTTATAATGTTAAAAATCATTTTATTTCAGCGAGCTCATATCGGATGAGGTAACCCTTCATAGGGATCTTTGAAATAAAAATTAAAGCAAATTACAGAAGCGGTAATTTTACTGGCCTGCCTTCTTTTATCGAGCGATATGCTGCTAACATGATCTCCGTTGCCTGCCTGCCATCCCAACCGCTAGCTTTAGGCTCGGAGTCCTCCTCTATAGCCTTCATGAATTGCGTTATCATGACCTTATCTACGTCAGGGCCCCAGTAACTGTATACTAGCCTCTTCATCTTCCAAGTGGCGAGGTGTACATTCTGGTTAAAGGCCTCAATCTCGATCACACCATTAGAACCTACTATATAGAGGTTAACGTCACCCCATGTTGGGTATACGCCCTCGGGTCTACTCCAGCTACAATCTATGGAGGCCTGTACGCCATTTCTGAACTTGAGCATCACAAGGGCGTTATCCTCGACCTCCAAATCGGAGCGTATATTTGCACCTACTTCCGCATATACCTCTTCAACTTCACTTCCTAGGAACCACCTAAGCAGATCCGCACAATGCACCGTATGATCTGTTATGCTCCCTCCTCTGTAACGGGGATCTCCCTCTCTTAGGTTAACACGAGCCCCATAAGAGAGCTCTGGCTCCACGAACCAGTGGGCTGCTTTATATGGGCAAGTACCGTGATTGGTCGTGGTTATCGAGACTGGTAAGCCTATATCGCCTCCTCTGAGCATATTATAAGCTTGAATTGTAGCTGAGTGGAAGCGCATTACAAAGCACGTTCCGAGCTTAAGTCCCCTTCGCCTAGCAATGGAAACTAGCTCGTCGGCATGTCCGAGATTCGTAGTTAATGGTTTTTCGCATAATACATGTACGTCGTGCTCTAAGGCTATTTTCACATGTTCATAATGCCTAGCGTTTTCCGAGGTCACTATTACGAAGTCCAAATCCCTATTCTCCGCGAATAATCTTTCCAGATCCGAGTAGTACCTCTCCACGGAGTATCGTTTTTGAAAAGCCTTACCTCTTTCTTCATTATCATCCCAAATGGCCACGAAGTCTACATTAGGTAGTTCCTTTAAAACACGAGCATAGGAGGGAGCATGTACATGAGCGAAACTGAGGAGGGCGGCCTTAAATTTCCTCATGGGATCACCTCCTCCTTAAGGGGTAAGCTTACCGGTTCGCCTGTAAGGGACGATTTCACAGCTGCTAGGGATATCTCCAAGGCCTTATATGCATCCTCTGGCGTAACCATTAATTCCACGTCCTTTAATATGTGATCGGCGAAGTGCCTTATCTCCAGATAATAAGGATCCTCGGGATATGTCTGAATGGTAGAATATTGCTCGCTAGTTCCCAGCCTTAGAGGGGCTGTAGATCTATTGTCGAATTGAAGGATACCTCCCGTCCCCACGAGCTCGAAATACGTGGAGAAAGGCACGGTCTTGGGATAGGCCCAGCTAGCCATCACGTACGCTATACCGCCCTTCTTGAACTTCAAGAGGGCGATTCCGTGATCCTGAGCCGTTATGCCTTTAACGACCCTACGCTCCGGTGAGAGCGCATAGACACGCGCTACTTCATCATTGAATATCCACCTTAGAAAGTCCATATCATGGATAGCTAGATCCACAAGGACCCCTCCGCTTAGCCTCTGCACCCCGAACCAGCCCTTGACACTCCATGGGGGAAACGCGCTGTAACGGTAAGTCCTAGCTATCCTCGGTTCCCCAAGTGCACCGCTATCAACTAGCTCCTTAGCTTGCTTATACTCAGGGAAGAAGCGTACTACATGAGCTATCATGAATTTTTTCCCCGAACTCTTCCATGCATCTATCATCTCCCTAGCTTCCCAAAGATGAAGAGCTATCGGCTTTTCACATAGGACATGCTTACCCGCTTTAAGGGCCTTGACTACATATTCTCTATGCAAGAACGTTGGCAGGCATACATCCACTACATTTACCTCTTCGTCCTCTAAGATCTCTTCATAATTCGTGACTACCTTAGCTCCATATTCCGAGACCATATGTCTTATCTGAGGAGCTCTTGCGGGCACCTCGAACACGGCTTTTATCTGCGCCTCTGGTATGCGAGCCCATGCTGCAGCATGCGTTTGCCCCATGAAGCCGAAGCCCACTATGGCAACCTTTAACGGCCTCTCCTGCATAAGTTCACCGTAAGAATATAGTGTCGGGAGAACGCTTAAACGTTAATATACCACATATCTTCTCTGATTAGGATTAGCCGGAGGGGTTTATCAGCCTCCCCTCACGATCTATCTCGCCCCTATAAATCCTAGTCGTCGAGATGGGCTTCCCATTCTCAGCAAGTACGAGCTTCACAACGCATATAGCTAGAGACCTTAATCCTTTATCATTACGGATCTCGTTTATCTCAAAAGCCCGATCGAGGGTTTCCTCGCTTACTATAATTGCTTCGATTTCAGGATCGCTTATGGTAGGTCCATAGGGATCGTTTAGTTCGACTATTTCAGTTCTTGAGAGCCATCCTCTCTTATTTAAGAACGATTTCAACTGAATTAATCGCTCATTAAAACGCCTAACGGGATGAGCTTTCCCTAACCTTCGAGTCAAGGCATCACTCGATAGGCCTATTACCACGAGCTTTGAGATGGAATAAGCCTCGTTTAATAGCCGCACATGCCCTTTATGTATAACCTCAAAGGTACCGCCCAAGGCAATCTTCTTAAAGAGGTAGGACATACCGAGGGCACCTCATAGGCTTCAAACGTGAAATTAATTCATATATACCCTTATGAGGCTTAGAGTTTGTGTGCCATGAAGCTTCTCATGAGGGGAGCGCTAACTACGGCAATAGTCATATCCCTACTCGTCACAGCGATCCTGGGTTACGTGTTCAAGGTGGAGCTATTACACCAAGTATACGTATATCGTGAGGAGAGAATAATCGTTAATCTAAGTGAGCATACCTCATCAATAGGCGAGGATCTGCTTTTCTTCGTGATACCGCCGAACATGAGTGGTTGGCAGGAAGTGGTGAGTTACAAGCTTTTCCTAAATGGAATCGAGGAGGGTACAGGAGAAGAGGTTAACGCGGATGGCAATAAAGTGCTTAGGATAAGGAACTTGGAATCGTTAGAGCCCGGGAGCAAAATCAACTTAACTTTTGAGTGCACAATTAAGGTCATGAGTAATCTGCTCTCTTTCCCCCTCAGGGTAAGGCAGAGGATTGAAAGAGGGGCTGGAGGGGATTTCAGTGCCATACCCGTCTCCATGAGTGAACGATACTGTAGACCTCTAGATGAGTGGGATTGGAGAAAAGATGGTGAATGGAATGTGATAAGGGAAAACGCGTGGAACATTAGGAAGGATAATGAGAGGGTTTCGGACGCTGTAATAGAGGCGATCAAATGGGTCAAGGGTAGGATAGAATACGGTGAGACGTTAACTGTTCTCTCGCCTATTGAGACCTTGGAAAAAGGTAAGGGGGATTGCGCTGACCAATCGGCCCTAATAACTACCTTACTGAGGGCTATCGGAATCCCAGCATACATGGTCATAGCGATGTATTATGAACCCACAGTTGGCGTACCGAATGAGGGAGGGGGGAGGATTACGGTAACGGAGAAGGGATTCCTACTACATGCATTTGCTATGGCTTACGTTCCCGATTTAGGCTGGGTACCCATTGACCTCACGAGCGGAGGGAACATCATTAGAGGACCAGAGGATTACGTGAACAAGGCCGCGATTGTCATGACCGATAGGGTGATAGCAACAGCCATCGTGAATGTAAGCGATCCAAATAACTATCTCATGTTCTCCGCCCCTAAGGGCTTAAAAGTTCAGGTGGAACGATCCCTGAGAAGGGTATATCATCCTACATATGGCCTCGTTCTCATGGTCACGCTATTTGTGATATCAATTACAGGATCCACCGCCCTAATAATCCTTGCCGAGAGGTTAAAGAAAGCGCCTCCTTAGGGCTCGCTTCTCAGCCTGTATTATCAGTTCTATGAGATGTTCTGAGACATTATGCTCATGTTTGAGTATCTCCCTTACGTCTTCTACTCTAAGGCCGCGACCGCATAGGGCGAGCGCGGCAGTCTTCCCGTACCTTTTAATAAGCTCTGCGCTCTTGATTACCTCACGCAGGACGCGTAACTCATATCTGCTTCTGACCTTGCCCTTAAGGGCTGTTAGCTTAGTAGCAAACTTCTCATCCTTTAGCACACCGATGTTCGGCGAACCGCACACAGGACATCTGACCTCGTCTGGGAGATTCTTAATTACGATAGTGTCGTACCAATCCCAGTTCTCAGTACATATGAAGACTAGCGCCTCATTAAATAAGCGGGCGCGCGTAGCATCGAGGATTATTCTATGCAAGCGCTCAGGTGGTATGAGCTCTGTTTTACGAGCTATACGCTCTAGGGCCAACCTGGTAAGGGGAGAAGGAGATTCAGAATCCACGTACTCAGTCGGTAAATCACCTTCAACTATTCGCTCGATGAATGCTCGAGCAATTTTAAGGTTTAGATCCCTTTGTAGAAACTCCGAGAGCGCTTCTTCATAGATGGGGGTACCATCGAACATCTCGACTAAGCGCCTTATACTTATACCTGTGAAATCCACGGACTTCTTTAACGCGCCGAAGCGACGAGCCACATGGATCAGGCGACGCTTAAAAAGACCTGAGCGATGCGCGATGCGTCTGATCAGCTTATTTAAATCCTCGTTATAGAGTCTCATTAAGGCCTTCTTTATGATTTTAGCTTTCATTCTCCTAGGCAGTTGAAGGACCACGCGATATGCATCCTGTTGTACGCCAATGCTTGATCCCACGATATCCGCGATAACTTCGCCTAATAGGCGAGCCAACGCGCGATTAGCTAGTGTTCCAAGGTGTGTGTGAACGACTATCAAGTTTCCCCATGATTCCACGAGCACTAATCTATCCGTTGGAACGGGTAAGCCACACTTATATTGCTCCTCCGTTTCAAGTAATGCCCTATAGGCTGAATTCTCATCAGCGGGATATAACCTGATGAGCTCTTTAGTCACGTCTTTTAGAGTAAGACCTTGGCTTAATGCCTCGATCACTCTTCTCCTTAGGGCTCCGACCTCTTGGGCTACCTCATAAGGCACCGGGATCTCCTCGCCAACCCAGGAGGGTATGGCGCCTGTAGGGTCATCAGTAGGCATAACGAATACCTTATCCTGTACTATATCGGAAATTATCCAGACGTTACCGCGGAAGACGAATTTAGTACCTGGTTCTCCGTATTCCGCTAAAAAGGCTTCGTCTAGTAAGCCAATGGGAGTATCGTCTTGCTTGTTCACTACCAAATAATGCTTCTCATCGGGGATCATGGAGAGCTCTTCAAAGAAGTAATGATACATCTCCCTAGTGCGCCTGGGCTTAAGCACCACTTCTTCTTCCTCGGCGATCCATGCAAGCCTTGGATAACGGCTATGCATATATCGCAGTACGAAGAGGAGGTCGTCCTTTGACAAGTTCCTGTAGGGATAAGCACGGCGATAGAGGCTCAGTATTTCATCAAAGGTCCAGCGCCGCTTCAGCATAAGAAGAGCTACTATTTGATGATTGAGAACGTCTAAGGGCTTCTCAGGTATCATCAACGGTTCTAACTCTTCATTAAGCGCTTTACGACAAATGACCATTGCTTCAAGCGTATCGTCCGGATCAGCCGTTATTACGACCCCCTTGGCCGTACCACCTATCCTATGCCCTGAGCGACCTACCCTTTGAACGAGCCTTGTAACCTGACGAGGTGACATGTACTGGATCACTAGATCCACGTGTCCCACGTCTATTCCTAGCTCTAGCGATGAGGTCGATACTAATGCTTTAAGAACTCCATCCTTTAGCCCCCTTTCAGCAGCTATACGGGATGGCTTGGCGAGCGAGCCATGATGTACGCTTATTGGAAAACCCACGTCCCACACATGAAACCTTGAGGCGAGGACTTCAGCTATAGCCCTCGTATTGACAAATAGTAGGACTGAGTTATGCCTCTCTACTAAGTCCCTGATATACCTAAGCCTAGCTGCGACCTCTGGATGCGTGTAGAGCTTGAGGCTAAGTTCATAGTCTATTTGAGCAGGAGCAGGGAAGATCACATTAAGCTTCATTAACCGTGCGACTGGTACCCTAACTACCTTAACGTCCCTATTAACCCCTACTAGGAAACGGGCTACCTCCTCGGGGGAACCTATAGTAGCTGAAAGGCCTATTAGCTGAAAGGCCCGCCCACATATAAGGCGAAGCCTCTCTAGCGCCAGGACTAACTGAGCACCTCTTTTATCCTCCGCTAGCTCATGCACTTCGTCCACTATTACCCAGCGAACCTTTCTCAGGTGACCGCGCATTATCCTCCCGGTTAATATCGCTTGTAGCGTCTCAGGTGTGGTGATTAACAGTTCAGGAGGTTTTCTTGCCTGTCTGCTTCTCTCGGCTTGTTCGGTATCACCATGGCGTACTGCAACACGGATACCCAGCTTCTTACCCCACCACGTAAGCCTCTCCAGTAAATCCCGATTAAGCGCCCTCAATGGCGTGATGTAGAGTATGTAAATGCCCGGCTCGAGTTCCCCCTCTTCTTCCTTTAAGTTGAGAAACAAGCTGAATACTGGGAGTACGGCTGCTTCGGTCTTACCCGTACCAGTAGGGGCTATTAGCAATACGTTATGGCCATCCATGATGAGAGGGATTGCTCTCTCCTGAGGCTCTGTTAGCTCTAAGAAGCCCTTCTCGAGAAGGGCTTCTCTCACTGGCTTAGCTAATAGCTCAAACGCCTTAATTTTACCCAGTTCTCTAGTACGGCTATGAACCCTAGGCATAATAGCACGCTACATTAGAAGTACTTAGACGGAAATAAACTTTTACCATCATCATACGAAGCGAATATTTTAATAGATCATGAAGATCGAGGTTGTGGCGTCATCGGGCTATGTATATATCAGGACCTACCTTAAGCGCTCTCTCGACAGGCGGTGACTCGAAGCGTATCTCCTTGATCCTATGCATTGCCTCCAGGTCCTCCTTCAAAGGCCTAAGTATCCTAGGTGCATAAACGTAATTGTCAAGTGGTTCGTTTAGTGCTATGTTGTTCTCCCGCTTATACTTCCAGATAGCGGTGTTAAATTGCA
Organism: Thermoprotei archaeon; assembly: GCA_021162845.1. GTDB lineage: Archaea > Thermoproteota > Thermoprotei > QMSL01 > B3-G16 > JAGGXX01. The sequence continues at coordinate 9,754 of JAGGXX010000047.1, read as the reverse complement.
TGAACGGCTCAAGGAGCTCCTTATATGGACTTTCCCAAGACGGATTGATGTCAGGGAAAGGCTGTTTATGTATGCTACTATCGGGGGAGAACAGCCTCCTCCAAATGCCCTCAGTGATAAATGGCGTTATCGGGGCTAGTAAGCGCAGTAGTACGCTTAAAGCTGTATAAAGCGTGTACCAAGCTCCGCGTTGTTCTTCAATGGGAAAGTCGTTTTCGAAATTATATGCTCTAGGCTTAATAGCCTCTATGTAATGTGAGGCGAAGATGTTCCACGCAAAATACCTTACCTCATTAGAGGGGATGAAGAGGTCGAACCTCTCATATCCCTGCTTGCATTTCCTTATCAGATCATTCAGGTTGCCGAGTAACATGAGGTCTAGGGGACGTAGTCTAAACGAATCATTCACCATCGGAAATGACGATATGAAACGGGCTATATTCCATAGCTTGGTGAGGAATAGGCTAGCGGCTCGGACCTTTGATTCTGAGAAACGATAATCCTCCCCTAACTTAGCCTCAGAGGCCGCCCAGAAACGGAAGGCGTCAGCACCGTATTTCTCTAAGATAGGCATCGGATAGACTATATTGCCCTTTGACTTATGCATGGCTTCTCCTTTCTCATCAAGTCCCATGCCGGATATCCGGACGTATCTAAAGGCAGGCTGGCCGGTCAGCTGGTAGACCCTGAGGAGCGTGTAATATAACCAAGTCCTCACTATGTCGTAACCCTGAGGCCTAAGTGAGCACGGGAAGGCTCTCTTGAATAAATTCTCATCCCTCATAAAGCCGAGTATGAAAAGGGGTGAAATACTAGAGTCCATCCACGTATCGAATACTCGCGTCTCGCCTATGAATTCCTTTGAGCCGCACTTGGAACATCGCTCAAAAGGCGGGGGATCACACCATGGGCGATAATACTTTCCTGGCTCAGGTAAATGAGGCGTATTACAATTCTTACAGTACCATATCGGTATCTCCGTCCCATAATATCGCCTACGCGAGATGGGCCAATCACTACTGAGCGAATTAATCCAATCGAGAAGCCTTCTCTTACCTTCAAGCGGAAAGAACTCTATCTTATCGGCTAGTTTAATCAGTTCATCCCTGAAGTCAAGCTGCCTTAGATAATATTCCTTCATGGAGACGAACTCTATAGGATCCTTCGATCTCCAACATATCGGGACTCTATGCCGTAAGCGCTCTATCTTGACTATCAGACCCCTGCTCTTCAGATCGGAGACTATCTTATCCCGGGCTTCACTCACGGATAGACCTTCATAGGGGCCTGCTATCTCGTTCATTTTGCCCTCTGGGGTTATGGCAAGCTTTGGCTTCAGCCCTAATTCTCTGAAAAGTCGTACATCACTTTGATCACCGAAGGAACACACCATTACCAGGCCCGTTCCAAACTCTTGTTTGGCGTAAGGATGGGGTATTATAGGCACCACCTGCTCGAAAATGGGAACGACGGCATGTTTTCCCTTAAGCCGTTGGTACCGTTCGTCATTGGGATTAAATATGACCGCTGCGCACGTGCATAACAGCTCAGGCCGAGTAGTGGCCACTACTATTTCCTCATCATCTTCTTGAACCCTAAAAACTATGTATACGAGGTTTGTTTCACGTTCTTCATACTCCACCTCAGATTCAGCTAACGTCGTCCTGCAATGTGGACACCATATCACGGGCTTCTCGTCCTCATAGATGAGACCGCGCTTCCATAGCTCTATGAAGGTGGCTTGAGTCAGGGCACGGTACTCAGGGCTATCCGTCTTATAACGGTTGTCTATGTCAGCGCTTAACCCTAAACGCTCAGCGATCCTAACTAGGTCTTCTTCAGTCTCATCGAGGAATTGCCTACAGAGGGATATGAATTCCTCCCTTGGGACTTCATGGGCATGAATGTTGAATTTCCTCTCAACCTGAACCTCCACTGGAAGACCATTCCTATCAACGCCAAACGGGAAGAGGACCTCATAACCCCTCATGCGGAAGTACCGGGCGATCATATCTATTTGCGCGTAATGTGCAGCAGCACCCACGTGCCAAGAGCCAGAGGCATAGGGTGGCGGCGTATCTATAGAGAAGATGGGCTTATCGCTATCCTTGTTGAAACGATATACTCCTTCCTCCTTCCAACTAGCGAGTAATTTAAGCTCCTCCGAAAGGTTCCATCTTTTCTCCCTGATCTTAGGGATGAACTCCCGGCCTGGCATAGTGACTACCCGCTAAAGTAGCACTTTGGGAGAGTTATTCTGGATAAAGGGGTTTAAAGGTTATGCAGCTCATCTAAGAGGTTTAAGAAACTTTATAGGAGCATGTGAGCGCAGGATATCCCTTATGTAAGCAAGAGGAACCTCTTCCAGGGCCTTGAATCCAGCTATAGTTGTCTTATCAGAGTATACATGAATGAAGTGATCTATATCTAGATATATCGTCGCGTCATTAGTCCCGAAGACCACTTTAAATGGTACACGGTGGGATATGAGATTTAGAGCCACACTTTCAAGGACCTTAATGACGCTTTTGGGGATCCTACGTCGTCTCCTTCGCTTCGCAAGCTTAGCAATATCCTTACTTACAGGACCCCTAGTAATACCCTTGTAGTCCTCCACTATAACTGACCCGTCATCAGCATAGCGTACTTCAAAGCTTTTAAACTCAGCTATGCGTCTTTTTACCTCTGACACCTGACTGACCCCCAAGCCTCGATAACCGCTGATCAATTATCTCGAAGTGAAACTTAAGCCTTAGTGCCACGACGAGCAGGGAGATATAGCTTATGAATATGTATGGTACCACTGAGGACCAATAGCCTATCAAGAAACAAGGCAGTAACCCTAGGAGGCTCACCCCTATGGCCATCACAGGCTCTATGAGCCAGCGACCCGCTATTTCATTAAACCGTATGGAGCTCGATATTATGGGGCGCATGACCCAACGATCATAGCGCGGTATTAGCAAGGATATGAAGAAGGATACTGAAAGGAGGATCGCATCGATTATGATAGTGGGGGAGAGGAAGGAGGGCGCTTCCTTAGGCGGAGTAGGGAACATGTAATAAGACATGATGAGGATTGAGAGGGGGATTAATGAGAAGAGCGGAAGTACGTCGTAGGCCAGCCTCTTAAAGCGAAGAAGCATTTCATAAATCCTTAAGGCTGCACTCATGGTAAAGACCTTCTAAATGTGAAACTGAGAAATAAAAATATCCGAGGGAAGGATTATAGGTCGGAAGTGGCTTTCTCCATGTGCTCCAGCCAGTGATAGAAGGAGTCGACGGCCTCCTGTAGCCTCTTGACCAGGTCACTGTATTCAGGCCTGGTAAGATGACGATACCTACCCTGAAGCTTGAGGTATTCCATGATGGGCTTCGGCCTTGGCACTTTGAACGTTATTCTGTACTTCCGTCCATTTTCTATCTCGTAAAGCGGGAAGAACCTTGTCTCCACTGCTAAGCGGGCTACATCTATGGTCATAGATGGATCAAAGCGCCAACCTAAGGGACATGGGCATAGGACATGAATGAGAGCAGGACCGTCGGCATCTAACGCTCGTCTCACTTTCCTTATGTAGTCAGCCCAGAAGGCAGGAGAAGCCGTTGCTGCATAGGGTATTTCATGAGCTGCGGCTATACCGACCAAGTTCTTCTTAAACTGGGGCTTACCCGGTATCTTCGAACCTACTGGAGATGTAGTAGTCCATGCGGCAAATGGAGTAGCACCTGATCTCTGGATGCCGGTATTCATGTACGCTTCATTATCATAGCATATATAAAGGAACTTGTGTCCTCTTTCAAGAGCTCCTGATAGGGCCTGAAGGCCTATGTCGAATGTCCCGCCGTCTCCTCCAAAGGCGATCACGTGCACCTTCTTTTTGCTCTTAAAGAGGCCTTTCCTCTCAAGTGCCCTAAGCGCGGATTCTATGCCGCTAGCAGCGGCTGCCACGTTTTCAAAGGCAAGATGCACGAACGGTATGCGCCAAGCGGTGAACGGGTATATCGTGGAGACCACTTCCATGCACCCCGTAGCGAACGCGACCACTGCTGTTTCGTCGGGTCTTAATGCCTTAAAGGTCATCCTCAGCACTATCGCTGGACCGCAACCTTGGCATGCACTATGTCCAGGTGCAAATGGCTCCTCTCGAGGTAGATTCTTCAACGCGATACTCATTCCCTCACCCCCACAAACTTAACCCTTTCAGGAACCATACCAGTTTTCGCTATTTCAAGACCATACTTGAATATGGAGCGAGCATCACTTGGTGTTAGATCTCTGCCTCCCAAGCCATATACGATACAGCCTATGAGGGGTCGTTTCTCATGATCATAGAAGGCGGAGCGTAAGTCCTCGAATAACGGACCTCCCACAGCGCCGAAGCTTAGGCTCCTATCCATTGCGATTACAACCTTCATATCCTCTAAGGCTGAGACTAGTTCCTCCGTGGGGAATGGGCGATAAACCGTAAGCTTCACTAGTGCTACTTTATGCCCTTCTTTTCTAAGTTCCCTAGCGATGTAACGCATGGTTCCAGAAGCGCTTCCTAGGCATACGACAGCTACATCAGCGTCTTCTAACCCATATGCATCGAAGAAGTAATAGTGTCTACCGCTGATCTTCTCATATTCGCGCATGGCCTGTGGAATCACGGATAAAGCTTGCCTCATCGCCTCAGCTTGCTGGACTTTAAATTCGAAGTAAAAGTCCGTAAGTGCGAGAGGCCCGTATGTAGCAGGCCTTTCAGGATTTATCGGGAATGGATAACATAGCTTCTTAGGCAGGTAACTCAAGGCGTCCTGATCATCTATGAGCTCCACGCGTTCTAGGGTATGTGATAACGTAAACCCGTCTAGGCATACCATTACGGGCAATAGTACATTCCTGTTTTCAGCTATTTTGTATGCCTGGAATATCAGGTCATATGCCTCTTGGACGTTCTCACCATAAAGCTGGATCCATCCAGAATCCCTAGCACCTAAGGTATCCGAGTGATCACAGTGTATGTTGATGGGAGCGGATAAGGCGCGATTTACGATTGCCATTACGACGGGTGTTCTAAGTGCGGATGTTATGTAGAGTATTTCGTACATGAGCGCTAAGCCCTGACTACTCGTTGCCGTAAAGACCCTAGCGCCAGTTAGAGCTGACGCCGTGACGACTGAAAGCGCACTATGTTCTGACTCCACAGGGACGAACTCAGCGTCTAGTTCGCCGTTGGCTACGAATTCACTGAGCCTCTCTACTATGATAGTCTGTGGAGTTATGGGGTATGCGGATATGACATCAACGTCACATTGCTTTACAGCTTGAGCCACGGCTTCGTCGCCTGTGAGGCCTACTATCCTAGCCTTCTTTAATTCCCCACTACTTACCGTCATCTTACTCACCTTCAGGCTTCATGGTTATCGCATTACGGGGGCATACCCGCTCGCAGATCCCACAACCCTTACAGTGCTCATAATCTATTTCGACATGATCTACTTTACCGTTAACATCTATTACCTTTATCGAGGCATCGGGGCAGTAGATCCAGCAGAGGAGGCATCTTACGCACTTGCTCTGATCTATTATCGGTTTAAAGGTCCTCCAGTCCCCCGTTCTTACTTTTACCGAGGAACCAGGCTCCAGTAATACGGCACCTATGGGAATTTCCCTCCAACCTGGCTTAGAGCTCATTCGCCTTTCACCTCCTCATATGCCCTTTTAACGGCTTGAATGTTCTTCTCAGCTAGAGTGCCTTCGAACCGTGCCCTTATCGCCTTCTCCACGGAGTCCAACGACACTATCTTGGTAACCTTTACAAGCGCACCCAGCATAGGCGTATTGAAGAACGGCCTATTGAATATGTCCAATGCTATCTTAGTGGCATCAACCGTGTACACTGGATTGGTAATCTTCAGTTCGTTCTTTAGACTAGATGGATCCTCGCTTGAGTTAACTATTAGGGAGCCCCCTTCCTTAAGGCCCTCTAATACGTTTACGGTTCGTATGACGAAGGGATCTATCACTACTACGATATCGGGGCTGTACACTCCACTATGTATATCGATAGGTTCATCGCTTATCCTAGTATAGCCTGTGACAGGCGCCCCGCTTCTATCCCGCGCCCTAGTAGGGCGTCTCGGGGCCGAATTGCGGGATCGCCTGTACGTACTTGCCCTCATGGAGGGCAGCCATGGCTAATAAGCGGCTTACAGTGACTACGCCTTGTCCACCTCGCCCATGCCAGCGTACTTCTATCATCATTTAGTCGTATCACCTCGTCACTTTACATAGGAAGGTAAGGGAAATAAACTTTTAACATCGAGCGGTTTCAAGAAGCGTTATATAGTGAGGTCAGGGCATGGAAAAGCTCATTAAGGTAGGCTACGACCGAGTAGGATGGTGGGAGAATGCCCAAGGAGCCTACTGCATATGATGCCCTACTAGAGCTGAAGGAGGGAGTAGAGAAGGTCTTCAGGGAAGTGCTCAGCAAGATTCCCCTCGACGAGCTACCAAACGAAAATAAAGTGGATCCACCAATTGATATTATTGATTACGGTGAAGAAATAGGCCTGATCATGGATTTACCTGGCTTTGGTAAGGAGCATATAAAGATAAAGGCGACGGAAGAACTACTTGAGATAAAGGCCATAAGAGAACACGATGGAAGTACACGGAGAAAGTACATAGTTAGGCAAAGGCTACCGTGTACCGAGATAATTAAGAGGATTAAACTTCCCTTGAAGATAAAGCCACATGGCGTTAGAGCCGTATTGAAGAACGGCGTATTAGAGGTACGCATGCCAAAAGCCGAGGTAATGCGAGAAATAGAGGTAATGGTTGAATAACTACGCTGGTCGGGCCATTAGCCAAGCGTCCTCGCCATCAAGGTAATATCCCTTTAAGCGTTTGACCTCCTTGTAGCCTAACTTGTGATAGAGATTAATGGCTGGCTGATTCGATACGCGGACTTCGAGGTAGTACTCGTTCACTCCATATACATCCTTAAGCGCTTGCATAGCATTCTTCATCAAGGCCTCTCCTATCCCCATTCTACGAGCCTCAGGAAGAACCGCTATGCTTATTATGTGTCCCTTCTTGGCTATACTAAGACCCAAGTTGGAAAAACCATGTTCAACACGACACATCACATAGCCCACGATGTTATTATTTAACTCGGCCACTAAAAACGCCTCCGGAAAATTCTTATGATGCTGGACAAAGAAGAAAGGAGGGTAGTTCTCCGGAAGACATGTCCTATTGATTCTTATCACTGACGCTAAATCTTTAGGAGAGAACTTTCGAATTATGACCTTACCAGCAGGAGTGGAGAGCTCATGCGTTAGCATTTCCCTTCTCACTCCTCGTATAGCACACCTAATGACTTCAACCTCTGGTATATCTTGTTCACCGCCTGCTTGACCTCATCCTCCTTCTTAGCACCTGTACAAACGAGCTTACCGCTACTGAATATGAGCAGGACAACCTTAGGGTCATCCATGCGATATATTAGGCCTGGAAATTGCTCTGGCTCGTACATGCTGTTTTCAAGCAGATAAGCCACCTTCTCTAAGTTCACTTCGGCATGTAAATTCCCCGAAGCAACTACATTCTGAATGGTAATCTCAGGCTCTTTACTTATCACTATGTTATACCTTTTCAGGGTGCGAATTATCCTCTTCACGGTCTTAAATACCTGCTTCTCAGATTTAGCTCCGGTACATACCATTTTTCCCGAGCTAAAGATGAGCGTAGCTGTCTTGGGTTTCGATAGCCTGAATACTAGACCTGGGAACTCTCAGAGCCAGGCCCTCAGCCTGGCTGTTCTGGATTATATTCAGCATTAGGCACATTCTCAGCTATAGCGTTTAGATCGACTCTTTGATGAAGGTTAACCGAGGCAACCACATTCTCTATCCTATATGTAGGTCGCTTAGCCATAATCCAAACCTCCTCTTTTAAGGTGAAAGATATAAAAAGGCCTATTTAAAGGGTTCCGTTAAAAAGGGGCTGAAAGCGGGATCTAGGGGTTCCGTATGAGGAGTTTAGTAAAACCCAGCGTTATGTAGCCTATCAGGGGTATGCGGACTATCACCTTCCCAACTACGTCATCTTCCGATACACTACCGAGTCCACTATAGACAGCAGGATCTGGAAGGAAGTTAGCATCACCCTTCGTCCTATAAAGTGTCACGTTATCAAGATGTATTATGCGTATGACCCTATGTACAGTCAAACTCCCTCCTAGGAAGCGGGCCCTAAACACTATTATATCGTCCTGCTTCACCTCACCAGGAGAAACTCCCCTTATAATGACTAGATCTCCAACGTGAAGGGTTGGTTCCATGCTCCCGCTTTCTATCACAGCCAAGGGTACATCAGTTTTCAATGTCATGGGTAAGATTACCCTGGGAGCGACCGCTGCTATGGCGGCTAGTACCACTAAATAAAGAAGCTCCACGTGGCCCCTAGCCTTACTTTGCATGGATGACCGCCCCTTTCATCAGGGAAGTCCCTATAAGGGTAGACCTTAATTAACGTTTACCGGTGGGAGTATAAAAAGGGAAGATGAAGTAACAAGCCTGATAGCGTTCATCATATTGATGAGCATAAGCTGTATGCTCTTAGCGCTTAGACTGATTGGGAGACCCCTCTTCATGTGGGACTTCGAACTTTTAACGTTTCATATATCGACGATCGTATCGTTTGTTTTGCTTATGATAGAAATAACTAGAAAGCGCATGTGAGATATCGAATAACCTTTATATAGAAGCACAAGTAACATGAGCACACGACACTTACTTTAGTGGGGGATTATCATGGCGGAGAGAAGTGTAGGCATCCCGGTCCTGATACTTAAGGAGGGGACTCAAAGGACCACGGGGCGCGATGCACGAAGGGCAAACATATTAGCCGCTAGAGCACTAGCCGAGGCTGTGATGACATCACTGGGTCCAAGGGGCATGGATAAAATGCTCGTAGACAGCTTTGGCGACGTCACGATAACAGGTGATGGCGCTACGATACTTAAGGAAATGGAGGTACAGCATCCAGCGGCTAAAATGATGGTTGAAGTTGCGAAGGCTCAGGATGATGAAGTAGGTGATGGGACGACGACGGTAGTAGTACTAGCAGGGGAGCTCCTTAAACACGCAGCGGAACTATTAGAGCAGGAGATACATCCAGCGATCATAATGGAAGGGTACGAGAAGGCTATGGAGTACGCCCTTAAAGCGCTAGATGAAATGGCGATAAAAGTCGATCCCATGAATAAAGAGATACTTAAGAAAGTAGCCATGACGTCATTAGGGAGTAAGGCTGTAGCGGAATACAAGGAGTTCCTAGCTAACCTCGCTGTAGAAGCTGCACTAAGCGTTGTCGAGAAGAGGGGAGACAAATGGATGCTCGACATTGACAATATAAAGATAGAGAAGAAGAAAGGAGAATCGCTTAACGAGACACAACTACTAAAGGGCATAGTCCTAGACAAGGAGGTTGTTCATCCTGGTATGCCTAAGAGGGTTGAGGATGCCAAAATAGCACTAATAAACGCACCACTCGAGGTTGAGAAGACCGAGATAAGCGCCAAGATCCAGATAACAGATCCAGAGCAGATGAAAGCCTTCCTTGACGAGGAAATAAGGATGCTTAGGGATATGGTTGAGAGGATTAGGGGTGTTGGTGCTAATGTTGTGTTTTGTCAGAAGGGTATTGATGATGCTGCTCAGCATTACTTGGCTAAGTTTGGTATTCTAGCTGTTAGGAGGGTTA
>JAGGXX010000051.1 GCA_021162845.1 Thermoprotei archaeon | reverse complement strand
GTACTATTAGATCCTCTTCCTCTGAACTCGATATACGCCTTCATCTTAAGTGACTGGATTCGGTATGGGTGAACGGTTTTTAGTTAAGAGATAAAGTATGGTAAGCCTCCTCTTTTGACTTTATACCTTCATGCGAGAAAGGGTGAAATTAGTTAGAGGTAATATGTCTTAGGGATGACTATGACGGAGGCTGGAATATGGTTCGGTGTTGACTATTATCCAGAACACTGGCCTAAGAGCCAGTGGAAGGCTGATGTTAAGTTAATCAGCGAAGCTGGCTTCAACGTAGTAAGGCTAGCCGAGTTCGCTTGGTGCAGGATCGAGCCCTCGCCTGGTCGATTTGATTTCTCATGGCTTGATGAAATCATAGGAGAATTGGCTGAAAAAGGCATTAAAGCGATACTGGGCACTCCAACTGCAGCCCCGCCGCCATGGCTTGTAAAGCTCCATCCAGACATCCTTCCAATGAGCTATCAGGGTCATAGAATGCCGCCCGTCGCTAGAAGGCATTACTGCCCGAACAACCCTAATTACCTCAGGGCAACGGAGAGAGTAGTAAAGGCCCTAGCTGAGCATTACAAGGACGAACCCAATGTCATAGGCTATCAAATAGACAATGAGCTATCCTTGGGGGATGAATATTGCTATTGTGAGCATTGCGTTCAGCTCTTCAGAGAATGGCTAGAACGTAAATATGGGGACATAGACGAACTCAATAAAGCATATGGTACGATATTCTGGAGCCACGAGTACGGGGACTGGACGGAGATCCATCCGCCCACGCCTCCCTTTGATAGGTGCAATAGGGGGTTGGCCTTAGATTGGCTTAGGTTCAGATCGGAATCCTTCATCAAATTCTTGGAGTTACAGGTCGGGATAATAAGATCCGTGAGCCCTGATAAGAAGATCACTACGAACTTAATGGGCCTCTTCCCGGGGATAGACTATTATGAGCTAAGCAGACTGCTTGACTTCCCTTCATGGGACTGCTATCCCAAATTCCGCCATGTGGACTATGATCCGGCATGGGTGGCGATGCTTCATGATGCCACTAGGTGTATGGGGAGGGATAGGAGTTACTGGGTTATGGAACTACAAGCAGGTCCTACGGACGGCTATCATGGACATCCAATAGGCGTCACCCCTGAACCCGGTGAACTAAGGAAGTGGGCCTACCAAGCTATAGCTCATGGGGCTGATGGCGTAATATACTTCAGATGGCGTACTGCGTGCTTCGGTAAGGAGCAGTACTGGCATGGTATCTTGAATCATGACGGTGAGGTTAACAGGAGATACCTGGAGGTAAAGCGACTCGGTGAAGAGCTGGAGAAAGTAAAGGACCTCGTAGCTGGCACGAAGTATCGGAGTAACGTCGGGCTGGTATTCTCCTATGAGGCTTTGTGGTCCACCTTAATTGAGGAAGGATATTATACTATGAGTTACCACGATCAGGTGCTCTCCCTCTACAAGGGATTCTGGCTTCATGGGATAAATGTGGATGTAATATCGCCTAATGAGGATTTCATGCGCTATAATGTCCTGTTGACGCCATTCCTATACTTGACCAACAGGAGTCTCATTACGAGGTTAAAGAAGTTCGTATATAACGGCGGTATACTCATAGCCACTGCCAGGACCTCTGTTAAGGATGAGTACAACCGCGTACATTCAGACGGGTTACCTGGCGGACTCATGGATCTCTTCGGCATGAAGGTGACTGACTACACGTGCTTACCAGCTGAGAGGAGGGCTAGTATCTTAATGGAGGGAAGGGTCATACAGGCTGTAGGCTGGCTGGAAGAACTTACGCCATCATCCGCTCAAGTATTAGGGGTTCATGATTACGAATGGCTTAAGGGAAGGGCTGCGGTGACGGTTAATAGATATGGTGAAGGATATGCTGTATACGTGGGTAGCTTCCCCTCATCGGATATAGCTAACCATATAGTGAAGGTTCTCATCAAAAGAGGGATAATTAAGCCCCTTGTTAGGGTCGAAGGGGATCATCTGGAATTAACAGTTAGGGAGGGGAGCCATTACAGGGTAGTGTTCCTCATAAACCATGAGGGGCGGGATAAGTCCGTGAAACTATACTTCGCTAAGGCTTTTAGGATAAAGGGACTACTCAAGGGAGGAACCTCGCACGGCGATAAGCATGAATATGAGCTAGAGTTAGGCCCGCATGATGCAGAGATCCTTTATCTAGAAGAGTAAGAATTTCCTTTTAATAAATATGTTTATTCTATCTTATTATAATTTGATTTAAAGCGTTTTTCTTAATAAGTTTAATAAGATCATCTCATAATTCAACAATAAGTAAATTTATTCTTCCTTGGTCCCGAAGGCCTTTAGGTACTCCTTTCTCAGGTGCTCCCTCGTCACATGCGTATATATCTGAGTGGTGTTTAGGCTTGAGTGACCGAGTAACTCCTGTATTATCCGTATATCGACTCCGGCTTCCAGGAGGCTCGTGGCAAAGCTGTGTCTAAGCACGTGAGGCGTAACCTTCTTATTTAACCCAGCCCTATCCCTTAGCGTCTTCACTATATATTGCACGGTCCTGATGGATATCCCCAACACCCGATCCTCATCGCTCATAGGCGAAACCCTCCTTTTGAATTCCTGCAACATCTTAAGCGTCTGCGGATCGATCAGTACTATTCTCTCCTTTGCACCCTTCCCTTTCCTTACTCTTATCTCTCCTTTGTCGAAGTTCACATCTGCCCACGTTAGGTTAACGGCTTCGCTGACCCTAAGTCCGGTGACATAAAGTAACCGGATTATCAGTTTATCCCTGAACTTATCAGCTACCTCAAGTAGTTTCCTTACCTCCTCACGCGTTAGAAACGTCGGGAGCCTCTTAGGTAGTTTAGGCCTTTCGATAGCTTCCATAGGGCTATCGTGTACTATACCCCTCTTTCTTAGAAAGGCGTAGAAGGTCCTTAGACTTGAAATTTTCCTCAATAAGGTCGTCGGTTTGTAATTTCTATCCTTCCTCAGGTGAATTAGGAAGAGCATGAGATCACGTGAGTCAGCCTTCCAAGGAGGAGCCTTGAGAAACTTCGTGAGGAGCTTAACATCGTAAAGGTATTGCCTTATCGTGCTATCGCTATAGCCCTTGATCTCAAGATATGCCCTGTAGTCCTCTATGATCTGATCCATGAGCATGAGAACTCACCAGGAACTATTCTGATGTCTATGAGGATTTAAACCTTGGAAATACGGACGGGAACGTATATAGCTTTCAATGGAAGGTGACGTTGAAAGGAATATAAGGAATTCCCTATGACAGAATAGGAGGGTAGTTTAGACATGTCCGATCAGGCGAGGATCTTCTCCACGTTGAAGGAGCTTTCCGAGGCATGTGGCGTATCGGGGTTTGAGGAGGAAGTCAGGCAACTGATAAGGGAAAAGATGGAGGAGTTCTCGGACGAGGTTTCGGTAGATAAGCTTGGGAATGTCATAGCGAAGATTAAAGGTAAGGATGAAGGGTTCAAGGTTATGCTAGCAGCACACATGGACGAGATAGGTCTTATGGTTAAGCACATAGAGAAGAATGGATTCCTCAGGTTCGTACCAGTAGGGGGCGTTAACCCGGTCATGCTAGTGGGACAAAGGGTTCTAGTAATTACGAGGAAGGGAAAGATAAGGGGGGTCGTAGGAACAAGACCTCCTCATCTTTTAACGCCGGAGGAGGCGAAGAAGGCTCCTGAGATTAAGAACTTATTCATAGATATAGGCGCTAAGAGTAAGGAAGAAGCAGAGAAAATGGGCGTGCGTATAGGTGACGTAGTGACGCTAGAGAGAGACTTAGTAAGGCTTGGAAACGGGAGCATAGTCACGGGTAAGGCATTTGATGACCGAATAGGCGTGGCCATTATGATAGAGGCGATGAGGGCATTATCCGAAGAGCGACCTTTAGCTACTACGTATGCCGTAGCGACCGTGCAGGAGGAAGTGGGGTGTAGAGGAGCACAGGTCTCAGCCTTCAAAATACACCCGTCCATGGCTATAGTCCTCGATATAACGGCCGCTAACGACGTAGCTGGCGTAGAGGAGAGAGACTATATAGTGAGACTAGGCGCGGGTCCCGCCATAAAGGTAATGGATGTGATATCAGGGTCGTTCTTAGGCTTAATAGCGCATCCAAAGGTCAGGGATCTTTTGATCAAGACGGCAGAGGAGGAGGGAATACCTTATCAGCTTGAGATACTAGTAGGCGGTAGTACGGATGCCGCCACGATACATCTAGTGAGGGAAGGAATACCCTCCGGTGTTGTCTCCATACCGACTAGGTATGCCCACTCGCCTACTGAGGTACTAAGCCTCGATGACGCAGTAAATGCCGTAAAACTAGTCACAAAGGCTATAAGAAGAGTCCGTCCTGAAGATCTATCCTATCAATAACCTTAAGGGATCACCTAAGAGGCCTCGCTTATCATTTTTCTAGCCTTACCCTTTATGTAGAGGAGGACCTTTACGATTAACGCTGAACCTATAGCTAATAGGATCAGCTTGATGATATCTGGTTGTCGAACAAAGTCCTCAAAGACGAAGTGATCTTGTACACGCTTGAGCTTCACGGCGACCTCATCACCTAAGTGCTTATCCAGCTTAACTTCGCTTGTAAAGGGGATCGCCTTTCGTCTATCGCGTCTGTCAGCTAAGGCGTAAGCATAGGGCTCATTTTCAAGGGCTAAGGGACGGTTATTAGTACGGGTTAGTATGCCTCGGACTATTATAACACGTGATGAAGGGCCCTCTTCCAGTACCCTAGACACGGAGGGAGTTAAAATGAAGGGCATTAGTAGATATAGCCATATCGATATCAAGAGCGCCAAAAACGCTAAAAGGAGCATTAGGAGCGCCATAACTCATTCACTCACTCCGATCTAATCTCCCTATATGGCTGTAAGGGGAGAAGAGGCATTATCTGAGCTCCTCCAGGACCTTGGACAACCACGTAAATGCTACCACCATTCTTAGCTATCTCGTTTAATAACTGAAGGGTAAGGAACGTATTCGCGAGCTGAGTTTCATTACCTCCTAAGGAGCTAGCGATTATCCTGAGCTGCGATGCTATAGCCTCCGCCTCTATGAGCCTAGCTCGAGCCTCACCTTGCGCCTGAAGTATCCGAGCAGCCGCTGTGGCATTGGCCTCTATGAGGCGCCTCTCACGCTCATAGGTGGCAGCCAGCTTCCTCTGTTGTGCTGCTAACTTTTCCTCTATTGCGGTCTTAAAGGCCTGCGGTAGTTCTATGTTCCTTAGGTCCACATCCTCAAGAATTATGGCGCCAGCTAGCGTTCTCTCTGCTCGTATGGCCTCTGCGAATTCTCTGGAAATTATCTGTGAGATAACGGCCCTTTTCTCAAATGTCTCAGTCGCCGTAAAGTTACTTATGACGTTCCGCACGGTCTCCCTAAGTATCGAAGCTATCGTCTTGGCCTTCCATTGAAGATTCGGGTAATTTAAGTAGAGATCCACGATCCTTGAGGGATCTAACCTCCACCTAATCGTTATATCTACGGAAACTTCGAGGCCATCTTTGGTTAGACACTTGATGGCGGGATAGTCTCCTATGTTTCCAGTCGCCTCCTCAGTCCACATATCCAACACGTCAGTGGCAGTGTATATCTTGACGGATATCTGCCATGGTAGTTTAATATACCATCTAGGACCATGTACTACGCTCACTACGCCTCCAATCATGGGATCTACTATGATGGCACTATAGCCTAGCTCGACGGTATCGACCATGGAGAGTATTATAAAGCCCACCAAGACTAGGATTATCATTATACCTAATGCTATCAAGCGTCGCCTCGTAGGATACCAGCCCATATTCGACACCTGTTACTAAATGGAATTAGGTCGGTAATGTAATTTTTCTAGACGCTTAGTTAATAAGCAGGTATATATCTGCGCTCTTTTAGATTTCCTATTGAAAGAAGTTAGATACATGCGAGGTATCTATATGCCGATTGTGGTGGTTAAAAGGGATGGCAGAGAGGAGGAATTCGCTTCGGAAAAGATAGTGGTGAGCTGTCTCAAATCGGGAGCAACGTTAGAGGTAGCGAGGAAGATAGCGGAGATAATAGAGGGGCGTTTGTTGGAACGCGGGATCAATAGGGTTACAGCAAAGGAGCTAACGTGCATGATCCTCGAGTAGCTAAAGAGGGAAAACGAGGAATGGTATAGAAACTGGATAATACTCGATAGAGCCGTGAAGAGGAGGAGAACTGAGGAGGAGCTCAAGGAGGGCTAGAGCTATGAGAACACGTGCTATGAATCGTTGACTATAAATAACCCTTTACCCCCTTCTTTTTAAGACGCCTTACAGGGGTGTATCTTAATGGGCACTCATGAGGCCCTCGCTCCTCTTGTCAAATCGCCTAGATTGATGAATAAGCGGGATCTACCACCTAAGATACGGACAGGAAAAGGCTTCTCGATAGGGGAGATAAAGGCCATAGGACTTACCCCAAGGGAAGCTAGACTACTAGGCATATATGTAGATGAGAGGAGGAAGAGCGTCCACGAAGAGAACATAGAGCGATTAAGGGCGTATTTACGTGAGATCGCGGGTAAGATGGGCGTAATCAGCTCCAAATTACCCAAGGTGGAAGTAGTGAAACCACAAAGGAGGAGGGCATTCAGAGGCCTTACCGCCTCGGGTAGAAAGGCGCGAGGCTTAATTTCCACAAGGCTCAAGGAGACCCACCGGTATAAGTGGAAGAGGAAGGCCAGGCAGAGAAAACTGAGGAAAAGACATGAAGCGTCTAGGGGTGCAAGGCCTCCATATATCTAGGGCGATTAAGGACATCGGATCATCTTATCGACTCAGCTTTTTACTATATCTTCTGCCTCAAATTGGAGCTAAGCTCATAGGGCGATGGACGCTATTGACATGTAAGCTTCGATCTTTATGTTACGCGCTTATAGTATATGTTGATCGCCCCGTTCTCCCATTCCGCTTTAGCTATCCTGATGAATCCCTCCTTTAGGAGATCATCTACTATCTCCTGCGCTATGGGACCTATAACGGCCCTGATATCCTCTAATGTCATTACTGCGTTTTGCTTCCAGAGGGACAAGAGTCTCTTCCTAGCCTCTTCCTTGGAGTATACGTTTAAAGGTCGCTCCGCCTTAACGACGGAGACGTCTAAGTATTTGGAAAGGCTAAGTGATGAACGTAGTATATCGACGCATAGTTTATGTAAAGCTATGAGGTCAACCTCAGCTCTAAAGAGTAAGCTCCTGATGTGAATTAATTGAGTCTTAAGGTTCTTGTTAAGCCCTTCATCAGATATCAACCTATCCAATATCCTTATGGCCTCCTCAACGAAGCTCCTGGCGCTGGACATAACGGCTTCCTTAGCAAAGATAATATCATGAAGGAGATATATGCTTAACTAGGAGAGGGCTTAGCATGATATCCTAAAAAGGATGTGAAGTTGCGTCGTTCCATGTCCCTCATAGCCCTAACGTGCTCAATAAGCCCAATATGCAATCCTTAACTGAAGCCATGAGCGGGTGCTCCCTCATCGATAATGAGCCCCTTTCGAGGCGGATTATGCGCCATGAAACAGGCGGATGAGCGTCCCAGCTAAGCCATGATTCGAATGAGGGGCGAGGATACTTCTCTATTAGGAGACGTCTAAGCGCTATCTTCTTCAGGGCTCTAGCTAATACGCTAGGCCTGCCCGTGAGAAATGCGGCCTCGAGGTCGGCCCTAGCCTCGAAGAACTTGGCTATGAAGAATAACAGCGTGAAGGCCACGAGCAGGTATATCAAATCCACGAAGGGATTCATCATTATGTATATGAACGTGAAGAATACGAAGAGCCTTAATAGATACTCACCTGTGCTAAGCATGAAGAGCATGAATGGGTCATGATTCTTAATATGGCTGGCTTCATGTGCTAGTACGCACTCTATTTCATCATCGTCTAGCCTCATAAGCAAACCAGTAGTTATGGTAAGAAGGGCCACATCAGGTCCTATTCCCGTCGCAGCAGCATTGGGTATGGCGGTATTGAGGAGGGCTATGCGCGGAGTGGGAAGGCCCAGAGATGAGAAGATGCGCGATACTATCCCATAGACGTTAATCCTCTTGATGGCGACCTTATGTAAATCATCTACGATCATACCATGTTTCATGAATACCTCAGCCGCTACTTCAGGCGTCAAATTCATATTATTAGCTATCATGGCTTCATAGAGCTGACGCTTGATCTCAAACCTACGGGGATAGTACCTCTTCATGAACTCGTTATATTCCGTTCTCGGCATCGTATAGCAGACCAGGTAAACATGGCGGTTGTCCCGCGTTACCCTCCAGTCGCACATCATCTCGACTATCTTATCCGAGAAGAGGAGTATGAGGAGCTGGAAGAGAGGCATAGCCACGAACACGTAGACTCCCAGAAACACGAAGAGGAGATAGGCGAATAGGAGTGATAAGGCGAATAAAGGGAACATAGTCCCGAAGAAGAGCTTTTCGACGAGCTTACGCTTAGCTTCCTTTATGCGTTCCGGCCCTAATTTCATCTTCTCAAGGAGTACGAAGCAGGCTTTAGCCACGTCCCGGCTTTCAAGGTAATATAATGTGGCTAACTCTACGCGACGTATCACGTTCTCAGCGTCTTCCGGCTTAAGGCCTTTCTTTAAGGGGATAACCCATACTCGAGGCTTCCTTGCGGATTGAACGGCCAGCTCAACAGAAGGATTGCCCTTCTCGTCTTTAAGCCTCATAATCAGCGTCGGTGATCCGTTATATGTCGTCCTTAACACGTACTCCACAAGCTCTCTTCTAGAGCCAACTAAGCTCTCCTCGAGAAATAGAAGGTAATCCCTAAGCAGTTCCTCTTTGACACTAATATCAAGCTCTCGGAAGTAGAAGTCTCGGGGGATTGAGGTGGACATCTGCTCACTGCCCACTATTCAAACTAGGATCAAAAATAATAACTTTATCCCGAGATCCCTTGGGCTTTAGTGTAATACCACTTCTTGCCGTTTCCTCCTGACTATGAAGCCTATTAGAGCCATGAGGCCTATGAATACTACAGTCACTATGGCCGTCTCGTCGGCACCTAGCGCTAAGTTTGTGCCCGGCACTTCTATGAATACGTCGAGCTTTATAGTCTCCTTGATGTTATCCGTGAGCGATACCATAAGCGCATCCCCTACATTCTTATAGGAGACGCTGAGTTGGTATTCACCTATGGGTAATTGCTCGAAACAGACCATACCGCTCCCATTGGTGGCTTTGGCTATCGCTTTGCCCTCAACAGCGGTTAAATTCACCACGGCCTTCTCTAGGGGCTGACCTCTAGCACCTACCACTTCTACCACCAGGTCGTATACCTTGCAGGGTATCATATACTCCGGTTTAACGGGGAAGCCTACGTACTCATCGTAAACGACAACATCCTTGTATTTCACCTCTAGGCGATATATCGATGGTTTGTAGGGCGTTATCCTAGCTATACCTCCTACTATCTCCTGTGGAATGGAGGTTTCGTTATCATAGAGCCTCGCCATGCCCTTCTCGAGAGGGCGCCCCTTTGAGTCCACTATGCGGAAGCTTATGGGGAGCCAGTCTATCTTAAAGGAATATGTCCCAGTTTCCACTACTTCATCATGCGCTACCTGTATTAGAGCGTAATGAGGCAGGGAGCTGATGGTCCTATTGACATCTCCGGACCAGGGTACGCTTGAATCATAGTAATGGCCTACAGCCATGTTGCTAGGTAGCGTTACCTCCTTTATCACGCCATTGGGTATATCGACCTCTAGGAAGGCATACGTGGATCTATCGACATCGGCTCTATCCACCTTAACGGTAAGCCCTAGTGGACTCCATTCGCCTATTTCGCGGTAAACGAAGGGCACCAGATAAACTATGATCGGTATATTCAGCTTATTTACTATGGTAAACCTATTACTGTAAACGGTATAGGCCTTAAGGGCGTACTTGGCCTTAATGAACTTCACCGGAATGGTGCCTGAAATGCCATAAGCTAAGTCAACTATGGGGGCTTCCACCGAGATCTCACCTTTTATGCTGGGCTTCATTACGCTTATAGTGGCTATGACCGCCTCTATGTGACTAAACTCCCAACCATTAGGAGGAGCTGGCATGGCTATCAGCCTAGAGGACATGGCGGGTATCGTTAGGTTGAGTATTTCCATGCTCTTATACAGGCGACACGCCGGAAGCGGCTTAGCGGGCTCTAAGCCTACGATGTACTTTCCATAAGGTAATTGCCTAAGACTAAGGCTCACGAACCTCGGCGATACGCTTATCGCTTCTGGGTCGAACTCCTCTTGGGCCTTTAAGGATATTATGTCTATATCGTCTGGAGTTATCAACGAGGAGAACGCTAAGGGCGTATATGGGGGAATCTCAAGGGATATGCTGACGTTCCCGCTAGTAAACGGTATAGGAGGAGGAAGTACATTGATCTCAGCGCTCGTGCTTTTCACCTGCACCCATTCCTCATGAACGTAGGTAACTTTGACGGGGAGGGAGATCACTAGAGCTGAATCACCGGTGTTCTCTATGCGAACGGGAGTGGTAGAGTAAAACCGGTAGCTTACGTAATCTTCAGAGATCCTAACCTTATAATCCTCTCCCGTGACCTTGAGCACGCTAGCAACAGCTTTTGGAATGAACACCTCCACGTAGTTAAGCTTGAAGTCCGTGTACGTGCTTCCTTCCATGCCCTCAGGAGGAGACGGGGGTTTATACTCGAAGTGATCGCTTGCATTGAGGACAAGATCCAATACCTGATCTTCGGTGATCGTGTATGTATACTTAATGAAGTATGGCACCTGTACATCGGGAGCATGAGCTACTTGGACGTATGCGATACTTAACATTAATAACGATGCTAATATCATAGCTAGGCTTAACCTCATTAGTTAACACCGGGGGTAAATCTGCAGGTCATTAATAAAACGGCCCATTACTTTACATATGTAAAATATATTGGCATAATCCCCTGAACGGCTTCGGATATATTCCTAAAGGGAATTTGTTGCTCATTCACCTATCCAGGCTCACCTCAGAGACCTAGAGCCCCGTCCTTTCTGACGCATATGCGTCGAAAAAGCGAGGAGGATGTCTCTTTAGCGAGATAGGGGGTAAGGGGGGACTCATGTCTCTTACATTATGATAAGAGCTCACTGGGGGGCAGGAGTTCATCACCACTCAGACCCGGGGTGGTGGCTCATCGCTCTCAATATTATGTCCTCATGGCTAGAATTTAAAGGTGAAGTCAGGAGTTGATGAGTTCAGCCTTAGGAAGAAGCGAAGGTATCTCCTGAAGCGGGCTCGTTTTTCTATTTTATCCCAACTACGAAGTAATCGGACTACTATATCACGTATCATCACAGATACTCCTGTTCTAAGCCCGTGTAGGCTTTCTCCGATTCAAGGTTAAAAAGGAAGACCGAGGAGATACCCATAGGGGGTGTCTATTGGTGGTGAGAATAGTCCCTATCCTGAGGCCTCAGGAAGCCGGGAAGGAAATCAGAGACCTATCAGCAGGAGTGGGCACGCCGAACGTCCTATTTAATAGCGATACAGGAGAAAGATATCTGCTATTCACGGGCTGGCGGGATCTAAATGGCCTTAAAAGGGAGGGGTGGATAGCCCCCTTGGAAAAGGACTTGAGCGTGGACTTAACCCGTGCTAGGAAAATATTACCCTCTGATTTAATCCCAGGTGACTATACCATGAATGCTGTGAGGGGAGTGTACAATCCCGTGAGAGGGCAGTACATAGTTACGGTTACGCATGACGATAAGGGGTTCATGTTCTGGTTCAGCTCCGATTGGGAATTGATGGCCCATAAGCAGATCTTAAGCGGAATAGGTGATCACGGCATACCCTTCAAGCCCATAGGGGCATACGACTTTATTCACGATGCTATAGGGATGATACCCGCCCCGCTCTCAAAACAGGGACCAGCAATACTCCAAGGGCTAAAGTTCCTAGGAATCCGCAATTTCGATGACCCCAAGAAGGTAAGGGTCGAAGATTATGGGTGGTGTTCCTGGCATGGAATGCTCAACGACGTCGCAGACCTAGTTTTAATGCCCAGGATCAGCGCTTTAGTTGAATGTGATACCTTCGGCAAGTGGGCGCTTAAGATCTTCTTAGGCCCATCCCTCCACGCCGTAAGGGGCCTTGATCCCAGAAGCGGAATACCGCAGATAGGCCTCTTATGCGGTGATCTAATGCCGAAGCTCATGATAGATGATATATTCGTTCAAGTAGGTCACCCCCATTACACCACGGAACCCGATGGCGTCCCTAAAGTATTCTTCGCCTCATTCAGGGATACTTGGTCCTCGAGGAATGACACCAAGAGGGAAGGTTATGTCCACGAGATCTATGCGGTTTACGTTAACGATGACATCTTCGACGCAAGAAGCTATGGCGTATTAACGGATACCATAATATCAAAGGAGAGGGGGGAGACTTGTAGTAAGTGGTACTGGGTGGGCGAAGCCAGATCCATCCTCCTGCTAATCAGAGGATCAGTTAAAAGAGCCGATATCGTTGTAAAGGAAGCTACTATGTTACTTGAGGTAGAGGCGCATGAGACCATTAGATATGAGATAACGGAGGACAAGAGGAAGATAATAGTGCAGGATCCAGCGCCGCTAATAAGGGTTGAGACTTCAAGTAAAGGACTCGATGTTGAGCTGGTAGCTAAGTATTGAGGGGGCTCGGCAAACCTATGGATCCCCATCATGAAAGGGTAAGTAGATCCTCCGTGGGCCAACGAAGGTCTGAGGCAGAAGATGAAAGTGTAATCATGATTTCATGACTTCTTTTAGATATTAAATAGGAACTTTATTAAAGGGTAGTCGTGTTCCTCTGTGAAGGCTACGCTTCTCATGTAGGTGCATGATCGCTAAGCGGCTTCATGCTTAATAGCATAATTTCGGCTTATAGACGCGGGATATGTTCATGGGGTATTTTGCGGTCCTATTACGGGGGTATTTCCCTCATATCAACCTTGATATAGTTAGCGTCATCGGGAGAATACCGAATATCTACATAGGTCCTATTATAGGATCTTGGTAGATGGGGACGCGAGGATGGTCGAGATTCTAAAGGTGATGGAGACCGAGTTTGAGAGGAGGCATGAGTGCAGGGACATAGTCAAGAGGCTCGGGGTAATATCTCCTTCGAGGACTCATATAAAGAACCATCCAGTAGGTAGTCCGATAGCCCTTTTCAACGCTACGGGTTTATTGAGAGGTGACCACATCGAGGTCTATGCTCGCATGATAATGGGTTACTACATGTACGTCAGCGCTATAGTCAGGATACCGGTTCCAGTTGAGGACATATTAAGCGGTAATATAAGTGATGTTCATTACACAGGTGAGATAGTCATATATCCGTCTACAAGATACGATATATGGGGCACGGAGGATCCAAGGGTAACTCAGATAGGCGATCTCTGGCTTATGGTGTACTCGGGGAGGACAGTCAACTATTTCAATCCTTTAGTGAGACAGGAGAGGGTCCTTCCGGTCGTAGCATCTTCAAAGGCAGGTGATGGGAGAAGTTGGAGGAGACTTGGTGTCTTCACGTTTCCTAAAGGTATCAGGGAAAAGGTCGTTAGCGACAAAGATGCCTTCTTGATGGAGAGCCCCACCGGCAGGTTACTCCTATTCCATAGGCCGCATTTCACTAATGAGGAGGAGACATATCATCTGGTCGTAAGTAGGGTTAACGAGAGAAGGGACATTCTCAACAGAACATTTGGTGAGGCTGAAGTAGGAGATACCATTGAGATCCTAAAGCCTGCGCCCTTTGAACGGAGTCTCGGCTGGTGCTCCCCACCCATAGAGGTTGAGCCAGGCAGGTACGTAACACTAGTTCACGCCACTGATAGAAAAACGCAAGTTTACAGGGCGTTCGCACTGCTCTTCAGGTTCCGCGGTGACGAAGTGGATATTACCAGCATCACCCCAACCTACATATTCGAACCTAAAGAGATGTACGAGGTCTACGGAGATAGGCCTATGGTGGTGTTCCCGTGTGGCCTGATCAAACTCGATGATGAGGTGATAGTGACATATGGTGCAGGGGACTACGTAGTGGGTTTTGGTCTAATTGAACTCTCAGAGCTGCTTAGCCTCCTAGAAGCATGATTTTGAGCTTATTTTAGTAGACTTCTCCTTAGGAGAAATAATTCCGCATCATATTATGCAGAGCGGCCATTAGGATAGTTTAAAACGCTTCAGGGCTATAATATCCCGATGCTCACGCTAACGGAAGGAGAGAAGATAGTGTTAAGGGTGTTATGGAACCTCGTTCATAATACGAGAGGGGGGGTATGTAGCTTAACGACTACTAGGATGTTAAGGCTCGCCAACGCTAAGGTCAGCCCTTTTAATGCCATGATCATAAGGTACGTCCTCGATAGACTCGTCAGGGAGGGGCATCTCAAGGTCGAGAAGCGAATGAGGTGCAATAGGTATTACCTGAGGAGGAGAAGCCGTTTATGGAGGAGGTTAGAGGAATTCCCATCCCCACCCGAGAGGCTGGTGGACGTATTATCGCGCTTAGGAGGGAGCTAATAATCGCGATGAGCGGTGAACTAACGTGACCTACAGCATAGTTGCTTTGGATAGTGAGAGCGGACTCGTAGGGGTAGCTGTGGCTTCGGGCTCCATAGCCGTCGGCTCACGAGTGCCCTGGGCTAAAAATGCCGTTGGAGCTGTAGCTACGCAGGCCTATACGAATCCCGCATTAGGCCCCTTGATATTGAGTTACATGGAAGAGGGATTTACCTCGGAAGAGGCCCTAACCAAGGCCTTAGGTACGGACGACTCACCGAACATGAGACAGGTAGCGGTTATCTCGGTGAAAGGCGACAAAGCCGTTCATAATGGAAATAATGTGCCTAAGGAGTGCGGGTATTGCATGGGAGAACATTGCGTGTGCATAGCGAATTTAGTTAAGTCAAGCGATATACCAAAGCTCATGTGTCATAAGTTCGAGGAGTTAATGGGGGAAGGCAATTTGGCGAGAGCCCTTTTGGAAGCCCTAAAGGAAGGACATGAGGCAGGAGGCGATAAGCGCGGTGATCGTAGCGCAGCCCTACTTGTAGTAGGGCCTACGCCATACGGTGAATTATATGACAGATTAATCGACCTGAGAGTTGATTATTCGCCAGATCCCGTGGGCTCACTGGAGAAGTTGTTACGGTTAACCATGAAGGCCTAGAAAAGGCATGACTCAGGAACTCTTCATGGTCTAAGCAGGGGCGAGTTAGAAACGTTTAACAGGATGTGTCCAGCTCTCAGCGTTTTGGTGTTAGATTCAAAAATCAAGAGGCTTGGTGTCTTTTGAATCTAACACCACCTTAAGCTCTGCAGAAGGGGACTGCTTGAGAACTCAATGACGAAGGATCGTATTTAGGGGAGAGATAGATCTATCCTTCCTGCAACGCCCCAAAGCCTTGCCACTATTCTTTCTAAGCCTTCTGGTTTACGCTCTGAGAGCCAAAGCTCCGCGTAAATCCTTGATAACGTTATGAAGTCTGACACCGTGGCCTTACCCTTAAGCTTTTTCAGGCCTACTTCGAGACAGAGCCTGATGAAGTCGAGGTCTTTGGGAAGTTGTATTCCTTTAACGCCTTCTAAGACTCTCTCCCATGTAGATCTAATCTTCTCTAAGGCGCTCTTATCCAGTCTTCTGAAATATATGGTCGAGTATAAGATGTGCTTTAATGCGTCAGCTACTTCTTGCTTACCAAAGAGGAGTCTAGCCTTAAGGACCTCCTCAGGTTCTCCAGTAAGGGCCATCCACTTCCTCTCCCATGCTCCTACACCTTCAGCAATCTCCATGGAAGCCAGTATCAGCGGGTAGAGGAAGGAGAAGAGGCACTCCTCGCCATCATCTCCCCATGCGGTGATCATGAAACCGAAGATCCCTTCTTCTCTAGCCGCGGATAAGAAGTTCCTTAGGTTTTCGAGCGCCGCATCGAAGTTAGGATAATACCTGTTCCAGTTCGAGAGACCTGGGCAGGCTAGCTGTCTCAAGCCCTTTTTCTTAAATATGCCTATTTTCTCCTTGAAGTGCTCTTTCGGGGAAGGACTATAGTCCCAATTGGCTATCAACGCCTTTTTCCAGATATCGCTTTCAAGCACCTCAGCCCATCGTTCCCTAGCACCACGGAGGTACATGCCGGATATCATATCGCCCCAGAGTATTGGGATCTTACCCCTTTTCCTGACTAACTCCACTAAGTTCCTGTGGTGCATCTCATATAGCCTTGGCCCCTCAAACCTCCACGTTTCATCTAGGCTCCTACCCCTCCCCAGAGCCCACGTCTCATCTCCTCCTATATGTACGTAGTTCGAACTCGTAAGCTCTAGTGCTTCTTCTAAGAGCTTATACACGAACTCCCTAGCAGCTTCATCGCTTACGTTTAGGCAGCCCTCCGCTGGGTTATGCCATTCACTGAACTTCGTGAATTCCGGTATCGAAAGTATATGCTCCATATGGCCGCATAGTTCCAATGAGGGGAAGACCTCTATGCCGAGCTCCTCACCGTACTCGACGATCTCCTTCCATTCAGCCTCTGTGAGCCTGCCCCTTAGGGCTCCTATCTGAGGATAACTCTTCCATGGGAAGAGATCCTCGAAGTATATGGCGAAGTAATCGTACTTTAATAGGAACAACCATCTCAAGATGGACTTGAAGGTTTCAACTTTGGGAACTCCTCCCCTAGCGATGTCGAGGTGGAATGCTCTGAACTTAAACCTAAGCTCCTCTTCTATCACAACTTCCGGAAGCCTATCCTTGCATTGCTTGATTAGCTGGATTAACGTCGCATAGTAGATCTTCTCGTTACCCCACACCTCTACGACGCCATCATTAACCCTCAGACCAGTACCCTTTCCCTTCACTTTACTTATCTCCCATGTTCCCTTTGGGATATTGAACTCCCTCGCTAAGAAGTCAGGAAAGTCCTTAAAGCCATCGAACCTAAACCACTTGCCAGTGAACTCGAATTTCTTAGGTTCAGGAACTACGACAGGTTTGTTCGTATCAGTAGGCTCTACTAAATCACTCGTCTTGATCATTAAACATCCCCTAAGGCTAACCTATTACTCAGCACAACTGTTAAGCGTTTAGCATATCGATGAGGTACTCAAATAAGTGAATAGTCTGACGAATACAAGGTCTTGCCTCGGATGAAAGCATGGTTTAGAGCATATGAACTGAGCTTCATGAAGGTGCTTAGATTGAGCTAAAGCCAATTTGAAAACTAGCGTGGACGTAAAACTAGGTGATAAGAACGAGTAAGGGTGGGCTTCGTTAACTCCTCTAAGGTCCTTAGGCTTGAGTAGGCCTTCTCCAGAATCCAACCAGCCCTTTCGGCTATGGAGATCAGCTCATGTAATGAGTATAACCTTATGGAGCATGAGGACTTGCCTATGAAGATCAGATCTTCGCCATTCTTCCTATAGAATCTCCATGTGGAGTTTATCCTTGATGAAGTCAAGTCGAGGTCTATCTCCTCCAATATCGTCATATCGATAGTCTCTTCAACTATACGCATTTTCCCATAGAGGCCGCTTAGGAGCACTTCGTAATCCCTATTCACATGATTCAATATGAACAACACGCCCGTGGGGTCGATCAACTTTCTACAACGCCTCAGTACCTCTAGATCAGTTCTCTCATCATAGTATCCGATGATAGTGGTCCAGTAAAACAAGATGGCATCGAAGGATTTACCTTTTAGTAGATCATCTACTTTCCTCGCATCGCCAACCACGAACCTTACATCAACGTTATACTCTCTAGCCTTTCTCTTCGCATCCTCAATGAGCATAGGTGATATATCTACGCCTGTAACCCTATAGCCTAACCTCGCTAGGTTAATCGCTATCCTGCCATTACCACAGCCTAGCTCTAAGATCTTAGAGCCTCTGCTTATTCCATGTATTTCGAATAACCTTGAAACGAGTTCCGCCTCCTGAGGAGCAGACTTCCACATGGAATCCAGAACTCTTAAGAGCAGATCAGCCTTCCTAATGAAAAAGTCATTGACCCATCTAACCATACGAAGTGCACCTCTAGCCACATAAGTAATGATATATTTCAAGTGATGAGAAAAACCAGGTTCTTCTCCTATCTTTTCATGAGTTTATAGCGTTCATAGAGTAGTTCTATTTTGCCGTTCTTTACGCGGAACTCTGCGCAGATCTTCCTACCTCCCGATAGCGTATAGAATAGCACCGTATCGTCTTCGGCCTTTTCGAAAACAAGCGGTATGGACTCCTCGATATACTTGCTCTTCCTCTTTATGAAGAGGAAATCCCCTTGCCTCTCAACGATCAGCCTCATGGTTCCCTTATAGGACTCATAAGTTCCTTCGAGCTTCTTTAGGAGCCCTTCCATACGTATGAAGGGAAGTTCCTCTGGGCTCTTACCTAGCATGTTAGCAAGCGCGTACATGCCTATGTATGAGAGCGGGTATCCGGAAGAATTCGCTAACACAGTCACGCCTATTTTCCTCTCGGGTATATAGCCCATGAAAGCCGTATACACCCATACAGAGCCGCTATGACCTATGAGCTTGTGGCCCAGGAAATTCGGGTATACTATGAGGCCATACCCATAGGCCTCCCCGCCGAATAACTCGAAGGGCACCTTAATGTAGGGTTTTTCCATAAGCTCAATGGACTTAGCGCTAACTATCTCAGTACCGTTTAATTTCCCCCTATCTAGGTACATGATCACGTACTTAGCTAGATCTAGGGCATTGCTCAGTAATCCTCCATCTGATGTTATGCCGTAAGGAAACCTACTTGGTATGTGCTTACCCTCCTTATCAATTATGTAAGGAGTTGCTACATCGGGATCGCGCTCAACTTCATCTTTATCGAAGTATGATCTCTTCATGCCTAAGGGCCTTAGTATCCTTTTCTTAACGTATTCTACATACCTGATCCCAGACACCTTAGATATTATGTAGCCTAATAAGACGTAACCCTCATTTAAGTAGAAGAACCTCTCTCCCGGCTTAGCAACGGCCCATTCCTCAGCCCCTCTCATGAAGGCTATTATATCCTCAGGTGTAGCTATTGGCAGCCAGGTTTCCCCCTCCTCTAGAAGGCCTCTTATGAAGGCCTCCGCATAAGCGAGCGCGGGTATGCCTGAGGAGTGCGTTAGGAGATTATGTATAGTTGCGGGCTTACCTAATGGCCTGAGCTTTAATGGAACGTACTTATCCACTGGATCACGTAGATCGAGCTTCCCTTCCTCTGCGAGTTGCATTATAGCTAACGCCGTGAAGCTCTTCGTTATGGATCCGATACCGTATATAGTGCTCGGGGTCGCGGGCGCTCCCGAATTCAGATCCCTGAAGCCAAAGCCCCTAGAGTATATGATCTCGTTACCCTCGATAACAGCTATGCTGAGTCCAGGAATTTTGGTCTCGGACATCTTCTCCATGATAAAGGTCTCCAATGAGGACACATCCAAGCTCATACGTTCGGCACACCGCTATCCTTTTTCCCTAAGTGAGGAAAATAAGCGTTAACTATGGAACGCATGATCCTAAGCACTATCTGGTGAACGTAGATTCATGGAATAGGCTCAGATCACCAGCATCTCCATCATTATGTAACCGCTATGGACTATATGGTAAGCAATAAGTATGAACTATGGAAACGGTATATCCGCCTGATATAGGAGGGGTGACGCGTTATGCCTAAGGGTAAAGGTGACGCGGACATAGCTAAGGATTGCTTATCGCTTTTAGATGAACTAGAGGATTTAATTAATGAGCTCTATGAACTAGGGACTTTAAATGATGAAACCAAGGATGAGGCCTATTCTGCCGTCATGACCTTGAGGGATATTTTCGAGAGAATTCTCGGTGAGGAAACGTAGGGGCTTGGATTACATAGAGCGATCGTCATACCTCAGATAGCTACGACATCGTGAACATATATTTTCAGAATTAGAGCTTTAAATTAGGGAGATCTTATGCGAATTTCCCATAGACCTAAGATAAGCTTGGAGGGACTCTGGAACTTCAAATTAGATCCAATGGACATGGGCGAGAAGCAGGGATGGTATGATGGCCTTCCTGAACCCGAGCGCACATACGTACCTGCCTCGTGGAACGGCCAGAACCCGAATTGGAATGATTACATGGGGGTGGCCTGGTATGAACGGAAGTTCTCCGTGCCTAGGGAGTTCGAGGGAACCATTCCGTGGTTGACGTTTGAGGGAATCAGCTATAGGGCGAAGGTATGGCTTAACGGGATCTACTTAGGGGACCATGAGGGAAGCTTCACGGCCTTTAGGCTTAATGCTAAGGAGGCGATTCGCTTTGAGGAGGAGAATACCTTAGTCATAAGGGTGGATAATAGGCTTTCGCCACAGGTCATACCACCCGGTGAGGCCATGAACCGTACCTACTTCGATTTCTTTCACTACGGGGGGATACAAAGGCCTGCGTACATCGAGTTCACCGGAGCCACGTACATAAGCGACTTAACCGTGAATACTAGTCATAAAGGACACCTTAAGGTTAAGATCGAGATCGGGGGAGAAATTAAAGGCCATACAGTCATAGAGCTATTAAGTCCTGGGGGTACCAAGTTATTTGAGCGGAAGATGAAGATAGAAAGCGAGGACATATGCGTGGAAGCCGAGATAAAGGATATCACGCCTTGGTCCCCCGAGAGCCCAGTTCTCTATACCCTACGCCTCAGGATATTCTCAGAAGGGGGATTGATGGATTGGATCGACGAGCGTATAGGCTTTAGATCCGTGGAGGTAAGGGAAGGAAAGCTATTCCTGAACGGTAGACCTGTATACCTCAAGGGGTTCGGGAGACATGAAGACTTCCCCATCACTGGAAAGTACGTCCCAGGGCCTGTGCTCGTAAGGGACTTTAATCTCATGAAGGAAATGGGAGCGAATTCCTTCAGGACAAGCCATTATCCTTATTCTAGGCTCCACCTGGATCTAGCCGATGAGTATGGATTCTTGGTGATATTAGAGGCCCCATTAGTCGGTCTTCGCGAAGTGCACTTTACGGATGAGGAGTATTTACGGAAGGCAAAGCAGATGATAAGCGAGATGATAAAGGAGCACAAGAACAGACCATCGGTAATCATGTATAGCGTGGCTAATGAGCCGCACAGCTCAATAGAGGCGGCTAGGGATTTCATAAAGGAGCTTTATGACCATGTTAGGAAACTAGATCCCACTAGGCCTATCACCTTCGCGTCGATGTTTCATACCAGGGATAAGGCCATAGGAGTCGTGGATGTGATATCGGTGAACATGTACTTCGGCTGGTATCTACATCATGGAGATATAGAGAGGGGCGTTAAGGAAGCTGAGAATGCGCTAGACGAACTTCATAACATGTATCCTGAAAAGCCCATACTGGTCACGGAATTCGGTGCTGGGGCCATAAACGGCTTACATACAGATCCGCCTGCGATGTGGAGTGAGGAATACCAGGCGGAGTTCCTGAAGAGGTATATAGATATGTTTAAGCGTAAGGAATACTTGATAGGCTTTCACATATGGTGTTTCGCGGACTTTAAAACGCCTCAAAGTCACTTCCGCACGGTGCTTAACAGAAAGGGCGTGTACACGTGGATCAGAGAACCTAAGCTAGCGGCAAGAGTGGTGAAGGAAGAATACTCGAAGATCCCCACGTTCCGCGATTAGACTGCCCGATAAACCCTAAGCACTGAACATGAGGAGCCCAATACATGATCTCTCAGAGATGTACTCAAGGAGTCGAGGATATACCTAAGCCTAAGTATAGGATTGTGATCGATCCTGATCGTTGCAGAGGGTGTGGCCTATGCGAGCTAGTATGCTCTATATTGCATGAGGGAGAGGCTAGGCCCTCAGCCTCAAGGATTAAGGTCAGAAAAGACAGGGAGAACTATCGATTTGAACCATTAGTATGCCTACATTGTACGACCCCCAAGTGCGTGTTAGTCTGCCCTGTAGGGGCCATCGTGGTGGAGAGAAGGATCGGGGCTAGGATTATAATTGAAGAATTATGCACTGGCTGTGGTCTCTGCGTTAAGGCATGTCCCCTTGCCTCACATAATGCTGTGATATTCCAGCATCCCTCTAAGAGAACATATGTGAAGTGTGATCTCTGCTATTGGCGGGAGGAAGGGCCAGCCTGCGTAGAGGTATGCCCAACTCAAGCGATAACGCTTAGTAAGGTAGGGACGTGTAGATGATGGGTGGTTGGGTCGGGAACATACTGCTTGTCAATTTGACAACAGGGAGGATAAGGTATCTAGACACTATGAAGTACGCTGAGGAGTATATAGGCGGAAGAGGGATTGCCGCTAGAATAGCTTGGGAATGGATGCCCTCAGATGTAGACGCCTTTGATCCCAGGGTACCACTCATAGCCATGACAGGACCACTTACAGGAACACCCGCTCCTACATCCGGTAGGATAGTATTTTGTAGCATCTCGCCAAGGGCCTATCCCAAGCCCTGGTACACGCATTCGACCATGGGGGGTTTCTTCGGCTCTGAGTTAAAGTATGCTGGCTTCGATGGCTTCGTGATAATAGGGCAGAGTGATGAACCCGTTTACATCTGGATATGCGATGGTGAGGCAGAGATACGGGAGGCGAAAGACCTATGGGGGTTAACCATTAGAGCCGTTGAGAGAGAGTTACGTAAGAGGCATGGTCATGACGTACAAGTCGCGTGCATAGGACCTGCGGGAGAGAATCTAGTCCGTTATGCCATAATATCACATCCCCCTGAAAATGCGTCCGGTCATAGTGGTTTTGGAGCAGTTATGGGCTTTAAAAGGCTCAAAGCCATCGCTGTCAGGGGCACGGGAGGCATTAGAATAGCAGATCCTGGGGGATTCTTAAAAGCCTGTAAGCATGCCATGAACATGGCATGCACCGGAACGGTCGATGCGATGTTAAAGATAAGATATGAAAAGCCGATACCAGCCACGCGCCCTATCTGTAGTCAAAGCTGTAGTGTTAACTGTAGGATAGGGCAGGTAGTCTTTAACGTACCCCGGAGGTTTACCGGGAAAGGGATCATAAGGGCACATCAGTCCTTCTGCATAGGCGGGATATGGCTCTCTAGTAAGCCACAGGCGGAATATGAAGGAGGGGGAATAAGAGTCCCCCCGATAACGGGATGGGAGCCTGAGAAAGGGGGCGCTGAGCTCCACATGCTCTGCGATGACTTAGGTATTGACTTATGGGTGCTATTAACCCTACAACCATGGTTCGCAAGATGCGTAGAGCTTGGCATGAAGGAGCTAAGGGGGCTTAAGCTAAGGCCGAGGAATGCCAAGTGGTTCCATGAGCTCCTCTATGCGATAGCGTACCGCAAGGGGATAGGCGATATATTGGCAGAGGATCTACGCAGAGCCGTGGATAGGCTTAAGGAAGATCTCCCTGAGGAGTTAGTTAGGCTCGCTGAGACCCTAGAGTTCGCCTATGGCTTCCCAGCACATAGAGAAGGGCGCATATGGGATCCAGAGCCTCTACCCTTCTGGTTGGTCTCGGCCCTGATGTATGCCACTGAAAGCCGGGACCCGACCATATGCACTCATTCCTCGTTCCTGCTCCTAGCGGAGATATACTTAGATGATAGAGAGCTATTCCTGAAAAAGCTCAAGCCGATTGCAGCCAAGCTCTGGGGCTCAGAGAAGGCTATAGAGCCGAGCTTTGAGGATAAGATCCAATTAACCATATGGTGCCAACATCGTCATGTATTGCTTGATTGTCTACCGCTATGCGATTTCGTGTTTCCACGCCTATTAAAGCCGTTTAAGTCTAAGAAGGAGTGGGTGGAGGAAGAGGATGTATATGGTGATCTGGATATAGAGGCCAGGCTTTTCTCGACCTGTACGGGTTTAGAGTATACCACGGAGGATCTTGAAAGGGCTGCTGAGAGAGTATTTAACCTTGAGCGCATGATACTCGTTAAGAAGTTCGGCAGGAATAGACGTATAGACGAGCAGGTGGCCCCGCATTTCCAGTTGCCCTGTAGCACTGACGGGACCAGCATAAGCCCTGAGGACTTCAGACGGCTATTAGACGAATACTATAGGGGGAGGAGATGGGATGTACGAACAGGCATTCCTCAAACGGAGAAGCTCAGGGAATTAGGGCTTGAGTACTGTATATAAG
>JAGGXX010000014.1 GCA_021162845.1 Thermoprotei archaeon | reverse complement strand
TCTCAGGGCCCAACTCCGGGCTCCCGCTCTCACGGCCCGTACCCGTTATCGGCTTGGCCGGCCGTTACCCGGCCAACTACCTGATGGGCCGCAGCCCCATCCTCGGGCGGATGTGATGGGGATGGCATCACATCCCTTTCGGGGAAGACCCATTCCAGGTGTCTTCCCCTATCGGGGATTAGCCCCAGTTTCCCGGGGTTATCCCCGTCCCGAGGGTAGGTTAGCTACGTGTTACTGAGCCGTGCGCCGCGCCCCGCCATACCCCGGGGCGCACGACTCGCATGGCTTAGTCCCACCCCGATAGCGGTCGGGTCCGGCAGGATCAACCGGAGTTGACGGCCGCAAGGTTTTTCTGGTATTCCCTGGCCATGGTTTGTGGTAAGCATTACCCAGGGCCCATGCTCAGGCCTAAACCTCCAGGGAGCACCTCCTCCCTGGTTTGTTTAGGCCCTCATTATTGTCCCTACGGCTGGAGGCCCGCCCCTCATCCACGGGATTAATCCCGAGTAATGGAGCGGAGCCGCCGCCGGAAGCCGTAGGATTATCCGGGGGCGATTTCCTCTTATCGCCGTAGTACAATGTACCTCGGGAATTTATAACGTTTACGGATCATGAAAGTCATTCTGATATATCGATAAGCTTATATTGGCTCTCGGCATGAGAGCTAGTGAAAATAACCAAGTGACGCGGGCCCGTAGCTCAGCCTGGTAAGAGCGCTCGGCTGATAACCGAGAGGTCGTGGGTTCAAACCCCACCGGGCCCACCATCTCCTTAATCCGTTTCTAAGTATGTTAATGTCCTTTATCGAAACCTCCCTGACCTCCATTAGCAGTGACTCTTCCTTTGAACTCTTATCTGTGGGATGGAAGTCATTGCTGTCTTGTGATTTCGACAGTTCCCTAAGCTTCGTCTTAGTTTTCTTGACCCTTTCCCTTGAGCCTAGCTTTCTGAATATGCTTAGGCTCTTGTTCAGGCTTTCTATCGCATTCGCCTTTATGCTCATACATTAAAGCCATTTCAAAATATGTCTCAGCTAGATGAAATTGATGAGCTGATGAAAGAAATGCTATGCTTTGTCTGAAGTATTTTTTCAGCTCTCTCCCAGTCCTTTTCAGCAGTAGCTATCATCCCAAGAGCTCGATAGGTCACATCATAATAATTGAAATTCCTGAGTTGTGGTTTAAGCTTAAGGGCTTCTAAGACTTAACTTAATTAAAACTTTTACTTTTCTTATCATTAATCCCCATGATTGGCCTTCGACGTCATGCGAGAAAGTAGGCAACCTAGTAGAATAAGGGAGCGTGTTGGTGGACCGGCCGGGATTTGAACCCGGGACCTCTCGGGTGCAAACCGAGTGCTCTACCAGGCTGAGCTACCGGCCCTGATTTAAGGGAGGAATTCGCAGGGATATTAAGTTTTCCGCTCTTTAATGTCCCTCTAAAGGTTAGACATGAAATTCCCTAGGTTACGTCCCTGCTAGAATTGCTCGATCATTAAGACATAGTATATTTAAAGGTGCTAAGAGCATGTCAAAGTGAATGCCCTTTTAGGCTGGGTTGCTGATTTACGCTCTTACTTAATGCGGACTCTATTAACCTTCTTATTCTGCCATGAGTACCTTCTCATCCTGCTAGACCTTCCGAATCCGCATGCTGCGCAGTAATGCTTTTGGACATTATAAGCATGCCGCCCGCATCTCCTGCACCTTATATGAGTCTTACCTTTGCTTCTCTTACCCATTGATGGTGTTCCTTTAGTCATAATTCTATTCACCTAGGTTCTACAGGGCTTATCAACACTACGTTATCTCCTCTTAATATTATAGTGCCTAATTTGCGTATCTTATCCTTAGGCTTTATCTCCTCCGCTTCTTCCAGAACCAAATTAAGGTGTTGGTCAAAGCTCTTAAGAATACCCCTTATCTCCCGACCTCCTTTTAGTCTAACTAAAACGGCGCTTTCGAGGGATTGCGCAAGTATTTCAGCGGTGCTTTGGTTAGGCATACTTTCACCGTCTTCTAAGTAGATATCGTTAGAAGGTGCTAGCATTTAAATCTTTAGAACCCTGACATAACCTGGGTATGTGATTTGGTGCAGAGGCATTTCTTAAGCGGCAAGGATCGTAAGCTCATAAGGGCTAAAGCATCCAAGCTCTCCAAGGATTTAGCTGATATGTTCGACAGGGCCTCTAGGGTGGAAGTAATTAAGGCTAAATTGCCGCGGCTGAAGGTTAATGTATACCTTGCTGATGGCATCCCTTTAGTAGTTGAGGATTCAAGGGGCCTTCTCTATCCTACGCTTCATGGCCTTCATCGCGGCATACACTATCCGTTTAAGGTCTTCGTAGATGACGGGGCTATAAGGCACATAATCTCAGGGGCTGACGTCATGGTTCCCGGCATAACGAACGTCGTAGGTGATTTCGAGCAAGAGGACATAGTAGCGGTCTATACAGAGAGCGGCAACATCCCTATAGCGCTCTGCTTAGCGTTAATGTCAGGCGATAAGATAAAGTCCAGTAAGAAAGGTAGGGCACTTAAGAACATACATCACGTAGGCGATGCCCTGTGGCACCTCATCAACGAGTTCTTACCTCGCTCTTATGACCTCTAGGTTCTCGGGGGATATGGTAGGGATCCTGAAAAGTCTACTTATGGATATAGCCAAGTCCTCGACTTTACTTCGCTCACCATGGCACAGTATTATCTTTTCCGGTCTTGGCCTCACGCTCTTTATAAAGCTGAACAACTGCCTTCTATCACTATGGCCGCTGAACCCTTCCACGGATTCTATATGCATGTTCACGGTCAGATAATCCGCCTTACCTCCACGTTTCAGGAGTGGTATCGTTATCTCCCGATTGTTACTTCTGGACATGTCCAGAAGCCTTCTGCCTAATGTACCTTCTATCTGGTAGCTAACGAAGATGAGGGTGCTCTTTGAGTCTTCTGCAAGCATCTCCAGGTACTCCACAGAAGGCCCTCCTGTTAACATACCTGACGTAGCCATTATTATGCAAGGCCCACCTTCTATGATTCCCTTGCGCATATTCGGATCAGTAACTTGCTTGAAGTACTCCTGAAGGAATGGGTTTTGATCCCTGAACATCATCTCCTTAATGCTTTTAGCTAAATGCTCTGGATAGGCCGTGTGAAGGGCGGTGGCCTCGGAAACCATGCCGTCTATGTAGATGGGCACTGGAGGTATGACTCCCTGCCTTATCCCTTCTTCGAGAACTAGCATTATCTCCTGGCCCCTGCCAACCGAGAGCACTGGTATTAACACTTTCCCCCCACGCTCGAGGGTTTCCTTCACTATGCCTAAAAATCTTCTCTCCGTCTCCTCTCTCCTGGGCATTATGTCTCCCCTACCACCATAGGTACTCTCCATGATTAGCACTTCTAGCCTTGGGAAAACACAGGATGCTGACTCCAGAAGCTTAGTCCTGCCGAATTTAAAGTCACCAGTATACGTCACGTTACAGAGCCCATTACCTATGTGAAGGTGTGCTATCGCTGAGCCCAGAATATGTCCCGCGTAATGGAAGGTCAGGCGTACATCAGGGGCTATATCTGTGACTTCGCCGTAGTCTAACGTAATAGTATGGAGTAGTGCTTCCTTGACTTCGCGCATCGTGTATGGTACTCTTTTTCCCTCTTTGAGAGCAACGTCTATATAATCCTTAAGCAACAAGGCCATTAGGTCCCTAGTGGGCATGGTCGTGTAAACAGGCCCCTCATAACCGAATTTGAAGAGATAGGGAAGAGAGCCGCAGTGGTCGAGATGTGCATGCGTGATTATAACGGCGTCCAGATCATCTATGTTGAACTCCGGTACATCGAAGTAAGGCATTTCATCCCTCATCGTCCCTGAGGGTTTAATGCCGCAATCCAGCAGTATGTTGCTCTCCCTAGTTTGAAGCAGTATAGCGCTTCTCCCGACCTCCTTAAACCCGCCAAGAGCTATTATCCTAACGTAGTTCTCCTTAGAGATCACGGAGCGATGTATTCTCTTTCCAGTTTCATGGAGGAAGCGCTGTCTTTTCTCACTCTCGTAGTAAAGCAAGCCGAGCATCCATTCCGCGGTCTTCGACCTGAGGGGAGGTGTTCTCATGACCTGCGGTCTCCATAAGGTCTTCAATAGTATCTTCCTTAAGGTTGCCCCTCCTCTTCCTATGACAAACCCGGGCTTCTTAGCCTCTATTATGACTTCCCCGGTCACATCATCAAAAGTAATGTTAGTGATCTCGGCATCCTTAGGCACTACCTCCTTTATTATCTCTTCCGCACTCTGCTTATCCATTCTCACCTTAGGGTCCGCTCTTATCACTATTCGCTTCTTTATTGTCTTAGCTAGCCTTCTTACAAGCTCCTCGTCTTCGAGGACTGCACCCGGGTTCTCCGTGTATATCGCTATTTCAGGCCCCTCAAACTCTATCCTCGTGACCTTGGCTTCAAGAGGTATCATGCTAAGTATGGCTTCTCGTATATCCCTCAGTACTTCTCTTCTCTCGTTTCTACTTGTCAAGAAATTTCCCTTCTTCCTCACTTTAATAACAGCCTCTTTATCTCCTCATCAGTAAGCTCCTTGTATCCTTCCTTCGTTACCACTACTATGTCCACGCCCTCTCCGCTACCAGGATCTCTTTTAATGGCCGAGCTTATCGCTCTAATTACTACGGGTAAAGCCTCTTTCACCCTCATCCCCTCATGTAGGGAGTCCTCTAAGACCCCTAATGCTATGGGGGATCCGGAGCCCGTAGCTATGTATTTTTCCCTTGTTAAGGTGCCGAACCAATCTATAGCATACATATCCGGTCCCTGTGAGTCGACACCAGCTATTATCGTCTGTATGACGTATGGGTAAAGGCGTGAGCTGAAGAGAAGGTTTGAGGCGAAGGTGGCTATGGACTTTATCGGCATGGGCCGGCCCATAGTGTACCTATATAGCTGAACCTCAAGCCTGACGCGATCCAATACTTTCTGGGCCTCAGCTACAACACCGGCCATTGTGGCAGCCACGTAATCGTCTATCTTGAATATCTTCTTTACGTGTTTATGTGCTATATAATAACCGCTCGTAGCCCTCCTATCCGTGCCTAGGATTACCCCGTCCGAGCATATAACACCTACTGTGGTCGTGCCTTTAAGTACCATGATTTTATCAGGCTGAAATCCCATATATGGATTAGTATACATCAAATACCTCCTCGCTATCTCTATAGTTACCTCGGCAAAACGGCACTCAAGGATAAAAGGATTAAGAGGATATATTTAACCTTAGCGGGTAAGAGATGACAAAATGCAGACAAAACCACTTCACGAGATAAATCTTCCACTTAAGATAGTTATCGGAAGGCGCGTAGTTGACCTCACTGGTGAGTATTGCAAACACCTCTTCTCTGGGAATAAAATGCTCGTTTTAACGGGCCCTCATGTCTACGGGATAGCGGGTAAAAAAGTGATAGAGTCCTTAGAAGACGCAGGCCTCTTAACTCACTATGTACTTGTTAAAGGTTCAACGCTAAGGGATGTAGAAGCTGTAAGGGAAGTAATAAGGGAGGTAAAGCCCTCGGCGCTCATAGCTGTTGGGGGAGGAAAGGTCATAGATGTGGCGAAGTACTCCTCCTTCCTAGAGGGTCTCCCCTTCGTAAGCGTGCCAACCTCCGCCTCCCACGATGGTATAGCCTCCCCTGTGGCCTCTATTAAAGACGAAAAGAGGCGAGGCTCCTTCTTCACGCGCCCTCCAGCATTAGTTATAGCGGACGTCGCCATAATTTCCAATGCACCTCAACGCCTCATTGCTAGTGGTTGCGGTGACGTAATAGCTAAACTAACCGCCGTACGCGATGCCAGGCTTGCTAGACTCATAAAGGGCGAATATGTGGGGGACTACGCCCTAAGTCTAGCCCTTCTCTCGGCGAGAATGGTGCTCTCTAAAGCTGAGCTAATCGCTAAAAGATCAGAGGAGGGCATAAGGACACTGATAGAAGCCCTTATATCATGTGGCGTGGCGATGGCCATAGCTGGCTCCTCTAGGCCATGTAGTGGTAGTGAGCACCTCTTCAGTCATGCTCTTGATATAATAGCTCCTACGCCAGCCTTACACGGTGAGC
This sequence comes from Thermoprotei archaeon, assembly GCA_021162845.1. Lineage (GTDB taxonomy): Archaea > Thermoproteota > Thermoprotei > QMSL01 > B3-G16 > JAGGXX01. The sequence goes on along the minus strand of JAGGXX010000014.1, from coordinate 3,888 downwards.
AAGTAGGCGTGGGAACCATAATGATGTCGTACTTACATGGCATAAAGTGGCTTAAGGTAAGGAATTTCCTTAAAAAGGTCGGAGCTCCTACAAATGCTAAGGAGCTGGGCATCGATGACCACTATATAGTTAAGGCTTTAACCATAGCCCATAAAATCAGGCGACGTTACACAATCTTAGGGGAAAGCGGTCTGACGTGGAGGGCCGCTGAAGAGCTTGCGCGAACCACAGAGGTGATATCTTAACATGCAAGCGTTCATAACGCTACTACCTGAGTGTGAGGCTAAGGTAGGGGCTAGCTTCCAATTCATAGGTCTCCCTCCCTCTTGTAAACGCTGTAAGCTGTACGCGCTATGTTCTAGGCTTAGGAAAGGCCTAGTGTATACCGTGATAGAAGTAAGGAATACGAGGCATGCCTGTTCGCTGCACGGTAAGGTAGTAGCGGTTAAGGTACGGCTTGAGCCCATAGAGATGTTAGTCCCCGCCAAATTCGCTATAGAGGGAATCAAGTTTAGTTACTCGCCCACATGCACCACCATAGAATGCCCATACTTTAATCTCTGTAATCCCTTAGGGCTTAGGGAAGGCGATTACCTAAAGATCCTTAAGATATTTAAGGAGAGATCAGTCTCCTGCAAAGGCGAGAAGCTCATTGCTGTTCTTGCTGAGGTTCTTTAGTCTCCTCCCTAACTTTAAACTCCTCTATGAACCTCAAGAGGCTTATGTCCTCAATATATCTCCTTACATCCATGGCTAATGCACGCTTAAAGATCTGTAAGCCATCCAGATTTAGTGCTTCCTCTGGGACCCAAATGGTCACATCTCCATCCTTTATCTCTATCTTGAATTTCCCCGCTTCAATTGAAGGTAATCTCGTATGAATTAATGCCCTTATTCGCTCCTCCAGGCTCTCTAGTTTCTTGACCACCTTCACCTTATATATCAAGGTCCTCCCTGCCAGAGGATGATTAAAGTCCACTACAACTCTCCCGCTACCCACGCTCCTCACAAGCCCTATCCTTCCGTTAATCTCTATTTGAGCACCTAGGACGGGTCTTATCCTCCTGCGTGTAAGCTCCCTTGCTGGTATCACCCTTACCTTTGATGGATCTCGCTCGCCAAATGCCTTCTCCGGGGGTAGCTCGATGACTTTTTCTTCCCCTATATCCATGTTCAGTATCTCGTCCTCGACTGATTTAAGCAGCCACCCCTCGCCTAGTATTATGAGTTTAGGCTCGTAAGCCTTATTCTCATCATATATGCCGGCCTTTTTCGCTTCCTCCGCTATCGTTGTCTCTAGTATTCTATCTTCATCTTTGACCTTAGCTACATAATCCACGAGTAGGAAATCGCCTTTGTTGAAGGGCATACCTTGCTCACACCTCTTTGAAGTCTACCTTTATTTCGCCCGCCACTATTTTTACTTTTGCGTAGAACCCATATCCAAGGGGTCCCGGGTTAATTAACAGACACCGCCCCATAGTATCGATGCCCCGTCTTTCATGAAGATGCCCGCAAAGACATAACTCAACAAGGTTTTCCTCAATGAGATTCCTTATTGAGCTAGAGCCTATGTCGTCTCCTGAATATGTCAGGCTTAACTTAGTCCTGAGAGGTGGCATATGTGAGAGTAGAATCCTTATGTCCTTCTCTTGCTTCATCTCCCTCCATGAATTCGATATCCTCACTGCATATTCCTCAAATTCCTCCTCCGTGAGCTCTATTGGCGTACCGAACGGTGATAATCCTCCTCCGCCGAGCCCCCCTATTAACAGGTTATCATATCTGATCACTCTACCGTGCAACCATCCCGCCTCATATCCTGGTACTCCCTTTTCCAGTAATTGTGGGGGATCGCAGTTACCGGGGACGTATAATATGCTCTCTGTAATCTCGGATAGTATGGTAAGCACTGCCTTAGCCTCGTCGAGGCTTCCAAAGTCGGTTATATCCCCTGATATGAGGATAAGGTCCGCTGTTTCCCTCCTTGAAGCGAGTCTTCTGACGTTATACAAATTACCGTGAATATCGCTCAGGGCCAGGATTACAACTTCAGTCATAATTAACCCCTTCAGGGGTCAGAGGAGGTGCCGTCTCATCAAATTGCAATACTCAGTGCAGGTCAGTCTCTTCATTCCCTGGTCTAAATGCTAGATTGTATTTCTTAACTCTTTCCTACTAGCTCCCTTCACCTGATGTGCCTGAAGATGAAGCAACGGTTTCAAGCACCTGCTCCCTCTTAGCTCGTATTTTCACTAGGTGCGTTATATATCCAGCTACGCGGTTCCTCAATCTTTTAGACTGTATGTTCGTCAGTTCTTGAACAAGTTTCTTATTTGCCTCGAAATCTGGCTTAAACACATCTCCATACTTTTCTAGAAGCTCTTTAGCAAGGCGTTTCACTATTCTAGGCCGTACCTTTCCCAATTCCATCACCCTTCTTCAAGCCATAAGCTAATAGTCCTATTTAAACTTGCAAGATATCATTCCTATAGTGCTCAGATAAAAGCATTAAAGACGTGTGTTTTCTAAGTCCCTGATGAGGCGTTGATTTGATGTCCGAACTTCCGATAGCCCCCTTTAGCAGGATAATAAAACGAGCTGGCGGAGAACGCGTTAGTGATAGCGCAGCAGAAGCTCTAAGGGACATCGTGGAAACTGTAGCGTATGAAATAGCTAAGGAGGCAGTGGAGCTTGCTAAACACGCTGGAAGGAAAACTGTCATTAGAGATGATGTGAAATTAGCTGCAAGGCACCTCATGCGCTTTTTAGCCTACCTCTCATGAAGTACCAATCCGTTTTTTCATATGTCCACATGATCTTCTATGGGCTTCTGTCTCTTGGGGTTATGTTTAAATAGAAGCGCAAGTACATAGAGCACGCTAAGCCATTAGGATAGTATTCACGTAATTAATGAGGTGGTTGTAATGGCAGTTCCTCTAGCTCAGCTAGGCGGAGTCCCAGTATTAATCCTCAAAGAGGGCACGTCAAGGTCTACAGGCAGGGAGGCTATGCGTAACAACATAATGGCTGCTAGGGCCATAGCTGAAGCGTTAAGGACTACTCTGGGCCCAAGGGGTATGGACAAGATGCTAATAGACAGCTTAGGCGATGTCACGATAACTAATGATGGCGCTACAATTCTAGACGAGATGGACGTACAGCATCCTGCAGCAAAACTCATGGTCGAGATCGCGAAGGCTCAGGATGATGAAGTAGGCGATGGGACGACGACGGTAGTAGTACTAGCGGGCGAGCTTCTTAAGGAGGCTGAGGCTTTGCTTGATAAGAACATACATCCGACGGTAGTCATAGGCGGTTATAAGAAGGCGGCTGATAAAGCGAGAGAGGTATTAGAACGCATAGCGATGCCCGTTAGCTATGAAGATGATGAAACACTTAAGAAGGTCGCGATGACTGCTATGTACAGTAAGGCTGTAGCCGCAGTGAGGGGTTATTTCGCCGACTTAGCAGTTAAAGCCGTTAAGCAAATAGCCGAGAAGAAAGGCGAGGAATGGTATGCGGACACGGACTACATACAGATAATAAAGAAGCAGGGAGGGAGCCTACTGGATACGCAACTGGTCTGCGGCGTAGTTATAGACAAGGAGGTTGTTCATCCTGGTATGCCTAAGAGGGTTGAGGATGCCAAAATAGCACTAATAAACGCACCACTTGAAATAGAGAAGCCTGAGTATGATGCCGAGATAAGGATACGTTCGCCAGAGCAGATGAAGGCCTTCCTCGAAGAGCAGGAGCGAATGCTTAGGGATATGGTTGAGAGGATTAGGGGTGTTGGTGCTAATGTTGTGTTTTGTCAGAAGGGTATTGATGATGCTGCTCAGCATTACTTGGCTAAGTTTGGTATTCTAGCTGTTAGGAGGGTTA
>JAGGXX010000039.1 GCA_021162845.1 Thermoprotei archaeon | reverse complement strand
TTATCATGGTGTAGGTACTGTTGTGTTTGAGAACCTCCAAGCGATAAAACATAAAGGATACACGAGAAGCCCATCAGCTAATAGGAAAATATCTAGGTTCGCTAAGAGGGAACTACTTCAACACGCAATACTATCAGCCATGAAGTATAAGTTCAAAATACTCCTTGTAAACCCGAGAGGAACCACACACTCCAAAAAACACGATGAAATAATGAGAAAATATGGCTTAGATAGGCATACAGCGTCAGCATACCTTATTGCCTTGAAAGGCATAGAAGGATATAGAGTGATACGGAAAGCTATAACTTAAGGTTTCAACCCCATGTCCAGCCGACGGATATACCCGTGTAATAGAAGTCATGTATGTGGTTATGCGCTATGAGGTTACACCTGCTCTGACCCACCCAGATGCCAACAGCACTATGAAACACCCGTCCTCCATGGTGTATGTGATTATCCGTTATGGTCACGTATTGAACGCCATCTATGGGCCTTGCAGGGAGCTCAGCAGTCCCTATCTTAATTCCACCAGCGCCCATGTCGTAAATCTCATTACCGATAACGCGGACGTTTACACAACCACGACCTATTTCAATACCGTAGCCTCCTACATGGGAGATCACACAATGCTCGATGCCACATGAACGAGCCCCTTCGAGATATATGGCGCCTGGAACCTTAAAGGCTGCCTGAGACGATAGTATATGATCCCAGTCCGCGTATCGGAAAGTCAGGCCCTTTAGGATTATATGCTCGACGTATTCGCCTTCTTCAACATTGCCTAAGAATTTGACCAAATACCATTTAAGCCTAGGAGCTATGATCTCAGCGCTATCTATGTTTTCATCAGCCTTGGGAATGTAGAAGAGTTTACCATTACTACGGTCGAGATACCACTCACCAGGCTCACTTAGAGCTTCGAAGACGTTCTCAACATAATACCTCGGATAAGCTGGGCGCCATCCATCCCTGATCACGAAGAGCGTCCTACGGGATAGCTCGACAAGATTTTCCTCGGCGTTAAATGATCTCATGGGTATTCGCTCCTCAATCCAGAAGTGGAGGAGTACTACTTCAACGTCCCGTATATTCCTCCAGTTGCTTACATGGCCTGGTTGACATTCAAAGGTAACGCTACCATCCCACAGCTTCAACTCCATGAGGTTACGGTATCCGGGAACGCTCTTAACGCGGTAGAAGCCTTCCTTCGGCAATCTGGGCCTCGGTCTCCTCTCACCATTAACGAACAATTGCTTAAAGTACCATCTACCTTCCTTAACCTCTGGGATCTCAGCGATCCACACATTCTTGCCGTTAAGCTTCTCTATGCGATGGGGCTTGATCCGTTTACCACCGCTTATGATAGGGCTTTCCCCCGGATAGGCCTGGTAGATTATAGGGCAATCCTCGCTACCCGAGTCCTCATGGGTAAAAATCAATGGTTCATCTAAGTGATAGACCCCACCGCGAATCATCACAATTACGGGCTTCCTCAAGCCACTCTTCTTCTTAAGCTCACGAATGGCATCTCTCGCTCGAGTAATGGAGGCGAATGGGCCATCGCTTCTATCTTCATTTGGTTTAGGCAATTTACCGGACCACGTATCAGAGCCATCAGGAGAAACGTAAAATACAATAGGCTTAGCGGAGCCTGACCTTAATGAAGGTTCGTCTAAGGTCATATGATTCCTCCTTGGAGGTAAATAAGGGATCAGGCATATAAGGGCGTATAACATGAGGAGGCCTAGTAGGACGAGTATGAGGAAGTGACATCTCATGATCACATAATCCTAGCTTAAATACTCGTCCTGAGAGATAGAGCTACTAACGTAATAGGTCGCCCTCACGAATCCTTAATCGTATGCCCGGAGTATGAGGCGTTTATTACTCAACCACTATGGCTGTAACTGTGCGTGTTACTCCTTCGACCTTTTGGATCTTATTTACTATAACTCCTCCCAGTTCACTGAGGCTTGTAGCCTCTACGAGGGCTATTATGTCATATCCACCGGTAATGGTGTGTGCGCTTTTAACTCCCTTGATCCCTCTAATGGACTTCAACACCTCAAATGCCTTACCGGCAGCTACTTGTATGAACACATAAGCCAAGACAGCCATCCCTATGCACCCGATTTATAGTATTAGCGAAGAAAAATAAGTATTAATGAGGGATTTGAGAGAAGGAATCCTCGTGATAAGAATGATTTAAAACTGAGTTTATTGGTTCTAAGCTCTTTAGACATTAAATATTAATAATCAACCTCACTCACGTTAATCATTGAAAGGAGCATTTTGAGAGCAATACTATCCCTTTAAGTACCGTTGTATTTCATTAAGTACATCCTTAAACCCAATTTTTCGCTTTCTTCCCTTAATTAGGGCTTTAATGCCCCAGTAATAGACGGGCACTTGGAATGCCTTATCCTCTCCAATCCATGGCTCGTTGCTCGGTACGTTACTTAAACGCTCGAATCTAGCATCTATCGGTATCACTATATTGCCCTCAAGAAGCTTTATCGTAAAGGAATATTCTGGCATATCCGAGTCAGGCACGTAAGGCTTTATGTTATCAGCGTCCTCGATGATCTCCGATAGGTAATCCGTAATCCCAAGGTCTTGGGCATATTGAACTAGCTCTTCACATGTCTTGAGCTTCGCAGTCACATATTTCTCGAGATCCCAACCTAATCCAAATAGCTCCGCGATCCCCCTTGGATTACCGCCTACTAGTTGCCATATGAGTTCGTTATCAACTGGGCACCTAAGCTCATCTAAGAGCTCATGAGCTGCCTCCTTTGGCAGATTCCACATCAAGTACGTGAACATATCCTTACCGCGCTCCCTGAGGAAATATTGAGCTGCCGTTTGTTCGCTTGTCAGAAACACCGGATAAAGCCTTTTCAGCCTTAGCTCGTCGCAGAGATCATAGAGCTTTAGGCTCATGCTCGATATGAAGTCCCGAATGGAGATCTTGTACTTATCGAGAGACCTCGTAATTTCATCTATGAAGATTACGATAATTTGATTTCTTAAGATGAACCTTTGATTGATCATCTTGAGGAAGGAGTACATCCTTAATGGGATCTCAGCTACATCTTTGAATAATGCCGTTAGCGTGTCCTTAGCCGCTTCTCGGACCCTGGGCTTCATTGTCATGAGCACTCTTTCAGCCTCTTCCTCAGAGAGGTTCATGTATATAGATATGTAATCATCCAGTACCCCTAAAGCATAAGTCAACGCTCTGGCGTATTCGGTCTTACCGCAGCCCCATGGCCCTGAAATCACGAGCACATGCATAGGCCTTTTCTCAAATATATCGATTAGTCTTTCAGTTTCCGTTTCCCTATCGACGAAATTTACATTTAACCCACGTACCTTATGTCCACGAAGCTTCTCAATTACGTCCTTAGCTCTCATCATTACCGACATCCTGTTAATTCTCCTAATCTTATCCATGGAATATTACGTTCTTATAATCACCGCTTACGAGGATATCGATGGATGAGATGATCATTCGCCTCGATTAAGCATCATATGAACGTCATCGTTTAAGCTCATATGGGGAAGCTGGTAAGAAACGTCGGCTTACGCTTAACGTGGTTAGATACGTGAAAAATAATTAGCTTATGATTATTTCCTTTCCCTCCTTGTACGATCTAGTTATGGCATCTAATATCCTTACGTTCCTTAGACCGTCCTCCTCTGAGATGATCGGTTCCCTTCCTTCTACCAGGCTTTCGACTATGTGGCTTATGGACTCACGAACGAAGCCGAAGAAACGCTGATTTATCTCGCTACTACTGAGGAACCGAGGATATGAGAAGGTCTCACTGGCGATATGCAATCCCTGCTGTGTGGAGTCTATTAGGGCATACCCCTTAGTCCCTATGAACTCCGCTTTGAACTCTACAATGCTTGGATACGACTCTGGTAGTATCCAACTAGACTCCAAAACGCCTCTCGATCCATTCTGAAAATCGAGAACTGCAAGCACATGATCCGGTATGTCCATCCCCAAGGACCTGAGAACCTTGAAACTAGCATAAGCCCTAACCCTTTTGACTTCCGATCCTAGGATCCATTTGGCGAGATCTGCTGTATGACTCATGAGGAAGTAAACGACGCTTGTCCTGCTAGCCCATGAGAGCATCTTGGTCGGTACGTATATGGTATCGCTTAGCCTCAGGTACGCGTAAACTAGTTCGCCAAGTACGCCCTTTGAGACTTCCTTCTTTAGGAGCGCAAAGGGAGGATTAAACCTGTTCCCGAAATTAACGAGGACCCTTGCCCCCTTGCTCTTAGCTTCGTTAACCATCTTAAGGGCATCTTCATATTTAATCGCCATTGGCTTCTCGACCAATACATTAATTCCCCTACTTACCACAGCTAGAACGGGATCCAAATGTAAGTGATCAGGAGTGGCAACTGAAACCAGGTCTAGCTCCTCTTCTTCCAGCATTTCATTATAGTCGAGGTATCTCTTGACGACTCGGTACTTCTCGCCAACCTCCTTTAATCTGCGTTCATTGATGTCGCAGATCGCGATGAGATCACTCAAGGGATTGGACCGATACGCCTTAACGTGGTTCTCGCCCTGTATTCCTACCCCAATAACAGCAACCTTTAGCTTACGCATGTATAAAAGGAGAATCATTCGCCTCTTAAACGTACACGCTGATTCCTGCCCGGCGTTAAGCATTCCGACGGCTTCAATGCTTAATCACATGAGGGTTTCATGAATTACCCGTAATGGGAATCCCCGAATATAAAAAGTGCAAGTTGAATAAGTGGAATAGGATTTCATAGCTCTTCTCTGAGTTCTAGCGATCTCCCACAGGTCCCAATGTCGCTAAGGAACTTGTAAAACCTTCCATGAAGCCTTTTGGCGATATCTAGCTCGTTCAATATCACGTTACGCTCTTGCTTAGGATCTGCCTGAAGATCATAAAGTTCTGCGGGAAGCCCCTTCCTTGCATATATCAGGCTCCATCTACCGTCCGTGATCGTGCTGTAAGTCACGTACTCCGGATCTGAACTTAACACGAAGGGCTTTACATGTGGCGGCGGTGGGGGCAACTTTCCTTCCCTAAATAGCTGAAAACATGGCCCCCCACAGCACGATACCGCTATTTCACGAACCCGTTCCTTCTCTCCGAAGATTACCGGTAGTAACGAGCTACCATGAATATGTTTCAGGATCTGAACGCCAGCTAAATCGAGGATTGTAGCCATTACGTCGACCGGTTGCACTAGGGCATTGCATCTCACACCCCTAGGGGCATCCGGTATGCTCATGATTAGCGGTATGTGGCATATCTCCTCATAGAGGGGCCATCCATCCTTCGGATCCAAAACCGTATGCTTTCCTACTCGCCCATGCTCGCCATGGTAGAAGCCATGATCGCTTGTGAAGATTACCGCCGCCTCGTCTAGGAGGCCGAGCTCTTCAATTTCGTCTAATAGAAGGCCCACCCACTTATCGACTAATGTCACCATACCAGCGTAAAGGGCTCGCATGTGTTTCAACTCCTCCTTGGTAAGATAGTTAGAGTAGTCATACCTAGGCCAGAATACCAACTCTCCCTCATATCCGGGATCATAGAGGTCTACGTATTCGTCCGGTGGAAGCCAAGGTTCATGAGGCTCGAATATGTCTACATAAAGTAGGAATTTCTCATGTTTACAACCCTCCTTAAGCCACTCCATGGCCTTACGTATGGTTCTAGCACAGAAATAATGCTCTTCCCCCTTCTCCTTGAGGGCAACCAGACGTGGGTAGATGATGTAAGCTCTATCAGGGAACCTGAGTTTGCTTTTCGCACATGGCGGTTTAACGCTGGGTTTAGGCGGTGGTAGTTGTTCATACCTAAAGGACTCCCAATCACCGGGGAACTCGCATTCGTCGAAACTCGAGGTGAAATTCATCTCCTTAGGCCTTATATGCGGTGTATCTGCGATCATCTTCGTGAAATATCCCGCCTTTCTTAATATCTTCGGAAACGTATCCTCCTCTGGGGGCAGAGGAGCCCAACCCCTATTGTGGAAACAGTAACGGCCAGTGAAGAGGTCTGAGCGATGAGGTATGGTCGGGAAGGAACCGGTATAAGCTTTATCGAACACTATTGATCTCTTAGCGAACCTATCTAAGTTAGGGGTGTGGATCCACTTATTGCCGTAACAGCCTAGGAAATCTCGGCGAAACGTGTCCGATATTATGATAATGATCTTCTCAATTCTCATGGATACGATTTCACCTCAAGCCTCCTTAGCCCTCCCATTAATTCTTCTAACAGAGGCTTAATGCTTATGGTTTAATCACGACTCTATTTACATGGGATGTATTGAGGCGCTTTTTGCACCAATTCAAGTCACTAAATATAATAATATATTTTTAAGGATTAAACGACCTTATGGTTTCAATCATAGCTAGGTAGTTCTCCTCCGGTATGTAATCTTGTGGGCTCGTATTACAAGAGGCTATGAACTTCCCCTTAGAACTACCTACCCTCAGCATCACCTCCGTTTCCCGCCGTACCTCATCCGGGGTC
>JAGGXX010000013.1 GCA_021162845.1 Thermoprotei archaeon | reverse complement strand
CTCTCGACTAAGGACCAAAAACGGAAGAAGACCTTAGGGTTATCCTTGTAGAGCATGATCTCAGCCCACTCGTCCTCATCATATCCCTCCCCACTCATGAGCCTGAAGCAGAACTCGGCGACCCCTAGGTACTCTTCCTTGAGCCCAGAGCCTAAGAAGGCCTCATCCAGGTCACTAGGGTATATTAAATATATCCCTGCAAAGCACTCTACATCTTCGCCTAACAGCTTCATAAGGGCATCAAGATTGCGTGGGACCCAAGCCCCTAAGTAACTGGGATCATACCCTCTTGGGGAGTAAATTCTATTCCTTAATATAGGCATCCCCTATGCTATGTATGGTGCTATGGAAATTAATAACGGAGTAGCCTTACTGATAATGCCGTTTTCACCTCTTTAAACCCCTCATAATTCTCTGATGAAGATCTCGGTCATCCATGCTTAAATTAGCCTAGATGATCTGTTATCCATGGGGGTGAATCCTTGGTCGAGGTTAAGATAAGCATAATAGGCGCTGGGAGTGCTGTATTCTCCTTAAGCTTAGTAAGGGACCTCTGCTTAACGCCTAACCTAGAGGGCAGTACCATAAGCTTCATGGACATAAATAAGGAGAGGCTAAATGCCGTATACTCGCTCTGTAGCAGGTATGCCGAGGAGATGGGGATAAAGCTGAAACTCGAGAAGACGCTCGATCGTAAGGAGTCGCTTAGGGATGCAGACTTCGTCATAAACACGGCCTTGGCCGCTGGTCACCACAGGCTTAGGGAGGGATGGGAGGTAGCGCGTAAGCTTGGCTATAGATATGGCGGTAGCTACCACGTAATGCACGATGAGGCGTTCTGGATAAACTTCTATCAATTCAGGCTCTTCGAGTCCATAATAAACGACATCTTGGACATATGCCCTGATGCCTGGTATATACAGCTCGCCAATCCAGTCCTGGCTGGGATAACGTATCTCGGTCGTAAGTACCCAGAGGCCAAGATAGTCGGTCTATGTCATGGTTTCATGGGCATATATCATATAGCCGAGGTCCTTGGTCTGGAGAAGGAACATATAAGCTTCGAGATACCGGGCGTTAACCACTTCGTCTGGCTGACGCGCTTCTACTATAAGGGCGAAGATGCATATCCACTCCTCGATGAATGGATAGAAAAGGAGGCGCCCAAGTATTGGGAGAAGTGCCCACCAAGTAACGATCTCGGACCCAAGCCCGTTGACCTCTACAGGAGGTTCGGCCTATTCCCGATAGGGGACACCTGCACGCCTGGTGGTGGTACATGGCCCTACTGGTATCACGTGGATGAGGAGACTGAGAGGAGGTGGAAGGAGGATCCGGCCGAATGGTGGAGAAGGTATTTCAAGGGCCTTGAAGCGCAGGTCAATAAGATATTCGAGGTAGCAAGGAATCAATCCATGAAGGTGACTAAGGTATTTCCACCTATAAAGTCAGGCGAGAGCATAGTGTCGCTCGTGGAGTCACTGGCCTGTGATATTCCAAGGGTATTCCAGGTCAACATACTTAATGTAGGTAGCTTCGTTCCGGGCGTGCCTCAAGACTTTGAGGTTGAGATCCCCGCGCTTGTTAGTAAGCGAGGCATTCAAGGTATAAGGACCACCGGCCTGCCTAAGCCCATTATATCTTATATCCTCAGGGATAGGGTTGCACCTGTTGAAGTGGAGCTAGAGGCCTATGAGAGCGGTGACAAAGACCTACTTCTCCAGCTCATAATGATGGATCCGTGGACGCGATCCGAGGACCAGGCGAGGAAGTTACTTGAGGGTATATTTGCTTTACCCTATCATGAAGAGATGAGAAAGCACTATAAGTAAAAACTTCGAAGGAATTTTTGGCTCTTTTACATTTATTCTCATATTAACAAGTGTTATAGTTACTAAAGTTAAAGAGAGGACCTAAGGATACTTTTACTGAAAAAGTGATGATTGAGATCATTTAAATCTAAAGTGTCTCACAAAGAGTCCCTCAAAATTAAATATTACTTCACTGCGTCCTTCAAACAGCGGTAATGGCTGGAATCTATAAACAACTTTATCTCCCTTATCGGCGAAGACATAAAGCCATAGCGTCATATCGCTTTTTCCGTCTAGTATGCATCTTATATTCCCTTTCTCAGGATCATATGTTGCCTCTAATATCCTCGTTGAACATTTATTCTTGGCATATTCCGCTATATATTCCCAGCTCTTGTATATCTTATCGTACCTCGATGTAAGCTCATCTATCCTAGATAACACTTCATCCCATTCCTCGAGGGAGAACATGGATATGTTCTGTTCATGTGTTATCATGAGGCCGAAGAATAGGTTGTCTAAGCCTAACTTTATCTCCTCAGCGCCATGCTTAGCCGCTAGTTCGATATCCACTCCTTTACCCTTGACGTTAACGGCATCCCAGAGGAAATCATACATCTGTTCAACAGTCCTTATCTCCCCCAGCTCAATCTTTACCTCTAATTGAGCCCTTGGTATGGTCATGCGGGTGGCATAAGCCATAAATAATTCAGGATCTAAGGGGTGCTTGTCAAAAGCTCCTCCTAAGCCCCCATAAGGCTTAGGTCTGAAGCCTACGGGTTTCTCCAGAATACCTCCCGTTGCTTTTAGTACCTCTCCGAAGGGGATGCTAAAATTCATTGGAAATCCTAAATAAGTTATCCCTCGCTCTTTAAGGAAGGATATCACGTTCTTACCTGCCTCTCCGAAGTGAGGTACGAATACCTTAGAAAGCTTGATTCCCCACTGCTTGATCTTTCTGTCTATCTTCTCAAAGTACTCCCTAAGCACCTCCTCAGGGTATTCTTCTCCCGTCGAATGATCTGTAGGGCTCCTCGGTTTCCAATATACCTGATGTGTCCAGGTAAATGCATGGACTGAGAATTCCGCTAGTCCAGCCTCGTATTTCTCCTTTATGACCTTCGCCGCGTTATCCGTTATGTTATCTATGAAGAGGGATACATGAGGTATTATGCCGTGTTTATTCGCTATATCGATCCACTTGAAGTTATAGGTCCCGCTACAGTCATCCACCCGCATCGTCACGAAGGGAGGCATGGCGAGCATTACGAATGGCTTACGTGAGGCCCAGATTATGCTCTTCCAGAATATATCGTCTAATCCGCTACCATGTCCAAAATACTCTTCAAGCCAGACCTTAGGTGATAAAGCGAATAGCACTGCCCTGCCTCTACCATGTGTGGTGGTTATAAGTGCGGGGCACCCACTGCCATTGGCCAACACCATTAGTACCCTACACCTAGGAGAGGCGTTTATTATGTTTCCCGCCTCGACTGGCTTATTGAAGTACGTTACCTCTTTCTCGCGAGTGTATGTTATGTAATGAGAGTTGTCTATAGTGCGTATGGCGCTCGTTGTCATGTGAGGCATGTGCGTGGGCTTGTCGGATGTTTTCACTCCAAATACCTCTTTGATGGGTTCGGGGAAAAGGTGGATCTCATGTCCATCAAAACATACTAATCCTACTCCATCTCTCACTGCATCCGCCATCATATGTGCATCGGTCTCTGAGATATCGTTCGCTATGCCTTCCTGTCCTAATACTATTGCGCTATAATCATTTATTTCATTAGTGATCTTGTGCTTAGATATATCAAAAAGCTCAAAAGGAACTCCTATATGCTCGAATGTACGTAGCATTATTTCGTCAATGAACTGATAGCTATCTTTTGAACTATTTATTAGACATAATAAAGAAATTTTCATTTATAACACCAAGATTCTCTAATTAAATTAAATATTAAAGCTTTTGACCTTTAATTATTAACTAGAAGAATATCTCATGAAAGAAGTATAGGAAAGTTTAGCATTTATTTTGCATGTTCATATCATGAGGATACCTTTCTAAAACTAGGAAAGAGCTTTGGCGAAGTAAGGACTAGCTTAGGGAGTTAAACTTTACTTCAGAATCTAGAGGGATTATTCCGCTTACAGGATTAAAGTATCTAAAAATATCATAAGTAGGGAAACGCTAAACGGGAATAATCACAGGAGAGGCGTTAAAAGTTTCTTGAATGGCCTCCCCTTAATTTTTATCTCTTATATCTTTATGTACGTAAGTATCACATAAGGGAGTGATATGTCAGGTAAGGAACTACGTTTAAGCACTTTTCTCGATCCCATAGATGGTAGATCATTGTTGCTTGAAGCGGACTACGGCCTGATGCTGGGTCATTTCGAGAAAGAGCTCAACTTACGCGATGTGCTAAGCCGAGCCATTAACGCGGGCGTGGATGGCGTGATAATTAGCAGGGGTATGGTCAAACGCCTTTCTGAGCTGTTCTTAGGGAGGCGAGCACCAGCCCTCCTCCTAAGGGCCGATTGGACTAACGTATGGAGGGGAAGTACCCACCCGCTTCCCGCTAGGGAGCACAGGTACATGTCCTTAACGGATGCCGAGGATGCCATGCGGATGGGTGCTTCAGCGCTTGTGGCCTATCTCTTCCTAGGCTATAGGACTGATTACGATGATGCTCGTAACGTAGAAGCGCTCAGTGAGCTCGCGGTTAAGTGTGACGAGTGGGATTTGCCCTTGCTTGTCGAGGCGATACCCGCTGGGGAAAGGGTCGTCAGGGAAAACTATCTGGATGCATTGGGCTTAGTCATGAGGATTGCGGTGGAGATAGGGGCTAGCTGTGTCGCCGTGCCTTATCCTGGGGACATGGCTTCTCTTAAGAAGCTGGTTAATTCTTGCCAAGTTCCGCTTCTACTCCTCGAAGAGCTAGAAGCTGGGGTCTCCAGATGGCAGCCATCATATGACGTGCTTCAAATAGCACAAGAGGCCTTAGAAACGGGCGTTTCTGGCTTCGTACTCGGTCTGAGCACACTCCTCAGTGAGGATATGGAGGAACGCGTGAGGAAGCTTAGGGAGGTAGTCCATGGAGGTGAGCCTAATGGTGGGTAAGGAGCTTAGGTTAAGCAGGATATTGGATCCTGAGGACGGAAGGGCTGTCGTGGTCGCGGCTGATCATGGCTTCATGCTGGGTCCGATACCAGGGGCAGACAGGCTCGCTGATACATTGCGTAGGGTCATAGCTGGTAAACCTGATGCTGTTCTTCTAAGCCCAGGTCAGGCCATTAATATGCATGACCTCTTTTTGGGACGGGATAAGCCAGCCATCCTCATAAGAGTGGATTGGACCTCTGCGTTCAGGGATAGGACATATCCTCTTCCGGCTAGGACAGTAGCCTTCTCGCTCTCCTGTACGCCTAGGAAGGCGGTAAAGCTTGGCGCTCAGGGCATAGTATCCTATTTCTTCGTTGGGTATGAGGATGAGGAGTTCGAGGCCATGCAATACGAAATGTTGGCCCGGCTCTCTAGGGAGTGCGATGAGATAGGCCTGCCATTCGTCGTGGAGCCTGTTCCCATGGGGCCTAGGGTGACCAAGGCTAATAGGACTGATCTGATTGTCATGTCTGTTAGGATGGCTACTGAGATAGGCGCTGATATGCTTAAGGTTCCCTATACTGGCGATCCAGAGTCTTTTAAGAGGGTCGTGGATACCGCCTATGGGACTCCCGTGCTCATACTCGGCGGCTATAGGGCGCTTACGATGAAGGATATGCTCGAGGTGATAGAGGAAGCCTTGGAAGTAGGGGCGAGAGGCGTCGTATTCGGGCGTAACGTCATCCAGTCACCTGATCCAGCGAGGACATTAGAGGCCATAAGGGCCATAGTTCATGAAGGGAAGAGCGTAAGGGATGTCGTATTAGGTGGAATTAAGGGGAGAATGAGGCTTGTGGTAGACAACTCTAAGTGTACTGGATGTGGGATCTGCGAGATGATATGTAGCTTCATGCATGAAGGCTTCGTGGATGCTGGTCTAGCCAGGCTTAGGGTCGAGGGAAGTTGGCCTGGGCCATTCTCGATTAAGGTGTGCATACAATGCACTAAGTGCGTTAATGCCTGTCCCACGGGTGCCTTAGAGCGAGATGAGAAGTTAGGCTATATCAAGGTCGACTCCAGTAAGTGCACTCTATGCGGTGAATGCGTTGAGGTCTGTCCTAATCAGGTGATAATCCTGAATAAGGCTAAACCGCACGTCCTCATATGTGACCTCTGTGGCGGCCTCCCTGAGTGCGTCTATTGGTGCCCACGTGATGCGATAAGGGTCATGGAGGTGAGGGCCGGATGAGCGAAGTTATGGGAGACAGGGGTTATATGGGTAAGATACTCCATGTGGAACTCCCCTCCATGAGGGTCCATACTGAGGCCCTGACGGAAGATATAGCGTATCACTTCCTAGGAGGTAAAGGGTTAGGCGCTTATCTGCTCTTTAAGATGCTGAAGCCCAAGACTCCTCCCCTCTCGCCGGATAACGTATTGATATTCGCTACGGGTCCCCTCACGGGCACTATAGCTCCTACTGGTAACCGTTTCTGCGTCGTGACCAAGAGCCCTGCTACAGGTACGTTCGATGATAGCCATTGTGGTGGACCCTTCGGCATAGCGCTTAAACGAGCTGGATATGATGCCCTTGTGATACGAGGCGCTGCTGATGAGCTCTCCATTTTAGTAATCGATGAAGATCACGTTGACTTAGCTTCAGCTAAGGATCTCGCTGGGATGTTCACCTATGATGCTGAACGCGAGATAAAGTCCCGCCTTGGGAGGGACTTCGAAGTAGCGGTCATAGGGCCTGCTGGTGAGAGAATGGCCCCGATAGCTGGGATCTTCAGTGCTCTGAGGGCTGCCGGAAGGGGTGGTACAGGAGCTGTCATGGGCTCTAAGAAGCTTAAAGCTGTGGCCGTAAGGGGACATAAGCCCATCAAGGTTTATGATCCTAAGAGGTTCAGGAGGTTCGCCTGGATCGCTCATAGGATGGTGCGCATGCATGAGTCTACAGCGAGGCATTTGCCTAGGTACGGTAGCGCTAACATACTCGAGACCATAAACGAAATGGGCGCATTGCCCACGCGTAACTATCGTTCAGGGGTCTTTGAGAGAGCTGAAGAAGTCGCTGGCGAACGATGGCGTGAGACGCTTTGGATAAGGGATGTAGCCTGTAAGGGGTGTCCGATAGCCTGTAGTAAGGTGGCCTATGTGAAGGAGGGGCCGTTCAAGGGAACCATAGTGGACGGTCCTGATTATGAGACCATATGGGCGCTTGGCCCTCAATGTGGCATCAGCTCCCGTGAAGCCATAGCTCGTGCTAATCAGCTATGCGACCTTTATGGAATAGACACCATAAGTACGGGCAATATAATAGCGTTCATCATGGAGTGCTATGAGAGGGGGATACTCACGGAGGACGAGCTCGATGGCCTAAGGCCTATGTGGGGTGATGGAGAGGTTATGGTAAAGCTGGTCGAGAAAATAGGGAAAGGGGAGGGCATAGGAGGACTTCTGCAGCAGGGCGTAAGGAGGATAGCTGAGTACTTAATTAAGGCTAAGGGAGCTGAGGAATGCCTCTTCTTCGCGATGCACGTTAAAGGCCTAGAGCTACCGGCCTATGAGCCTAGGGCGGCACAGGGTATGGGCCTCGGCTACGCTACATCCGACAGGGGGGCGTGTCATCTGAGGGGCTGGACGGCCGGTCAAGAATTGCTCGGCTATGGAGGAGCCGTAGATCCCCTAACCACTAAAGGTAAAGCACAACTGGTCATAGATAGGCAAAACGAGAAGGCAGTTGTCGATAGTGTAGGTATATGTTTCTATGCCTTCCAGGCCTTCACGCTTAAGGAGATCAGGAATATGCTAGTCTCATGTACTGGGCTTAGTTATCGCAATAATAGAGAGCTCTACGTGACTGGGGAGCGGATATACAACTTAACGAGGCTGTTTAACGTTAGGGAGGGCTTTACGGCTAAGGACGATTCACTGCCTGAGCGCCTGCTTAAAGAGCCAGCTCCTGAAGGTCCTGCCAAAGGGCATGTGGTCAGGCTAGAGGAGATGCTAAAGGAATACTATGCCCTAAGGGGATGGGATGAGAACGGCATACCGACTAAGGAGAAACTGGAGGAACTAGGATTATCGAAGTTCCTTGATATATCGATGATCGTCCATTAAGAAGCGCTTTTTCCCTCTATTTCCTCGAGAGCTTTTCTCAGCCTTTCGAGGAACTCCTTGATTTCTACATCCCCCACGGCACCATATGATATCCTTATATGCTTATCGTATCCTCCGAAAGGCTTCCCTGGGACCACCATTATGGCATATCTCTCTAGCAAATAATTAGCCAAGTCTACCGAGGAGATGTCAGGCTTCTCTACCTCAGGGAAGAAGTAGAACGCTCCCTTAGGCTTGATGAGCCTAAGCCCTTTTAAGGATCTAAGCCCTTCGTACAGGATATCTCTTCGCCTTTTAAGCTCCATAACCATTTCGTTTATCGCCTCCTCGGACTTCGGTGATGTAAGGGCAACGTATCCAGCCCACTGAATGAAAGGCGGTACACAGGAGACAGTTTGTTGCATTATCTTGTTGATGCCCGCTATCAGTTCCTTCGGCCCAACTACGTAACCTAACCTCCAGCCTGTCATGGCGAAGGCCTTTGAGAATCCATTGACCACTACACAGCCCTCCTCTGGGCTCATGAATCTAAGGGCACATACGTGTTTGCCCTCAAATATTATCTTCTCGTATATCTCATCCGATATCAGGAGCGCTCCCTCATCATGTGCGACCTCGGCTATTGCCTTAACCTCACGTTCATCGAAGATTACGCCAGTAGGGTTATTTGGCGAGTTGATTATGATGGCCTTTACGCGCTTACTCATCCCCTCCTTTAATGCTTCAACGTCAGGCCTAAAGTTCCTATTAGAGCTTATGAATCTAGCCTTACCTCCAGCTAGTAACGTGATGCCCTCATAGCTTACCCAACACGGCGATAGGAGCAGTACTTCATCGCCTGGGTTCAGTATAGCTTCGAGTATTGCGTAGATCGCATACTTGGTCCCTGGTGCTATAATGACATTGTCATCAGGGTCTAAGTCAGCTCCATATTCCTCCTCAAACTTTTGACATATTGCCTCCCTCAGTTCACGCAATCCACGGCTGGAGCCGTAATGCGTCAGGCCTTTCCTCATCGCTTCATAAGCCGCTTCTACTATATGAGCGGGCGTGTCGAACCCTGGTTCACCTATATCAAATCTCAATACCTTAACGCCCTTAGCGGCTAGCTCCTTAGCCCTTTCGGAGGCCCTTAACGTCGCAGATTCGGGTAATGTTCGAATTTTCTCAGATAACATGGAGGTCACACCTGCCAGTAAATGATGTGATGATACATATTTTTAATAATCTCCTAATAGGACATTAGTTAATAAAGCGGGTCTCATCGGTGGGATTGCATGAAGGTCTGCTCTCTCATGATCCTCTTGTGCCTCATCGTCCTCCTATCGCTTTCATCGTCTCCTCTGCTTGAGGCGGAATTCATTTACTACGTTCACGTACCCCCTTCATCTACGATGTCCAGTTTTGATGAGATGGTAAACGGCACGCGTAAAACGATTATCCCCCCTCCTAACACCGCATTGCTGGACGTAATTGGGCTGAACGATGATACACATGTCAAGATATGGGATCTCAATAAAGGTGAACTTCTCTACTTTTTGACCCTAGATGAGGGCGAAGTCAAAAGCGTTTTCATCACCTGTAACTCCTCAGTTAAGGTGGTTTCCGACAAGAGAGTTCTAGTCTATGCCTCTGGCGGAGAGCAATACCCAAACCTCGGCACCACATGTATATACCCGTCCGCTGAGGGTGGCTTTAGGGGGCGTGAGTTCCTAATCTTACCAGCTACGATACCCGATCCCCTGCTAGCTGAGGGCTCGATGAGTTATAACTTGCTCATCATGTCCCTTAATGACTCGAGTTTCGAGTTAGAGGATTTGAACGGGTCGAAGTTGGATCAGGGCTCGATAATGCGATATGGGATGAAGGGCTATCGCCTATGGTGTAGGGTGAGGCATGGGTGTAGAGATCGTGGGATAGGTAGCTCTCAGCTCTTCCGCTTAAGATCGTCGTACGATGTACTGCTCTTCTCCTTAGGCACTGATGGCTTCATAGTAGCTCCTGCCTTAAGCGGAGGCTTCGTGGGAAACCTTTTCTTCATTCCTGTCTGTGCTAGTGTGATGACTCCGAAGTCCGCTCCCATGATCGTGATAGTCCCGGCTAAAGCGTGTGATGTGGTCATATTGAGCAGGGAGCTGAAGATATTGGGTACTAAGAAGTTCTCTGAGGAGGATGTGCTCAATAGCGCTTACTGGGTCTATAGGCCTAAAGAACTAGATGAGCCGCTCATAATAAAGAGCTCGGGGAACATAACGGTTCTCGTTGGAAGCGCGTATGGTTCTGAGTCTCCTGAGTACTTAGGTGACGATATAGCTTTCATGGGAATAAGGGCAGGGGAAGAGGCTGGTTTCTTCGCGCCTACCGCAGCAATCCTATTCGCAAGGGAGGACACGGACGTCCTCCTGGATAATCGCTCAATGAGGCTAGAGGCCGATAAGCCGCTTATGATAGGAGGGGGAGTGCATTACCTTAAAGCGAATAAGTCTGTCATAATCGAGATACTCGGCGCATCGGCTAGTTGGAGAAGCTGGGGGGCATATGTGCCTTCGTTTAACGACATAGAGGTCTCATATCAGTTGCCCAAAGGTTTCGCCATAAAGGAAACGTGGTTCAAGCCATGGATGATAATACCCATCGTGATAGCGATAATCGCGGCCATATTCATATTGATCAAGACAGGCGTTATAAGTAGGATCTTCTCAAGAGGCCCTTAGCCTCAGTATGGAGAAACGCAACTGTGTTAAAGCTCATGATTTGTTAGTGGTGCCTACCGCATGACGAGCAAATTTTATCCTAGAAGACATATTGATTATCTTGCCGTCATGAGAACCCCGCATGGGGATATATCGAGGAGTGACGGTGCCGGCCCCCCTAGTCCACCATTCCATCCCACGGCTTAATATATGAATTCAAGCTTTTTCAATAACCAGGGATTGCCATGAGGGCCGTACTACTTCACGGGCCTTATGACATTAGGGTAGAGGATGTGGATAAGCCAAGTCCATCCCGTGGTGAAGTGGTGATAAGGGTTAAGGCAGCTGGCATATGCGGGACAGACCTTCATTCATATAGGGGGAAACATCCATTCCTCAGGCCTCCTAGGATACCGGGGCATGAGTTCTCGGGTTATGTGGCTGAAATAGGGGAGGGCGTTACGGGCATAGAGGTCGGGGAGAGGGTAGTGGTCGAACCCCTAATATCGTGCGGCAGGTGCGATGCCTGCATTAGGGGAGAGTACAATGTATGTAGGAACCTTAAAGTCCTAGGAGTGCATGTGGATGGTGCCTTTGCCGAATACGTTAAAGTCCCTGCTGAGAAGGTATATAGGTTGCCTAAGGGTGTCTCGTATGAAGATGGCGCCTTGATAGAACCCCTTGCTGTGGCCGTACATGTGACGAGACGGGGCAAGATAGGGCTTGGTGATAGCATAGCCATACTGGGCTCTGGACCGATAGGGCTCCTCATAGCGCAAGTAGCTAGATGCGCAGGGGCAAGGAGGATAATAATGACCGATGTCCTGGGCTATAGACTTAGGCTTGCTGAAAGGCTTGGGGCAGATGTCACAATTAACGCTAAAGACGAAGATCCTGTGAGGAGGATACTCGAGGAAACCAATAACATGGGTGTCGACGTAGCGATAGAGGCAGCCGGTGCGCCTCCTACACCAGCTCAAGCGCTGAGAGTAACTAAACCCCATGGTCGAGTGGTGATAATAGGCTTTTTCGAAATGCCAAGTGTACAGCTGAACATACTCGATATAGTCGCTAAGGAACTCCACGTATACGGCTCTAGGGTTTACTGGCATGATTTCGCCACAGCCATAGAACTCCTCAGCGAGGATAAGATTGATGTGAGATCCCTTGTAACACATAAGTATAGGCTTGAGGAGGCCAAAGAGGCCTTTGAAGTATTGGATAAGAAGATAGGCAGGCCTATCAAAGTTCTCCTAACATTATGAGGGTGTTGTAATATCTTATCAAGAGAATCCTAGGCCTTTTATTTGTTCCACGATTCTCCTCATTTTTATTATGTTCATTAATATGAACTGCACATGGTGATGATAGATAACAGGAAACCTATATTTGTTCTCAGGACTTACATGAATAACGGTGTGATTTATGCTGTTCAATAATAAGCGTCTTCTAGGTTACAATTGGAGTGGCTTAATTCCTCCTCAATACATCCTCGCTAAGAGGCATTTTAAGAAAATAGTTCTTAACCCCCCTGAGGAAGCCCCGGGCTCATGGAGGGGAGCGGGAAAAGTCCTAGTGGATATGGACTCAGGCGAATTCTGGCTTACTACGAGGCCTAGGAAGGCGCACCCAGTAAGGGGATATGCCGTTGAGCTTTATAAATCAAAGAATGGCGAGGACTTCACCCTTGTTGCTAGCCTTGGCAAGGAAGAGATAAGTTCTCTATCAGGTCTTAAGGTACTGAGCATAGAGGGACAGCAATTGCTCAGGGATCCGACTACGGGTAAATATCACCTATACTTAGCTGTGGATAACGAGTCCCCTCCCCTTTCCGGATGGGATACGCTCCTCCTCGTATCCGATGATCCAGCAGGTCCATGGGAGGCTTATGGCTTAGTGATAAGGAGGGACATGTACTATGACATGTTTGAGGCCAGGGATGCCACAATAGATATCGTTGATGGAATGTACATGGCCTTATATAAGGCCAATGATGGTACTAAGGTTAATATGGCTCTTGCTATAAGCTCAGATGGAATACGTTGGAGGAAGCTTGGCGTACTTAAGCTAAACGGTCTTCCTCAACCGAGGTTCTTCCTCTTGTGCGGTAAGATCCTTGCTGGTTCATTGGGCCCTGTCTTTATGGGATTCGAAAACCTGGCAGTGGTTAGGGGTGCGGCGGTCACCAACACCTTTTCTGCTTATGTCATTGATCACCGTGGACTGAACTTAGAACTTATCTTCCGCGGTGAATGGAAGCCATTATCGCCCTATGAAAGGCAAGACTATCCGATTCATAGCTATATAGATATAGCTTATGATCCCTTCAAGGAGCGCCTCCTGTTATATGTAGAGGCCATAGATCCTAGGGATATAGGCCTTAATCAGGAGATAGATAGGGTATTGCTTTATGAGGTTCCATTAGGTGAGAGCTAGTCTCTCATAACCTACCTAACCCATGGCTTCAGGTAGAGAGGACATTTATGTATTCAACGAATTATGACTTTATGCTGTTTTTGTTTTCCATTTCCAATTATCATTAAAAGATTAAAGGTCTTTCAAGGATACCTATCAGCTAGGTGCGGGGTGATGGTACGCATCCTAGTTACCATTCCCGTGAATCTCCTTAAGGTGGTCTCTAGGCCTGAGGACTTAGAGAAGCTCGAATCCTTCGCTGAAGTGATCTTTAATCCCTATGAGCGAGACCTGACGGAAGAGGAGCTCTCAAGGCTTATAAGAGGGGTTGACGGATGCATAACTAGCTGGGGGAGCCCCCGCTTTACCGAGAAGGTCTTGACCAATGCTGACAAGCTCAAGATAATAGGACATGCGGCTGGGAGCGTCAAGCCTTACGTAACCGAAGGCGTTTTCAGGAGGGGTATAGTGGTTGTAAACGCTGCCTCAGCCATTGCTAAGGCCGTGGCTGAGTTTACGTTAGCCATGATATTAAACTGCCTTAGGGCGATACCACAACATATATTCGCCATGAAGGGGCGAAACTGGGGTTATAAATGGGAGCGAACTCTTCGTACGTGGGATCTAAGGGAGAAGAGAATAGGCCTAATAGGCTTCGGTGCGGTAGCGCGTGAACTAGTCCCGTTATTGAAACCATTCGACGTACGCATATCGGTTTACGACCCTTATGTGCCCGCTGGTGTCCTGAAGGGCTACGGCGTTAGCCCTGCCTCCTTAGAGGAGGTGATGAGGGAGTCTGATATAGTTAGCATTCATGCCGCCCTAACGGATGAGACGCGGTATATGATAGGGGAACGGGAGTTAAGGATGATGAAGTCCACAGCATATCTCATAAACACGGCTAGAGGGGCCATAATAGACGAGAGGGCCCTAGTTAAAGCCCTGAAAGAGAAGTGGATCGCTGGGGCTGCACTTGACGTCTTTGAAGTAGAACCACTGCCTAAGGATAGCCCATTATATGAGTTAGATAACGTATTCCTGACGCCTCACATAGCGGGCCTCTCGGATGAACGCAGAAGTATGCTCTTCGGCGTAATCGTAGAGGATTTCAAGCGCTTCTTCTCTGGCGAGGAACCACTTAATAGAGTGGATCCAAGGAAGCTAAAAGTGTTAGCTTAGGCCTTTCTCTGTGTGCTAAATGGTTAATAGTATGGGATTGTAAGACCTATCCGTGTAGGAGGTGATTATTTGTCCGTCATTAAGGAAGTAGAGGTCATCCCCCTCAGGATACCCTTCGTTAGGCCCTTTAAGCTCTCTAGGGGCTATGTAGGCCGTCCAGGTCAGCCAGGCGAGCACATATATGTTAAGCTGGTGACAAGCGATGGTGAGGTGGGATGGGGCGAGGCTCGTCCTATGCATACCTGGATGTATGAGACCATGGAATCAGTCTACACTTCGATAAAGAGGTATCTCGCCCCGATCCTTATAGGTAAGGAGCCCTATGATCTATCGAGGATACACGAGGAAATGGACAAAGTTCTCACCCCTGTAGTCAGCTCAGGTCAGCCCTTCGCTAAATCGGCCGTGGACATAGCGCTACACGACTTGATAGGTAAGTTAGTGGGCCTGCCTCTACATCGCCTAATAGGGGGGAAGACACGGGATTACGTCGAGATGTCGGCTCTGATATCAGGCGACCCAGAGAGCATATCTGAGTATGCTAGGGAAATGCTGAGGAAGGGGTTTAGGTGCTTTAAGCTCAAGATAATGGGGGATGTAGATGAGGACTGTAAATGCATAAGGGCGCTTAGGGATTCGATAGGAGATGGAGGTCAGATATGGTTAGATGCCAATCAGGCATATAGTAGCCTAAGGCTAGCGTGGCTTCTTAAGGAAATTAAGGACGTGGGGAACATAATATGCATAGAGCAGCCCGTACCTACCACTGACTTCCACGGCCTACGCAGGATAGCTAGGATGAGCCCTATACCCATAGCAGTGGATGAGTCCCTTTTCTCACACTACGATCTACTAAAGCTGATAACTATGGAGGCCTTAGATGCCTTAGTCCTTAAGGTGGCTAAGTCGGGCATAAGGAACTCATTGAAAATATATTACTTAGCGGAGGCAGGAGGTATAGACTGCCTCGGTAGTGGAATGACCGAAAGCGGTGTGGGCTTTACGGCATCTATACATCTATACTCGGTGGTTAAAATGGTGGCCCCCGTTGATACTAATGGTCCTCAATTCCTCAGTGATCTGCTCGTTAGGGGAATAGAGATCGAGGGTCCCCGTGTTAAAGTGCCTGATAAGCCCGGTCTGGGTATCAAAGTTGATGAGAGTAAGATCGAGGAATACCGAGTTACCCTGGAGATCTGAGGATTCGCCTCTAGAGGTAACTATTTTACATTCTTCTATATAAAAGCCCTAGGTAATATATTTAAGTCCTCTGTAAGATGATATCTGGGTTCTCTCTGATGCTAAAACCCACGCCTATGCTGAAGTTCCGGATAATAGCGCCCTCTGAATATGAAGATAGGGTAGTAGAGGCTTTAGTCAGGGTTGGTATGGTACATCTTACACGTTCAGAAGGGTTAGAGCGAGGGATACCTAAGGAGCTCCTGCTTGTGGCGGAGAGAAAGGTTGAACTAGCTAAGATAGACGTGGACAAAATAACATCGTTGATAGGGAAGCTATGTGGTGAGGCCGTAGAATACGCCGAAAGAAGTGAGAAGTTAAGATCCGAGATACATAAATTGGAGAGGCTTGTAGATTCACTTCGCATTCTAGCTAAGCTAGGGTTAAGGACCGACTCCTTTGGTCATCATGGGTTCATATTCGTGACCGCTGGCTTCATCAAGAAGGAGTACGAAGCCGCTATGCGGGATGTGCTTTACGATCTTAAGGTGGCGTTCAACGTAGTCCCATTAAATACTACGCACTCGCTAGTGATAGTATCCGGGCTCATACGTCAGGAGGCTGAGGTCGAGGATGCGCTTGCTAAGTTAGCGTTTGAAAAGCTGAAGTTCCCTCCCGATTTAGATCCCGACCCCCTCAAGGCGTTCACGACCCTGAACTACGAATTACAGAGGCTTCGAGAAGAGCTAGCTGAGATAGCCTCCGAGCTCATAACGCACCTTAGGGAAGCAGAGGAACGGGAGAAGACCGAACGTATAGCGCTCTTTGATAAGTTCCTTAGGTTATATGAAAGATACCGCGACATCGCCCTTAGGATCGCGGACTTATTATCCCAGGAGGGGCTAGAACCTCCTGAAGAGCTTCAAAAAGCCTTAGAACGCTATATAATTGCCGAGAAGATAGAAATTCAGGATCTCATGGACTTGATTAACGAGTATGAAGAAGCCGTAAGCGATATAGAAGCTCGTATTGAGAAGGTGACTTCAACCCTAAGAACCCTAGGTAACGTTAAGGAAAGGCTCGGCTCCGTGGAAAGCGAGGTCGCTAAGGAGGTCGAATCGCACATAATCACGGTTAGAGAGGAGCTCCTCGGACTAACTAAGGAGATAAGCTCAGCCATGGCTACTCTTGCTAAGTACGAGCCATATATAAGGGCCATGCGGTATGCGAAGGATTCGATCTCTCGTCTCAGGATATTCCGTAAGCACTACGTCAGCATTGTGAGTGGATGGATACCTGTGGAATACTCCAAGACCCTTGAGACTACAGTGAAAGAATTGGTCCCTAGGGTGATAGAGCTTAAGATGGTCTCTCCTTCTCATGAAGAGAAGGTACCCGTTCTTGTTAAAAGCAAAGGGATTGTCAAATACTTCCTCACACTTACGCTTAGTAGGGATATTCCCTCGTATTGGGAGATCAACCCCATGCCCTTCTTCACCGTCTTATTCCTGGTAATGTACGGTATGATGTTTGGCGATATAGGCTTAGGGCCTACCTTGATAGCGCTCGGCCTCTTGGCCTATAAGGCTAATAGGCCGTTTCTTGGTATATCAGCTAACGGGCTAAAGACACTTGGGGTCCTCATGGTCTTCGGCGGTATATCGTCAACGTTCTTCGGCTTCCTCTATGGCGTCTTCTTCCTACAAAGCATATTCAAGCCCATTCTATTAAGTCCGCTTCATGACCTTTATGGTATAATGAAGGTAGCCCTGA
Source organism: Thermoprotei archaeon (assembly GCA_021162845.1). Lineage (GTDB taxonomy): Archaea > Thermoproteota > Thermoprotei > QMSL01 > B3-G16 > JAGGXX01. Next base: position 17,495 of record JAGGXX010000013.1, on the reverse strand, counting down.
TGTTCGGCATTGCGCAGCTAATACTCAGTATGCTACTTAACATAGTGAATGGCATAATAGAGAAGGATCCGTATGAGATATTCCTAAGCGGCAGGGGATTAGTAGGTCTGACATATTACATTGCTGGTATCTACATAGCGATGGTACTGGCTAGTAGCGGCTTTAACTGGTCTCTCCTCTTGAAAAACCCTAACCACATAGCGACGTTTACGGCACTTGGTTGCATGGGGGCTGTAGCTCTAGGTCCGATCTTCAATTACTTCACCAAGGGCGAGAGTATAAGCTCATGTATGATAGATGGCTTTACGGAGCTCCTGGAGATGCTGATAGCCTATCCAGCTAATTCGCTCTCATACATAAGGCTAGCTGCTTTCGCTATAGCTCATGAGGCATTCGGCCTCTTAGCGGAGTCCCTAGCCTCATCCATCGGCCTAATACCAAGCCTCATATTAGCAAACTTGTTAGTACTCGTGATCGAGGGCTTCGCTGTCGGAATACAGGCCCTTAGGCTGGTCTACTATGAGTTCTCGACTAAATTCCTCAGGGGCGGAGGTACGATATATAAGCCCATGATGCGTGAGGTCTTAGGCGGTACCTAGAGCCCCTATCCTCACGATAATGCTCGTTTTGTTCTACAAGGCCCGCCAATGGGATGTTAAAAACTTTATAAAGAGGCCTCCTATAAACTATAGGAGGCAGTGATCATGAGCAAGCGAAGTGGTCATGGTATACATTTTAACCCTAAAAAGACGCTCATTCTAGCGCTAGTAGCCAATATGCTTGCACTGCTCTCATTGACCGTAATAGGGATTTATGCAGGCATGTATCCCGGTATTAATCAGCGTCTTAGCAAGGAGGTATCGGCTTCCAGATCCGGGGAAGTCTCCCTACCCTGTCTAAGTGCATCCATAGCCGTTGGGTTAAGCTGTCTAGCAGCAGCCATCGCTCTGAAAGGCGTCGTTACGGCTGGATTTGCAGCCATGGTAGAACGTCCTGAAATACGCAGCTTCGTACTGATCCTAGGAGGTCTAGCAGAAGGTATAGCGATTTACGGTCTGCTTATAGCGATACTAATCCTCACAGCGGCTCATTAGTAAGTGAAGAGAAAGCGCTGTATTTCACTTGAGGGTAGACCTACTTTTTTACCCGTGAAGATTGCATTGAGGTTACGCATTTCCATTTCACAAGCTAGTATGAAGGCGAACACGTAGGCTAAGCTTACGAAATCGCGCCTCATCACCCTATATGCCTCGCGATAGAGCTTTGAGGAAAGCGCATGTTCTATAAGTACGTAGTCTTCTTCCCTTATGGCCCTGCTTAAGGCCTCCTCTAGATCCCTGAAGCGTACCACTTGGGCTACGAGGGCCGGTATATCACCTAAATATGCCTCCTCTATATAAGGCCCTATCCTTTCGCTTAACTCCCTTCCCATGGCCCTTAAGGGTGTCATTACTCTAGTCAATTTAAGGTTCTTAAACTTGAACACTATACACCAATAAAGCCAGCGTAGGTCAGCCTCTATGTCAAGGATTTCTCTTACTCCCTCTGCAGTAGCCACCTCCTTAAGCATTTCGTATAGTGAGGAATAATAATCCGCTTCAAGGCCACACTCTATGGTGCCTAGGAAGCCGCTAGTCACATATACGTCATACATCTTGCTTGCGTACCTGTAACCCCTACTCCTGAGCATGTAGAGTAATTCCTCTAATCCTTCCGCTTCGACTAATTCGTTAAGATGTATATGTAGCTCTACAGGACATAGATCCTCAATCTCTATACGCTCGCCTAAGGCCTTGGCCCTTAAGGCTCTCTTCAAATTGATCAGTTCATACCTGCCGAGCGCATATGTTCGTAATAACCTTCCCAGTTCACTAGGCGCATATCCGCTTATGAGTTCCACGCGTTCCACGTACTTGTTAAAGACCACCTTAAAGAAGTCTTCGAGGCCTATTTTCTCCCATCGTAGTCCCTCTATCGATCCAGAATAATCAGTGGAGCTCAGTATGTTGAAGAACTCCCTTATGGAAGTAGCACCTAGGAGCCTGGCATAATCCTCTGGCTTCAAGAACCTGAGCTTAAGGCCATGTGCCCTAACTACTAGATATTCCTCCATGGTTAATGCCCCTATCCCCTTCTCCTCTGTACGACATCACGGACCTTCTTTATCCTTACGAATTCACTAAGGCTCTCCTCTTGGACCTTCTCCTCTACGTAATGTATGCTCTCATTGAGTTGTGGGATTATGTTCTTCTCTAAGGAGTTCACTACGCGGTTGATATAGGCTAACTCCTTGCTCAAGTTCTCCACCGCTGCTTCTTTTCTCGTTATCTCAATAAGCCTATAGAGGAGCTTCCATAGCTCTTCGGCTAGAGCGTGCACGGCGAGATCGGTTACTTGGCTGAAGTCAGGCTCACTGAGTATATCCACCCTAGGCACCTTAACCCCCATTAGGCTTTCGTAGAGTAACCTAAGCTCCGGCCTCCTTACTACTCTAGCATAGCTTCTGATGTTGTCCGCATTCATTACCATATATAGTTCCTTCACCTTATCGTATATCCTGAGGAACTCCTTCTCTAATCTTTCCCTTTCCCTGATCTCGCTCAGGAGCTGATAGATCTCCCTTATGAGCTGATCCCTCCTCATCTCTAAGATCTCCTTTCCCCTTCTGACCAATTGTAGCTGTTCCCTTAATTTCACTAAGGTGCCTATGGTCGCTGGTAGGTACCTAAGGGAGCTCAACCTCGACACCTCTATACTTCGGGTGATACGTCTCTATGTATTCCCTGGGTATCCTCACGAGCTCCTCCTCAGGTATTATCGATAATACGTCCCAAGCTAGATCTAAGGTCTCCTCAATGCTTCTATTTTCATATACTCCCTGACTTAGGAACCTTCTCTCAAATTCATCAGCGAACTTCAGATACCTCCTCATGCGTTCACTAAGCCCTACTTCGCCGACTATCTTAGCTAGATCCCTAGCCTTTATCCCTCTCGAATAAGCATCGTATAGCTGGTCAGCCACGTACCTATGATCCTCCCTAGTCCTACCCGTTCCAATGCCGCTTTTCATCAGCCTGCTCAGCGACGGAAGTACGTTAATAGGCGGGTATATGCCTTTAGCGTGAAGTTCTGGGCTCAGTATTATCTGCCCCTCGGTTATGTATCCCGTGAGGTCGGGTATTGGATGTCGAAGGTCTCCTCCCGGCATCGTGAGGATAGGCATCATGGTAAGGGATCCCTTTCTGCCCTTTATTATGCCTGCTCTCTCGTATATGGTCGCGAGATCGCTATACATGTAGCCTGGGTAACCTCCTCTTCCAGGTACCTCCTCCCTAGCCGTGCTAATCTCCCTCAGTGCTTCACAGTAATTCGTCATGTCCGTCAGTATGGTCAATACGTGCATCTCCATCTCGAAAGCTAAGTATTCGGCTACGGTTAACGCTATCCTAGGCGTCAAGATTCTCTCTACAGCAGGATCGTCGGCTAGATTAAGGATTAGGACTGACCTCTCGAGAGCTCCACTCCTCTTGAATTCCTCCATGAAGTATCGTGCCTCTACGCTGCGTAAGCCTATGCCTGCGAAGACGACAGCAAACTCCTCCTCCTTACCTAAGACCGTAGCTTGTCGGGCTACCTGTGCGGCTAAGACGTTATGGGGCAATCCGCTGTAGGAGAAGATTGGTAGCTTCTGCCCCCTTATGAGCGAGAGCATGCCGTCTATGGCCGATATGCCTGTCTGAATGAAATCGTGAGGATAAACACGGGCATAGGGATTTATGGGCGCACCATTTATGTCCCGCTTATCCCCTGATACCACCGGCGGGAGTCCATCTAATGGTTCAAACCTGCCGTTAAATACCCGTCCCATTACCTCATCTGAGATGGGTATCTCGAACGTAGAGCCCGTGAACTTAACTAAGCAATTAGCCTCTAATCCCTCTCTATCCCCCAATATCTGCACTACCGCCATGTCCTTGCTTACTTCCAATACCCTTCCTAGCCTCTCGACCCCATCTGGTCCCATTATCCTTACCACTTCCTCGTACCTTACGTCCTTGACATCCTCTATGATCATCAACGAACCCCTTATCTCCTTCACGCCTCTATAGACTGTGCCATACCATCCCTTCATTAAGGAGATGATGCCCCTATCACTTTCCGCCAACCTGTATCACCTCCTCCAGATCTATGCCGTACTTCCCCGCTATCTGGTTAAGAGCTTCAATAACCTGCTTATAAAGCTCCTTAACGGCTATTAAGCCTCTCTCGTCCTCCTTAACCCTCATCATCTTGAAGACCTCTGGTAGACCTGCTATCTCATCTATAGGGACCTTATTCCTAATTAGGACGTAGGCTCTATCGTAAAAGTCCATGATCATCTTGACCAACAGGTATTGTTTCTCAGGTATGCAGAACGTGTCCTCTCCGGTCATGGCCACTTGTCTAAGGAAGCCTTCTTTAAGTAATTCCGCTGTGAGTAGTATAAGCCTCTGGTCATCGGGTAATGCACCTTCACCTACCACGCTAGCTATGGCCTCTATCTCAGAGGCTATCGTGAGGAGCCTCAAGGCTCTGCGCCTATACCTGGGGAACTCAGGGAACTGTTTAGCCCACCATTTCTCGACCTCATCCGCATATTGGCTGAAGCTCCTGAGCCAGTTTATGGCTGGGAAGTGCCTCCTATATGCTAGCTCTGTATCCAGTGCCCATAGCGCACCGACGAAGCGTAACGTATGTATTGTGACGGGCTCATTATAGTCGCCACCGGGAGGGGATACAGCGCCAAGTATGGTCACTGATCCCTCCCTCTCGGGCCTCCCAATGGTCTTGACCCTACCAGCCCTCTCGTAGAACTCGGCGAGCCTATCGGGCAGATAGGCCGGAAAGCCGCTCTCTACAGGCATCTCCTCAAGGCGTCCTGAGATCTCTCGGAGCGCCTCAGCCCATCTCGAGGTGGAATCGGCTATCAAGGTGACGTGATAACCTTGATCACGATAGTATTCGGCTATGGTGATCCCCATGTATATGCTAGCTTCCCTGGCCGAGACTGGCATGTTGCTGGTATTGGCTATCAATACTGTCCTCTCTAGGAGGGGAACCTTCTTCCTAGGATCTATTAACTTTGGGAATTCCGTTAATAACTCGCACATTTCATTACCTCTCTCGCCACATCCGATATAGACCACTATGTCGGTATCGCTCCACATCGCTACCTTATGTAAGGTCACAGTTTTACCCGTTCCGAATCCGCCTACTATGCAAGCGGCGCCTCCTTTAGCAACAGGGAAGAATGTATCTAGGACCCTCTGACCGGTAACCAATGGCGTCTCAAGTGAGAGCCTCGCCTTAAAGGGCCTCGGTACCCTAACGGGCCATTCATGCATCAGCTTCACGTTATGTTCTTCCTCTCCTTTCTTGATTACAGCGACTGTCTCGTCGACCTTAAACGATCCCTCTTCTACCCTAATTATTTCCCCTCTAATACCAGGAGGTACCAAGATGCGATGTTCCACGAGCCTGGACTCCTCAACGACCCCTATCACATCACCTTCTTCGACTACATCCCCTTTCTTAACTAGGGGCTTGAATTCCCACTTCCTATCCCTCGGTAAGGCGTTTACCTTTATCCCCCTTTCTATGAAGGGACCTTTGAGTCTGTATATCTCCTCCAGGGGTCTTTGAAGTCCATCGTATATCGCGGTTATCAAGCCCGGTCCTAGCTCCGCTACTAAGCGCTTGCCAGTAGCTAAAACCGGCTCACCCGGTTTAAGGCCGCTTGTGGATTCATAGACCTGGACCGTGAAGTTGTCCATACTGACCCTTATCACTTCCCCTATAAGGCCTTCCTCCCCTACTTCTACTATTTCCCCGATTTGTACGTTCTTCACACCCGATGCTATTACCACTGGCCCCTTTATCCTCTCAATAACACCCCTTCGCTCCATAATGATCACCCAAATAATATTCTCAATATCCTCTCGGCGTACCTCTCCCTAGCATAGTGAAGGCGCGCCTCGAGCGTATTGTTGTAATAAACCCTACGATCCTTAGTGGCGACTATAGCTCCTCCCATGCATTCTAGCTCCTCCTCTATCGATAGCCTAATCCTCCGTCCCAAGGCTTTATACATCCTCTCCTCTATATCGGCTAATGCCTCATATAGTATGTCCCTATCCTTTTCGTTTATTAGGATGAGGAACTCATCGCCATGACTACTTATCTCACTTAGCGCTTCGAGCACTAAGTTACGGAGTACCTTGGCGTACTCCTCCCTATTATTGGCTACGAATTCCTCTAGCCTTTTATGTACCTCCTGAAATACTTTCTCGACGTATTCCTCCTTTAGCCTGGCTATTTCCTGTCTCCTCTTCATCTTTATGGCCGCTATTCTTGAGCTTATGTTCCTTCTGGCTTCCTTTATCCCTCGTTCGACCTTCGCCCTAGCTATCTCTTCTGCTCGCTGTTTAGCCTGCTTTATTATCGCATCTGCCTTGATCTTAGCTTCCTCTATTATCCTCTCGGCCTCCTTCCTAGCGAGCTCTCTTATCTCTTGCTTGAGGGCTTCAAGAGCCGTCTCCCCCATAGATTATCACCTCAAATAGGTATTTTATAGCCTCCTCAAGCTTTTCCTCAGCTCGTCTCCTAAGGCGTTTTATCTCATCTTGAAACTCCCTCTCCATACTCGCTATCTCCTTATCGAGCTTGCTTTCCTCGAGCGCCCTATATCTAACGTCTATATCCGACTTCTCGGCCTCTGCTATTAGCGCCCTTGCCTCTGCCTCCGCCTCCTTAATTATCTCCTCAGCTCGCTTCTTCGCCTCAGCTACTATTTCCTCCGCCTTTCTCTCCTCTTCCATTAACTCAACTAGGTTTATATCCGCTAGCTCTGCCATCTAAGCCTCACCCCCACGGCTCGGCTTATCATATCATAGAGCTGACTAAGCCTCGTACCTCGTGCTTTGGTGAAGCTCGGTATTATAGCGATCATGGGCGGCTCTTTCAAGTCCTTGAACAGCTTATGCTGTAACTCCGATACCATCTCAGCAACATCTTCATCTAGCACTATTATTGTAGGATGCATGGTGATGGCCTCCATGAAGGCCATCTCGGCCTCGCTTTGATCTGTCGCTATAACGCACCTTGCCCCAACTAGTTCAAATGCCCTAGCGCACTCATTGGCTGATATGATAACGATGCTCATAATCCCCTTTACTTTACGTCAGGAGGAATAATTAAACGTTATTTCACTGGGGACGAGGTTTCTCTTTCTAAAGAACCTAAGCACTATTCATATATGCGCTATCCTTTAAAGATCGATGAAAAATGCTCTAAGTTGCTCAGGATAGCTAAAATACTTGTTTAAGAGAAATATGTCGGTCACTCAAAGCTTAGATAGCACGCTCACTATGCCTTCCCTGATCATGGATATGGCCATTGCCGCTAGTATAAACGCTAGGATACGTGAGAGGACCGCTATTAGATTCCGACCAAGTTTCCTGAGCAGGTACTCCACGTACTTGAATATGAGCAATGCTACGCATACGTTAAAGGCTATTGCGAAGAGCGTTGGGAAAGGGCCGTGTACCGAATTTATGTATATAACCGTGTATATGCTCCCCGGACCAGCTAACAGTGGCGTAGCCATAGGCACTATCGCTATATCCTCACTCTTCATCAGTTGCGCTTCCTCGCGTCCTAGCAGGCCTTCTATGGCTAGCATGAAAAGTAAGAGACCGCCTGCGATCCTAAGGTCATCAAGCGTTATATGGAAGTAAGCGAATATCACATCACCCAAGAAGGCGAAGCCTAATAACAGGATCGCCGCAACCATCAGCGACTTTATGTAAATTTGCGTTTTCTCCTCCTTAGTATACTCTCGCGTAAGCGCATAAAATATGGGGGCATTCCCTACAGCATCGAATACTACGAAAAGCAGGAGGAACGCCTCGATATAAGCATTGACATCAACTGAGGCCAAGGATATGTCCACGACCCTTTAGCCCCCATTGTTCAGTAGTGAGCACTAGAGTTTTATGTATATTCAGACGCTTTAATTAAGCGTCCGTTCCATGCTCAAGGGATGGCTGGTGTAGCGTCATGAAACAAGGCTCAAGGGGCTTTACGCTTAGGGCCACGCTCACTGGGCTATGCTTTGCGACATTAGGCGTCTGCGTGAATACGTATCTGGGCATAAACTTCGGTATGGGGATAAGCCTAGGCGTAATAGCGGTTCTGGTGGCATTTAGCCTCTTCAGTAGGAGTTCAGGGAATGAATCGCTTAAGGAGGTCTCGATAGTATATCTGATCAGCACGAGTTTCCTCCAGGCTTACTGGGTCTTGGGGGCCTCCATATACATGATCGAGCGTTTCAATGACGTCGTCCTGCCTGCCTGGCTCATCCCCCCAAAGGAGGTAATACTGGCTAAGTCCCTTGACTTGCGTTACTGGGTGATCCCCTTATTCACGCTCTTCTGCCTACAGCTCATATCAACGGGTCTCGGCTTGATAATGAGCCTCGTCCTAGGTGAAGATCTGGCCTCCGAGGAGAGGATGGTATTCCCCAATATCGCTATGTCGGCCTCCCTCATAGAGGCGTGCTTTAAAGGAGGCGAATCCGTCAGAAGGGTGGTGATAGCCATAATCCTAGGGCTTGGCGTAACTCTATCGATTAGACTCCTATCAGCGCTTACCGGGGTGAACTTAATGCTAATTAACCTATCCTACTACCTGCCGTATGGCTCGGTCCTGGCTCTATCCCTCAACCTAGGGTTCATGGCAATGGGGTACATAATCAGCGCGAGTGTATCGTTAAGTCTCATGGCCTCTGGTTTAGTGCTCTATCTACTGCTATTGCCGATCCTATCCTCTAAAGGCATGGTGAGCTTCTCTTATGAGCTTAACGAGCTATATAACTCGCTCATCTTCGGTTTCTCGGCATCCCCTGCCCTTGGCATGCTTCTCATAGGTAGTGCGTGCTTATCACTTCTAGCCATGCTAGAAAGGAGGTTGATGGGCGCTAAAAGTAAAAAGGAACTAGGAAGAGGTTTTGGGGAGCTATATCGCGTGATGTGGAATCGGATCCTCAGGAATAGGGGCCTGTTATACTTAGTAACCTCTCTGCTCCTCCTGATATTCATTCTAGCGTACGTACTAAATCCGCTTGAGCCCTTTCCCCCTCTCTCCTCGCTAGCCTTCGTGCTCTATTCAGTATTCTTGGCCGGCTTCTTAGAGTTCGTAATGCTGACCAAGATGGCTGGTGAGACCGGGATGACCATGGGGGTCCTGGGCATAATGTTATACGACATACCGGTGTTTCTAAGCGGTTATCGCGGCTATTCGGCATATCTAGCCTTAAGTTACTTCAGGCCTTCCCCTTGGACCGGTCCCAGCGTTGTCGGATTAATAAAGTACAAGGACATGCTGGGGATAGATAAGAGCGACATCGTTAAGGGCAAGCTCATAGGCTGGATACCTACGTTCCTGCTTAGTGCTGCGTTGACCCTCCTGCTATGGAAGAACTTAGGCTTTGGCACATCCACTATGCCCTCCCTAGGGCTACTTCAGACAGCCCTTTATGTACGTATGCTAGCGACTGGTAGTTTAACTGGTGGCGGTACCTTAGATCCGCGTTTCTTCATATTAGGGGGATTAATAGGCGCGTTGCTAGAGGTGCTAACCCCTATGTCCATGATGGGCCTTGCAATAGGTCTCCTCCTTCCTCCTCACTACGTGACGGCTATGGGAATAGGAGGCCTCGTAAGGCTATACACTGATAGGAGGTATGGGAAGGAGTATTTCAGGGAGAAAGGCCTCTTAATCTCTACGGGATTAATGGCTAGCTCTATGATTGCTGATATACTGATGTCCATGTTATTCGCGTTCGCTTAGCTCTGATCGCGCTATTTCTCCTACGCCTAATGGTGCTTTAGCACGGCCACGTTATCCCTGACCCTGACCCCCAATGATGAAGCTATGGGAATGCACTTGGCTTTGAGCAGGTGTGCCACAGGCCTCCTGGGGGGCGAATAGAGGAACGCCTCGTAATTGGCCATGCCTTTTGCGACTATCAAATCCGCATCATCCAGTATCCTCTTAGCCTCAGGTGAAAGCGCCTCAGGTAATGGTCCTGCGTAATCGCTTCCCATTCCCACTAAGCGAGTGGCGACTTCTTCGAAGCCTAATGCCTTGGCTTCTTCATAGGTCACATCGTTTTGATAAGCGCCACTCTTCGCCATTACTATGACTTCGATTCCCATATCGCTTATCTCCTTAACTAGGAGCTTATCGAAGATCGCTTCCCCGGCGTTATCGAGGAGAAACACTATTCGCTTAGCCTTCATCAATGCCTCGTATATCTCTTTGGTCTGATCTAGTACGAAGCTCCCTTCGAATAGTGTATCCCCGAGGTTCTTTACTTCATAGGTAAAAGGCGGAGCTCCGGGGTCCAATAGATTGGCGTTAACGCATATGAGGGCTAGCGTTCTAAACCGTTCATACCCCTCAAGTCCCCTAAGACGCTTCCTGACCTTAGGTAGCATCTTCAGGGCTAGCCTATTCGAGGCCTCCTTGTATTCCTTATATGGATCGGGATCCTTAATGATCCTCTTGACCAGTCTAAACCCCTCACTAGCTATGCGTATCGTGGAGACCTGAGAATGTACCTCCTTAAGCATTAACCTTATGAGCTCTAGTTCCGCCTCTATCTTCTCCTCCCTGCCCAATTCTGACCTTATTATCTCCCTAGTTCTCGCATTTATTATACATGGTATGCATTGCGGCCATATCCTCAAGGGCGATCACCGTCCAATGAGATGCGCACTAATATATAAACAATGGTCTCAGAGATGCAGGGCCCTTATGCCATAAACCATTAATCTACTAGCACACCTACCACAGGGCATGTAGCTCTTATAATCGGTATCCCATATGCTGTTACTGAAGGACATGACGCATTTCCTAAAGGGGCAATGCCTGAGCCCAAATGTGTGTCCTAGCTCGTGTATCGCCTCCTTAAGAACCCGCTCTAAGAAGAGCTCTTCATCGCTTGGCTCGCCATAGAACTCAGGCCTAAGCCTGGCTAGGTATATGACGGCGACTGGGCCATTAAGATATGCTTCGCCGAAGACGAAATTCAGGCTCCCAGAATATGCGTCGGCATCAAGCACTCCTAACACCCTATGATAACCATGTCCGACTAGATTGGCAGCTAGGAACTTTATGATCAGGTCAGAGTTATACTGTCCCCGTTTTTCGTTCATGAACTCGCTCCCTATCCCGATTACCCTATTGCTTATGTCAACGATAAGCCCCTTTAACACATGCTCTATCCCCTTTCTCAAGTACCCTAGTATGTCCTCATCGATAAAACCTAGGGGTTGCAGTAGCACCCTTATCTTTCCCATGGTCTTACCTTCGCCGTTGATAAGGGATCCTTAGGGTAAGAAATATACATTAATAACATGTATAAATTATTTCCAAATGACTTATTTCGTCTGGGGGTGTATGCTTATGAAAGCTGTTATATTAGCTGGCGGCCTGGGTAAGAGATTAAGGCCCATAACGAATTCGATGCCGAAGCCCCTAATACCTATATGTGGTAAGCCCATTATCGTATGGCAAATAGAATGGCTTAAGGATCATGGCGTTAATGAGTTCGTGATATGCGCTGGCTATCTCAGGGAGAAGATAATAGAGGCACTTGGCAATGGTTCTAAACTTGGGGTCAAGATAGGCTATGTGGTCGAGGAAAATCCATTGGGCACGGGAGGTGCTGTTAAAAACGCAGAGCTCTTCCTAAGAGGGGAGGAGGGCTTCTTCGTGATAAACGGTGACATACTTACGAACTTGAATCCCCTGAAGCTTGTCAAATCCATGGACGGTGAAGTAGTCGGTGCTATAGCCATAACCCCCCTGAGATCGCCCTATGGTATAGTGAGCTTTGACTCGAAGGGTTACATAAAATCCTTCACTGAGAAGCCGATGCTGAGGGAGTATTGGATAAACGCTGGCGTCTACTACTTCCGGCCTAAGATATTCGAATATTTACCATCTCGCGGGGACATAGAGACGACTGCACTACCGTTATTAGCTGAGAGGGGCCTGCTGAAGGCCGTTAAATACGTCGATATCATGTGGAAGAGCATAGATACTCATAAGGATCTAGACGAGGCCGAAAAACTGTTAAAGGAATACTCGATAAAAGTCGAGGGCTAGTCGGAACTCCTTATTGCCCTTAAGAGCAAGTCCTCCGCAGCTTTAATATCGATCTTACCTTCATCGGTTAGAGGTAGCCTGGTCATCACGTGTTTTACGGTTCCATCATCCAGTTCGACGAATACTTGAGGCAAGTCGATCCCGCCCATCTCGTCCCTGAGCCCGTATTTATAAAGGAACTCCCAATCATCGGATATCACATCGAACTTTATGTTATTGGCTTCCGCCACTTTCCTACATACCCTTTCGGCCTGTCGTCTGAGAGGTGCCCCCTCGGCCGTGGCCAATATTATCCTCCTGACCATACTCTCACCTGAGCATCAATGTTTATCTATCCCGGTACTATATAATAGGTTATGTGGGTATGATGCGCCGATGGCTGTCTGATCCGTGATGAGGCTGGGTGAGCTTCTGACCTTCATGTTTCACTTAACTCCTTAGGATAGCCCTCCAGTCCTCCGAGGAATCAAGCTTAATGACAAGCTCTGATAACAGCCTTGCCGTGTTCCTTATGTCACTTATGGAGATCACTTCGCCCGCGGAGTGCATGTACCTTAAAGGTATAGAGGTCAGGCCTGTGATCACGCCTTCTTTGACCACCTGGATCACCCAGGCATCAGTACCACTAGGGCCTAGTATAGGCTCGACTTGATAGGGAATTCCTCTCTCTTCACAGATTTCCATCATGAGGTCTGAGAGCCCCCTATGGAAGTTCGGGCCTACACCTATGGCGGGTCCCTTGCCTAATTCTATCCCTCCTACTCGCTTGGCCTCAACAAGGGGGGATACCGCATGGGTTACATCGATGGCTATCGCTACATCTGGGGAGATCTTATAGGCCGATACCATAGCTCCTCTAGAGCCCACTTCCTCCTGTGCTGTAGCAACTATGTATACTGAGGTCTTCTTTAAACCCTCATTCACTAGGTTTTTCAGGGCATGTACTATGACCGCGACTCCCGCTTTATCATCGAAGCCCACGCCGATGGCCCTATCCCCAGCCAGGCGTCTATACGACGGCATGACCACGCCTACTACTCCACTCCTTATGCCTAGTTCTTCAGCTTCCTTCTTACTCTGGGCTCCTATGTCGATCACCATATCCTCTACTTCCACGATTTTTCCTCTCTCCTCTGGCTTAAGTAGGTGTACTGGCTTTACGGCTATTACGCCCGGGACATATCCTCCCTTGGTGCAGATGATGACCTGTTGGCCGTAAAGCACACGTGGATCTATTCCCCTTGTAGTGAAGTGGATGTAGCCCTTTTCGTCCACATAAGTGACCATAAAGCCCACCTGATCCATATGCGCAGCTAGCATGACCTTAAGTTCTCTGCCTCGCTTCAGGCATCCGATCACGTTACCTAGTACGTCCACCTCTACGTTGGCCCCTATTTTCCTAAGCTCCCTCATTAGTATCCTCCTAATTTCGTCCTCAAAACCCGTAACGCTTGGCGTCAATACCAGCTCCTTAAGTAGCTCCTCTACTCCAAGCATACCTCCCACTACCCATCACCTCCTCTAATGCTTTGCGGATCTATAAAGCGTTAAAAGGATATGGTGGCCTTTAATCTTTAATCAGGTGTGAGGATGGCTAAAGGCAAGCTGGTTCGCGTTGGGATAATAGGTCTAGGAGCTATAGGCCCAGCTCATATACGAGGATATCAGGCATGCGAGAACGCGGAGATAGTGGCCGTTTGCGATATCCGTAAGGACCTAGCGGAGCATTGGGCGAAGAAGCTTAAGGCGGATGCGTATACGAGCTATTTGGAGCTGTTGAAGAGGGAGGATATAGATGCAGTCAGCGTATGTACCCCCCATCATACTCACGCGCCCATAACGATAGCCGCAGCGGTCCATGGTAAGCACGTGTTAGTGGAAAAGCCCATGGCTACGAGCCTCATGGAGGCTGACGAGATGATAAGGGCTTGTAGGGAGGCAGGCGTCAAATTAGGTGTCATATTTCAGTCGAGGTTCCTGGAAGGACCTAGACGGGTCAAAGAGGCCATAGATTCTGGGAAGCTGGGGAACATAGTCCTAGCTGGGGCTGTGGTCAAGTGGTTCCGTTCCGATTTGGAGTACTATCATAGGGACGCCTGGGCTAGGTGCTGGCGTGGTCTATGGGCTACCGAGGGTGGAGGAGCGCTCATAAACCAGGCCATACACACCATAGACCTACTACAGTGGTTCGTAGGGCCTGTGGAACACCTCTATGGGCTATACGGCACTTATACTCATAACATAGATGTAGAGGACGTAGCTGTCGCGGCGTTAAAGTTCAAGAACGGCGCATTAGGTATCATAGAGGGTACTGTATCTATGCCTAAGGAACACCAGGTGACGAAGATATCGATCCTCGGCTCAAAGGGATTGATAGAATTATCCGGGACGGAGATAACGATATGGAGCTTAGAAGAGGAGAAGGAAGTGAAGGAGGAGAAGCCACAGGAGGAGACGCTTAAGGTGAAACCCACGGGCCACATGCTACAGATAAGGGACTTCGTCAATGCGATAATCGAAGACAGGGAACCTTTAGTCAATGGCGAGGAGGGGAGAAAAGCCCTAGAGATAATAACAGCTATATACCTCTCCTCCAGGACAGGGCGACCGGTGAAGTTCCCAGTGGAACCCCTCTGGTAATGGGATCCAAGGGTCTTATCGCCGATTATAGGATCCTTGGTGGAGGATACGTTCTATATCCCCTCATCCTCAGATGTCCAGCGCCTACCTCTATAGCCCTAAACTCCTCCACATACCTCTCTCCCCTATCTATCCTCTCCTTTATCCTCCTCCTCTCCCTTTCTACTAGTGCTCTCCCTATCTCGTAGTCGCTTCCACTTATCCCCAGCTCTTTAGCGTCCCCTGAGATGCGGGCAAGGGCACCTATCATCTCTATCTGACTCCTATGCGCTAGTATGGCGTCGAACTTCCTGTCAACATACTCGGTGACATCCACCCATAGGTTAGGCCTATCCGTCGAGAAGTAGTATATCTCCTTAACCTGTTTGGGCTTGAGGCCCTCGCTTAGCTGCTCCCTATTGAACGCGGGCATACCGGCGAATACCGTCGCTTCTGAAGCTACTAAGCCCACCGTCCTATGGTCCGGATGGGCGTTATAGTCGATCCATGGATCCAGCGTGCATACCACATCCGCCCTCAGCTCCCTTATAGCCCTTATCAGCTTGGCCCTAAGCTCTAGACTGGGGAGGATGAGCTCACCATCCCTATAACCTAAGAAGTATACGTCTTTCACTCCCAATATCTCGGCAGCCCGCCTTCCCTCCTTCTCCCTTATCCTCGCCAATTCACCTGGATCCATGTCCGGGTCATATGTCCCCTTACTTCCATCGGTTACTATGACGTAATATATATCATATCCCTCATCCGCCCACTTAGCTATCGTACCCCCTATACTGAACTCGGCATCGTCGGGATGTGCCTGAATAACGAGTATCACGTTTCCCCTCATCCAGATCACCGTCAAAAGTTATCCTGATGAAAATATTAAGGTTATGAGAAAAATCATCACAGGGGGATTCATCCGATAAGCGAATAGCTTATCGTTATCTGATACCTGTGCCGCCTATACGGCTTCACCACCTCCACGACTATGGCCCCTAAGGGAGCCTTCATGAATACAGCACCCAGGAGTTTAATTATCATCGATATGAGGGCAGCGTGTATCCCAGTCTCCGTGAAACGCAGTAGACCCCAGGATAGTAGCACGAACAGCGTTATGGATGAAGCACTTGATGTGGCAGATATCATAGCTAATGAGGAACCTATGAAGGATCCCCTGTAGTCCCTTACGTTGAGGAAGGCGCTGAGCAGCGCTAGCAGCATTCCGGCCATCATCAGCACATAGACCGCCTTTAGGTTCCCCTCCGCATATGGCAATAGCACCTCTAGGTTGCTCTGCGTAACCGGGTCGTATATGACCCCCCAGGGAAGCCTTAAAGCCGTGAGGTCCAATATCAGGCTGGTGGTCATGGCGATCGCGCCTAGGGGGATCACGTATACTTTAGCCATCTCAATCCCTTCCTCAAATTTTTAAATACGGATCACGAACTCACAACGGCCATCGCCCCTCGACACACAGGCTACCTCCTCCACGCTAACGCGCGTATTGAGCACATAGGAGACGAAGCCTGCCAAGTGCCCCCTCGTTATATGGCAACCGTCATTTGTTGCCATCCCCTCCAAGGAATCCTTTAGGACGAGGACTATGATCCCCTTCATGGGGTCGAAACGCACTACCTTCATTTTACCCCACCCCATCTCCTCGTATATCTCCTCTAGCCTCATTAAGGCGCTGATCCCCCTTAAGCCATTAAGCTCGAGCCTCTCTGCGAGCCCTGCGCCCAAGAAGGAGCCTAGGTAAAACCTCAGGCTAGCGCTCCAGGCACCGAACGTCTTCCTCATGGCCGCTAGCATGAACCTTATGCTATAATCGTCCAGCATCACGTACCTGACCCTGCCTAGCGCACTATGATTCAACCTCTTCCACCTCATAAAACGTTAATTTGGGAAAGGGGTTTTAGGGGGCCCTTTGGCTTACGATAGGTTCATTACGTAGTCGATGGCTGGAGGTATCATGCGCTCTATTGTCAATATTGCACCGACTGGTGGCTTCACCTCTATCGTGAACGTCTCATGTGTACCCACGAAGATATCTCCTTTATCGGTCATGTAAGAGATGCCCATCAAACTAACTACATCGCCGAAGTGGGCATAGAGTTCACCTAAGTTAATGATGATTTTGAACTTCTCGCCCTCCTCTAATAACATATCATCATCGCCTACCACTTTCTCGACTTTGCATATGTCCTCTAAGTAACTCTGTGTGCCCTCAGGGTATATGTTATCTATTGAGACTCTAGGATTAGTATATGCGATTACGAGCTTGCCTCGGGTCAGTTCCACAGGTTGTCTACCACTCGATAGTTTTATGTAAACCACTACTTTATAGGCAAACCCATATTCATAATCCTCAAGAAGGGTACTCAAGTCTTCCTTTACTGCCTCTGATAGATCTGAAGGGAGTGTGCCTACGTAATTCTCAGGCACACCATGTGCTATCACCGATCCGTCTATCTCTATAGCCGATGAGGCCTCGGAGAGGCCCGAGCCTATGACCGTCTTGCTTCTCTGTGCAGTGAAGAAACCCATGTTCAGTACGACGAAGGCGAATGAGGCGGCTACTATGACGAAGGCTATCAGTATTATGGCCGTCTCTATACCGGTCATGGCCCCCTTGGATTTCAATATCTTCCTTAACTTAG
>JAGGXX010000067.1 GCA_021162845.1 Thermoprotei archaeon | reverse complement strand
TCACGATACCAACTACAAAGTCCTTTACATACGTATCTATGGAGAAGTCTTCTGGCCTTTGAATAAGAAACTTTAAGCTCTTTAGCCATAAAATTAAGAACATCCTTAACATCTTCCCATTCTCCATTCATGAATTTCATCTCCCTATATAACTTTAATTACCTTATCTGTTTTAAAATTTCGATATTTTCTTCCTTCTCACAGTATATTGCCTTATAAGAGCATCCTTCAGATTCTTATAGCCCGCTGGTTAGCTTCTCTTCATCTCTCTTTATCAATCCGTAGAGTTCGATAAAGCTTCTGAATAGAACTTTATCCTCCGCCTTCTGGTGGGCTGCTTCAGCAAGGGGCCAAGATCCTCCCTAAGTATCCCGTTCACTACTTTCTCAGGCTTTTTCTTAAGTTCTCTGTTGAGCTCCGCCTCGTGGAGAGCCAGATTAATTGTTTCCCTGAGATCCTTTTCCAGGTTATAATGCCTTAGTTAGCTGGGCATCCTTCAAAGTCCTTCTTTCAAGGAATACTATCAGCCTCTACCTCTCTGTCCTGACGGCTCTCGCTTTCTTCTGGCTATTCTCCATAAGTATGACCTCTGAATAGATGACCTCCTCTTCCGCTGAATAAGCGGTCTGAGGAGGTGACCATAGACGATTGTCATGTACATGTGAGAAGATACGGGATAAGGTCTAAGATCCTAGTGGGGTCATAACCTAGGTTATTTTGCTCTTAGTAACTAAATATGACTGAGAAGTCCAAGAAGCTACTTAGCAAGACCAAGCGGAACCTAGAGCGTCTGTGAACACAAGACTAATGAACACCCCAGAAGCAAAATCCCTTACTTCAGTAGGAGGAGTATCAGGCTTAATGTAGCTAGCCTATCCTTCGTCCCTCTTAGGAGTGAACGTGTCTTGATACTCTAAGATGCTTTTAACAACAATGTTGATATCTAGTGCAACGATAGTATTATCTAAAGATGTTATCAAAAGCGTTATCTTTTAGATGCGATATATCAGAACACTTAAAATAATGAATTCTTCTCCAATTAAGGGAACCTTTAAGGAGGTGCGCTCGCTTGAAGTATAGGAGGTTCGGTAAGCTAGACTGGTACGTCTCCGTGCTCGGATTCGGCGCCATGCGATTGCCGGTGATCGGAGGGGATATGAGCAAGATCAATGAGCCTGAAGCGATTCGGATGATAAGGTTCGCGATAGATCATGGTGTGAACTACATAGATACCGCTTACATGTATCATGGTGGAAATAGCGAGGTTTTGGTCGGGAAGGCCTTAAAGGATGGTTACCGCGAAAAGGTGAGGATCGCGACTAAGATGCCTATCGGCTTAGTTAAGACCAAGGAGGACTTAGATAGGATCTTCGAAGAGCAGTTGAGGAGACTTCAGGTGGATCACATAGACTTCTACCTCATGCACGGTCTTAATAGGGAGAGGTGGCGCAAGACCTTGGATTTAAACATACTCGATTGGGCTGAGAAGCAGGTGGATGAAGGAAGGATAGGACACCTCGGCTTCAGCTTTCATGATGAGTTCGAGGTCTTCAAGGAGATAATCGATGGATATGAGGGATGGACTTTTTGTCAAATACAATATAACATCATGGATACGGAGAGTAGCAAGTACACGCCTGGGACGCAGGGACTCAAATACGCGGCATCGAAGGGTCTCGCTGTAGTGATCATGGAGCCCCTGAAAGGAGGCCTGCTTGCTCTCCCGCCCCCACCTGAGGTTAAGGCCATATGGGAGGAGGCTAAGGTAAAGAGGTCGCCAGTCGAATGGGCCTTACTATGGGTTTGGAATCACCCTGAGGTCTCCGTCGCTTTAAGCGGCATGAGTACTATGGAGCAGGTCATCGAGAACATAAAGATCGCCGAGCGCTCAGGTCCTAACATACTTACTGAAGAAGAGCTGAAGATCGTTGAGCGAGTACGGGAAAAGTACCTCCAATACGGCTTCGTGGGCTGTACAGGCTGTCGATATTGCATGCCCTGCCCTCAAGGCGTCGATATACCTGAGATCATGCGATTCATCAATGAATTCCTTAGAGCGCAGGATGATCAAAGACGCCGAGAGATCGCGCAGGAGTACTTCGATACGATCCCGGAGGAGAGGAGAGCTGATCGATGCATTAAATGCGGAGAGTGTGAAAAGAAATGCCCCCAGGGCCTACCGATTCGCGTCCTCCTCGCAAGGGTATCACGTGCTTTCAAGAGATGGGCTACTTAAGATCTTAATCCCAAAAAGGCCATTAACTTCAGCTTTTTTCTTCGGACTTCAACATATTACCATGGATGTCATCGAATATTATCACCTTTCGTCGTTCTGGAGTGGAGTAATATGGCTACAATAATCGCTATAAAGCTGGACATGTATGCCAGCTTAGGGGATCCTAGATCGCTTAAAACCCCCATGATGCTGATTCCCAGAACACTAAAGAGCAATGTCAAGATCCTATGTAGGCTTATCACGGTTGCTCTTTCGCTACTCGGGGATATACTCATTCATCCATGCGCTTATAGTTGGGCTTAAGATCCCGAGCCCTATCTCCAGGGGCATGCTCGCAACGATGAACACATATGGGTTGACTATGAGCGTAAGCATAAGGGGAGGGTTCACGGTAAAGTCGGGATTATGACGGCAAAGCATAGGAAAGCGCCCATTGCGAAGGGGAGCTCCAGGCTATACTCTGCTATTAGCCCGCCGATAAAAGCACCACTCATGCCTACTAATCGGGACAGGATCTCGGCATTCCCCGATATGACTGGTATCTCCTGTGCTCTATTCTTCTCCTTCAGCGAGTCGATGAGCCATGCCATAAAGGTCCCGCTCTACAAGGCCAACCCTAAAGCTGCTAAAAGCTCCGAGAGGAGGAGTTGCGGCAATGTCCTGGAGAAGCTGTAGCTGAGCGGTCCGAGCCCAAAAGAGAGACAGGCCAACGCCGTTATACGCCCCCTGCCATATCCGTCCGCTAACCCTTCCGTGGGATAGTCCAGCAGGGCGCTTGTCGTCATGTAAAAGCCATCTACTAATGCCACGCCCTTATAATCTAGTCCCCTTTCGATGAGGAATACCGCATAGACGGGCATTATGAAGGAAATGGATGCAGTAAAGAGAGATCCGACTAAATAGTACACATATTCTGTTTTTGGGAAGTACTTTCCTGGTGAATTTCTGGTACTTCCACTTAACCACCACATCACAGGACGTGTGTTACAGGATAAATATCTTTTTGACTAATTAGTGCCCTCTATCTTTTCGTTACCGAAATAATGATAGTACACTACAAGGTTATGTTCTAACTCCCCTCTCTCCATGAATGAGTTATAAAAGACTGGGGCAGAACATTTAATGAGACTATGGTGCTCTTTGTAATAGAGCACCTAGAGCCTGTTTTAAGCAAGTGGGCATGGCTTGAATACAAACACGCCTCAGAGATCGTAGGAAGGGAGCGCTTGTTGATTACAAATGTCAAGGATCCGCGGGAAGCGCGCATCCTTAAGAGGATTGCCATAGTCTCAAGTATGAGCATAACCGAGGTCGGCTCACCACCGGAGAGAGTATTAGTACTCGATCCTCAAGCATTTAAAAGACTAGATACGTGCGATATGAAGGATGTAGATTTCGTTGTAATCGGCGGTATAATGGGAGATCACCCTCCTAGAGGGAGGACTAGAGTTCTCTTAACGAGCAGGTTACCCGGGTGCAAGGCTAGGAACCTAGGTGAAGGGCAATTCTCAGTAGATGGGGCGATCTATATAGCATTCATGGTAAGCAAAGGTGCGTCATTAAGTCAAATCCCAGTAGTGAACGGCCTCGAAATTAGGGTTAACGAGTACTTCACCATAGAGCTTCCTTATATGTTCCCGGTTATCAACGGTAGGCCTTTGATATCAGACGAGTTAGTCAATTATCTTATATACGAAATTGAGGATCATGAGGTAGAGGCCATACGCAGTGGAGATGTTAAGAGTATCGCTGACTATGAGGCACCATGATACATGCTCCTCTGTGGTCTTACGTGAAGGCGATACCATAAAGAGGGATGGACGACCATAACGATAAATGGCGGCTAGTATAGTTAGTTACCTGCGGTGTTTCTAAAGCTGAGCTATTGAGGGGTTACTCCTTGTACTCTACGATCCTCGTTAGATATGGCGAGATAACCCTGAAGTCACCTAAGGTAAGGAGGAGAATGGAGCGCGTTCTAATAGATAACATACGAGAGCAGCTCAGAATTGCGGGCGTATGTGATGTTAACATGACTAAGGAGGGTGGTAGGATATTCGTCCGCACTAGAGAGCTTAGGAAGGCACTTCTCGTGCTCCCTAAGGTATTCGGCGTGGTATCCGTGAGCCCCGTGATGGAATGCTCACGTGATCTGGAGGAGCTCGTAAATGCCGTAGTAGAATATTCTAGAAGGGTATTAGCGGAGGGCTTAACCTTCGCCGTTAGGGTACATCGAGCCGATAAGTCATACCCGATGACCAGCGTTGAGGTTGCCAGGATTCTAGGGAAGGCGATATTAGAGGCGAAACCGGGGGTTAAGGTCAACTTAGAGAGGCCCGAAGTGGAGCTATCCGTAGAGATCCGCGGTGACAGGGCCTATATATTTCACGAGATCATAAAAGGGCCAGGCGGCCTTCCTTATGGGGTTGAGGGGAAGGCAGTAGCCTTGATCTCGGGAGGCATGGACAGCGCCATTGCAGCGTGGATGATCATGAAAAGGGGATGCGAAGTTATCCCCGTTTTCTGCGATTTGACGCCGTATTTTGAGGGGGAGGGAAGGAGACGGGCTATGGACGTGTTGTTCTGGCTAAGGGACTGGGTGCCTAGGAAGTGGAAGATATACGTAACTCCCCTAGGCCTAGCCCATTCGATGATAAGCGGATTGGAGCCTAAGTACCGTTGCTTAGTGTGTAAATCCTTAATGTACTTAGTAGCGGAGGCTGTGGCCATCAAGGAGGGCGCTAAAGCGATAGTAACTGGTGAGAGTCTCGGTCAAGTGGCGTCTCAAACCCTGGACAACCTACTCATCCTAAGCAAGCTGATCAAGTTGCCGATCTTACGCCCCCTCATAGGTTTGGATAAGAATGAGATAGCAGGCCTGGCGCGCAGGTTAGGAGTATATGATGTTGCTACAGCCCACAGAGTCGCCTGTAGGTTAGTACCTAAACATCCCGTGACGCATGCGGAGGAAGCACAGGTGAAAAGTATACTCACTTCTATAGACTTGGACCATCTGGTGAGGTGGCTTTATGAGAACTCCCAAATTGTAGTGTTTTAGGTGTGAAGAGAAGAGCTCGGCTCCTAAGGAGGCAGAAACTTTGGGTTCCTTAGCTAGAGATCAGTACCCTTCTCCACGAACTAAATTTAACTTATGTTCAGGGACATATATCTGAAGACCCTCAGGAAATGGCCAGAGGTGATGTTCCATGGAAGAATGGCGTCTGCTCATGTTAGGGGCTTTAGATGGGTATAGGATACAGACGGCCTATGAGGCTGTAGCCTGGGGTGTGAGCAAAGGGTTAGCGCCGAACACTTTAAACATCTGCTGGCCCAGCTCGCCTTATGTATGCATAGGCATACACCAACTCCCTGAACTGGAAGTGGATCTTGAGTTCTGCAAGAGGGTGGGCGTGCCCGTGGTCAAGAGACAGGTCGGTGGAGGTGCCGTCTGGCTAGACGAAAACCAAGTATTTTATCACGTGATAGTTCATAAGGATCATGAGCTTGCTAGGGGTACCCCAGCGGATTTCTTCAAAAAGCTCTTGAAGGTGATCGTTAAGTTCTATCGTAGCTACGGAATTCCCGCTGAGTATAAACCCGTAAACGATGTGGTTGTTCATGGCAAAAAGATATCGGGAAATGGTGCTGCTAGACTTTATGACGCTATGGTTCTTATAGGCAACGTAATACTAAACTTCAACGCCGAGATGGCATCTAAAGTACTTAGGGTACCCAGTGAGAAGATGCGGGATAAGGTCTTCAAGACGATGCAGGAATGGGTATCAAGCATGAAAGGGGAGCTAGGGTATATCCCTCCCAGAGACGAGATCGTGAGGAGACTGATCGAATGCTTTGAGGATGCATTACGGATAAGGCTCGTCAAGGGCGAACTTACAGCGGAAGAGAAAAGTGTTTGGGAGGGTCTCGTAGAGAAATTCAAGAGCCCATCTTGGATGTATGGAGGCTTTTATGATAAGCAATCCCTCCTCGAAGGATACGCCCCGGGGACTAGAATCGTTAAGATACGTGAGGGGCACTTCATTCTATTCGTGGATTATAAGGCTCTAAAGACGGTTAGGTTCATCATTGAAGTCGTGGACGGAGTGATAGAAAAGGCTCTTATTTCGGGGGACTTTTTTGTAGAGCCTCCTAAAGCGCTAGATGCAATAGCTGGGGGGCTCGAAGGTTTGAGGATAACGTCTGATCAAGTGGAGGATAGCGTCATCGAGAGCTTTAAGAGAAACGTCAAGTCTTCCGCAGGTCTTAAAGCTGAGGACCTAATCTGCGTCATTAGAAAGGCACGGGAAGTGTTCTCTAAGGCGACGGGTCGATGAAATGGTCGATCTAGAGAAACTCTCTGCCTCGAGATAAAAGGTTTAAAGTGAATCGCCTTTCCTACATCACATCATATCTATGTATCTCCACCTCGAAATCCCATTTATCATAGTATAAATTCCCAGCCTCGGTCTCCACCTCTCCTCGCTGATTATCCACTGGATCGGAGCGGAAGTAACGCTTAGGTGGATCGAACTGAGTCGCTATATCATTATTAGCCGCCATCCTGAAACCATCTATATTACCAAAGTAAAAGTCCTTTCTCTCCCTGGGCATCGAGCCTGCGAAGGAAGGATCAGCGTACATCCAGCCATAAGGCTCTACGTAAAACTGCCCCCAATCATGCATCCCCGGCTTTATGGGGTTCATATACCAACCTGATTGCCACCTGGCGGGGATTCCCGCTATTCTACAGAGGGTTATGAAAAGCAATGCTTGCATTCCGCAATCGCCTCTCCTATCCCTGACCACGTACTCCGGTATATTGTCGTAGACTATGTATTCATAGGGTAAGTTGTAGGTGATGTTTTTGACTATCCAATCGAATATCTTCTTGGCTTTCAAGTAGGGATTATCCTCTCCCTTGATGATTTCACGTGCTAGTTCCTCCAAATGAGGAGTGAAGGCTATGTGCGGCTCTTGCTCAGATGTATATCTTACGTATATGTCACTCTCTTCGTCGTATGGTCTCACGTAATCCGGTTTCACTCTTCTATAATACGCTCGAGCTACGTACTCGTACTCTATCCAGAAGGCCATATCGCCCTTACCGTTATAATCCGCCTCGAAATACGCCGTTCTTTGGGGTATCTCCTCATGCGCAATGTAGGGCTTAACAGGATGATATGCCATGATCTTCACTTCAGGATGGAGCTCGCACCTCCTAGGTATGGGGATCCATACTTTAACTTCTTCCCCCCTCGATAGCGCTGAGGCCTTTATCCTAATGGTATGCCTTATCCTGAACTTAGCACAACTCACATATCCGCCTACATCTTTAGCGAGTTCAACGATTCGATCTTGATGCTTAAATAACGCTTTCCTAGCTTTTTCCCTCAGCGGATCTTCCCTCTTAACTCTTCTTTTCTTCCAGTCCTCATTGAGCTTAAAGAAGTTATATATGAAGTTCTTAAAGAACATGGTCTTCCCGTCTATTTCTCTGCAGTCAATTTTCCTCTTTCTTATAAGCTCATTGAACTCATCCAACGTTATGTCTGGTACTTCTTCCTTGAATTTCTTTAGTGCTTCGTTGAAATTTAGAGAATATTCTCCTCTTAAAACCTGAAGTCTCATGAGTTCAAAATAGAACCTATCCCTCTCCTCTAAGCGAATCTGAGATCTCTTTAATAACTCTTTAATCAATATTTCGGCTTCATGGAACTTGCCTAATTCCTCTAATCTCTCTATCTCCTTGGGCATTTTTAAGCGTAAGAACCTTAGGCTCATCTTAACCCCATATCTTCTTAATTCGCTAATCAAAGTAAATAAAGCATCTTTAAGGCTAACTTAGATCCCTACAGCCCTTATGGTCGTGAAATTATCTTAATTATTATTCATTTAAAATTACATATCTATTAATTGTTATTCATTAACTCATCATATGTTATTCATATAATTTTGAATTAATTTTTGGACGATATCTCTCATTTTAATTTCATAAATTAATGCTCATTACTCATCAATTCTTGAATCCCCTCTATGATTAGCCACTTGATAAACGTCAAGTATAAATCAAGGATTAGCACACGTGAAATATTCAGCCATGAAGACGCAGGGATTGCCAAAACGATTAGGCGTAATCGAGGCAATAGGGCTTGGAATAGGCGCTATGATAGGCGGTACTATCTATGCTGGTTCAGGTATAGCGATGAGGATCACCGAGGGGGCTGCAGATGTAGCATTTCTCCTAGCCGCTATGGTGGCTTCATTGGCGGCTTACTCCTATGCTAAGCTATGCACTATATTGCCCGATAGCGGTGGCAGTTATTCCATAGTAAATGGTATCTTGGGCGAGAAAGCGGGTCTTCTGATATGCCTATGCCAGCTCCTAGCATACATCACCGCGTCTTCATTCTACGCTTACATGGCGGCTGAGTATGTCGAGCTCTTTGTGAACCTCGACAAGATCCTAATCGCACTAATATTACTCCTCATCATAACACTGCTTAACTTATGTGGGGCTAAGGAGAGCGGCCTCGTAGAGCTTATTATCTCAAGCGTAAAGATCCTAGTTTTAATAGTGATAATAGCTAAGGCGTCTCAGCTGATAACGCCCTCGTTACCACAGGTTAAAACCAGTCCCTTAAGACTCTTAGAGGCGGCTAGCCTGCTTTTCCTCGGATTCGAAGGATTTGAGGTGATAGCTAGTGCAAGTGGCGAGCTTGTGAATCCTGAGCGCGATGCTAAGCTAGCGATATTCGCCTCTCTAACCATAGTTTCACTGATATACATCCTCATAGCGATATTGTCGAGATCCATGTCTGCTTATAATGAGTACACGCTTTTAGCTGCTCTTGGCGAGAGAGCGCTAGGAAGCGCTGGTGTGATGTCTGTTACGGCGAGCGCTGTGCTTTCAGCGTTTACAGCCTTAAATGCTAACATGTTCGTCGTGTCGCGTCTACTTTATGCTCTGGGTAGAGATGGCGTTATTCCATCCATATTCTCCGTCACAGGAAGGCGTGGTATTCCTATATTAGCCATAATCACATCGGCCATTCTATCTGGTCTCTTGATAATATTCGGTTCGTTGAGGCTACTCTTAGGTCTAGCGAACCTAATGTTCTTCGTGATATTCATAGCTGTATCCATAGCCGCGTTTGAGGCGGGATTTAGGTCAGTGCCTCTCCTCGCGATCATTACGCTATCGATATTCGCTCTCTTCTCCTTGAGGAATGTGGTCTTTTTACCGCATTAGCATTAGATCAACTTCATCTCACCAGAGGTAAACTAACGTAGGTCTTTTACCTTAAGCATCATTAGTACTTAAACATGGACAATGCATCGGATGTAGTGAGGAACTTACTAAGGGGTTCCGTTGATCTCCACGTACACGCTTCTCCCGATTACGTGCCGTATACTGTGGATATCGTAAAACTCATTTCGCGAGCTAAAGAGCTAGGCCTCAAAGCCATAGTTCTTAAGAGTCATTATTACCCTACGGTGGCTTTAGCCAGGACGCTTAATATACTTATGGGATTTGAGGTCTATGGTAGTTTAACTCTTAACTATTGTATTGGCGGCTTTAACGTCAATGCTGTAAAGGTGGGGCTCAAGATGGGGGCCAAGGTCATCTGGATGCCGACCATAGATGCATGGAATCATAGGCATTACTATCGGGAAAAGGGTGGTGGCCTTTCCATTCTATCTATTAAAGGCGATCTTCTACCTGAAGTAGAGGAGATATTAGGCTTGATAGCCGATAACGACCTCGTTTTAGCTACAGGGCACCTATCTCCCAGCGAGGTAAGCATTCTAGTTAACGAAGCCGTCCATATGGGTGTTAAACGCATCATGGTGACGCATCCTATATGGGGTCCTACGCTGATGACGGGTAAGCAGATAACGCGATTAGTGAATGCAGGAGCTTATATAGAACTTCCCTTATCTCGCTTAATGCTTACGCATGATGCTTCGTCCATAGAAGCATTCATTAAGGTCATCCGCGAAGCGTCTCCTGAGCACTGCATTCTGACGAGCGATTACGGCTATATGATCGATATCGATCCCTTAGGTATATGGTTTAAATGCCTTCCTTTACTCCTCGAAAGAGGACTCCTTCCTGATGATTTGGAGGTCATGCTTAAGCGTAATCCCCTATCGCTCATAAGCCCTTAAGATATTTCAAGAGGCTATTTCAATAGACTTAGTGGGTCCCTGTGATGCCCAAGTTGCTTGACCTAGCTACTAGGAGAGCTAGCATCCGCGCCTTCTCAAGAGATCCAATTCATTTAGCCGATGTAATTTATGCCATACGAGTGGCACATGAAGCTCCATCTGGAGCGAACCGCCAGCCCTGGCGTTTTCTGATAGTCACGGATGATCATGTGAAAAGCAAAATACGTCACGTCTGCGAACTTGCTGAAAGGGAATTCCATAAGATCGCGCCTTCATGGTTTAAAAACTGGTTACGAGATAAAGGCATAAGTTGGAGGAAGCCATTTTTAACAGATGCGCCTGTGCTCGTGTTGATCTTCTTTAAGAAGGACGAGCCCTATGCTTCGGAATCAACATGGCTGGCCATAGGGTATTTGATTTTAGCGCTCGAAGAAAGAGGACTAGCCTCATTAACATACACGCCTTCTAGAAGTGAGGATGTGAATGAAGTGCTAAACGTACCTAAGGCCTACTGCTTAGCCGCTATCATTCCGATAGGTCACCCCCTTTGCAGAAAAGCTAAGGAGCCGCGTACCCCTCTTAAGAGATTATGCTTCTTAAACACTTGGGGAAATCCGTTAACGGAAAGTGAGGAAGGTGAGGTCAAGCTTAGTGGTTAATGAAAGGGCAATTACGCTTGCCAAGCGCTTATTTAGCGATGAGCGTTTACCTAAGCTCCTTAATCTACTTGAAGATAAAGATGTTCAATTTAGTGTAGTCCGTGAAATAGTCGATATTTGTCCGGACGTAGTGACGGCAGCTGTGATAATACTCGGTGTCTCTCTCGTCAGCTATCAGCTGTCAAGGAAGGGGGAAGAACATTGGAAGTGGCTGTTATCTTTGATCCGCAAATCAACCCCAAGTGGTCTCGATGACGCTTTCAGGATGCTTAAGCTCTTCGTTATGCAAAGCCCGAGTTTAATGCGCCTACGCAGGAGCAGGCTAGGTAGGATAGACCGTTTCATCAGGAGTTTCGTTCCGGCCTACGTTAACAAATTCCCGTTCATCTGGCAAGACCTGCGCTCTATATGGCTTCTCCTCTCACGAGAGATGAGCTCGCCTAGGGACTCCAAGACCATAGTCTTCGCCATTAAGATGTACTACTATGTTTTGAAGGCGCTTGAAGTTTATATTAACCCTCCAATGGAAATACCCATTCCAGCTGATTATAGGGTATGCTTAGTAAGCCTTACGAGCGGGATAGTGAGCGCCTATCCAAGACCTACTGGGCCTAAGGAGTATCGCTCTCTCGCTAGACTCCTTAAAGCTAAGAAACAAGGACTAGTCAGGTCAGTTTGGGCCGATATATGTGGCTGTGTTAATGTACCTCCTCTTCGCATCGACTCACTCCTATGGATATTCGGAGGAATTATCGATCATAACGACATGCAATTTCCTCTATGTGAGCAGTCCCTTTCGAACTTGTTAACTGGAGATTCCCTGCGTTATGGAATGGTGCTCCTTAAGTTCCTCATGAACGACATAAGAATTGCATGGTAACCGCTTTTAGCCTTAACGTATCACTATAAAAACGGTTGAATGCGATGTCTAAGGGTATTGGGATATTGGTCTCGCATACGCATTGGGATCGAGAATGGTACCTGACGTTTCAGGAATATAGGATGCGCCTCCTTAAGGTCATGGATAAACTCCTTCGAGTACTAGAGGAGGTCCCCGAGTTCAAGTCTTTCACACTAGACGGTCAGACCGCTGTCCTAGAGGACTTCCTTGAAGTAGCCCCCGAAAAAGCTCCCCTCATAAGGAAGTACGTAAGCGAGGGACGATTACTCATAGGCCCCTGGTTCACGCAACCCGATGAAAGCTTAGCTAGTCCGGAGGCTTTAGTACGTAACCTCCTCATAGGCCATAGAATGGCTGCGATGTACGGTAGCGTCATGAAGGTAGGCTATCTTCCTGATACGTTCGGCCATGTACCACAGCTACCTCAGATACTACGTGGTTTTGATATAGATAACTTCGTGTTCATGCGAGGTATGGGTGATGAAGCGGAGGAACTCGGCGTTGAGTTCCTATGGGAGGCACCCGATGGAAGTCAAGTGATCGCTGTACACATGCCCTATGGTTATTGCAACTTGAACCTCTATCATTATGACGCTGACATATGGCGATCACCTGAGGGCTGGCTTTCGGCCTTCTTAAGGGTTTATGATAATCCACCTAAGATAGACCCTGAGCATGTATGCGATAGGATCTCTAAGCTGATAGAAGCCTTGTTACCTAGGGCTAAGTCAGGTGCGGTGCTCTTAATGAATGGTTGTGATCATCAACCCCCTCAACCCGAGGTACTTAATGCGCTGAGGATTTTCAAAGCTAAACATCCTGAATCCACTATAAGACATGGAACCTTAGCCGACTATATAGCGCTCGTCCGACGCGTTAAGGACAAGCTAAAGGTTTATAGGGGCGAGCTAAGAGGGGCTAAGTATCACTTCCTCCTGGTCGGAGTCCTCTCTAGTAGGATCTACTTAAAGCAATTGAATTATCGATCACAGCTCCTCCTAGAACATTATGCAGAGCCCTTATCTCTGTGGGCTTACCTGCTCGGCAAACGATATCCTCACGCCCTCCTTCTATCGGCCTGGAAACGTGTACTAAGGAACCATGCACACGATAGCATATATGGTAGCGGCACCGATCCGGTCCATAAAGAGAACGAAGTCCGTTTTCACCAAGCCATAGAAATAGCCAGTAATATAGCTCATGATGCCGCTAAGTTCCTGCTTTCGTACGTTAAGGCCCCCATGGAAGGGAGTTTGAGGGTTTTAGTCTACAACCCATTAAACTGGCTACGTACTGACGCGGTGACCTTATTGTTACCTGCGCTCGAGGAGGATGAGGAATACCGCCTAGTAGATGAAACGGGCACAGAGCATCCTGTTCAGCAAGTGCGTCCTGTATCCTACTGGGGTGATCTCTCGGAGTTCATATTCGCCGCTAGGGATGTGCCCTCCTGCGGCTTTAAGGTTTTCTCGTTGATTAAGCAGAAGAAAACGGAGTCCGAGTCACAGGCCCTGAGGGCTGGACCGCATTTCATAGAGAATGAATACTTCCGAGTCGAGGCAGACCCCCAAAGGGGCGGTGCGTTAAGAATAATCGATAAGAGACATGGCCGAGTCCTTGAAGACTTCAATGTATTCGTAGATGAAGCCGACGCAGGCGACGAGTACAACTACTCCCCTCCTAAGGGAGAGGACGTGCCTATATTGAGTACTGATTTTGAAGCTGAGATAGAAACTCACGTAGGTCTAGTTGGAGCCATTATGAAGATAAACGTCGTCATGAAAGTGCCCAAGGGGCTTGAAGGCCAGAAGAGAAGCTCTGTTCTCGTAGACCTGCCGATAGTTACGGAGGTGCGCTTATACACGGGTATTCCCAGGATCGACATATTCACTACTGTAGACAATACGGCTGAGGATCATAGGCTGAGGGTGCGTTTTCCGACAGGGCTTGTCTCTGATATATGTCATGTTGATGGACATTTCTATGTCCTATCCCGTCCTGTAAAGCCTGTGAGTAAGGGTGAGGACTGGGTCGAGCGCCCGCCTACAACGCATCCCCAACTCTTCTGGGTCGATGTAAGCGATGGTAAATACGGCGTCATGTTAGCGAATCGAGGTCTCCCAGAGTACGAAGCTAAGGAGGAGAACGGCATTACATTATATCTAACATTAATCAGAGCAGTAGGCTGGCTATCCAGGGGTGATTTATTAACTCGTAAAGGGCATGCTGGTCCTGGCATCCCAGTCCCTGAGGCGCAATGCAAGCGTAAGTTAACATTCGAGTATTCGATAATACCACATGAGGGTGACTGGCTTAGCTCAAAGGCCTATAAAGTAGCTAGGGAATTCGCGATCCCGTTACTCTATGTCACCTCCACTTCCACGAGCTCTAGGCAAGGCGAACTTGCCCCCGTTAACTCGTTACTAAGCCTTGAGCCTGATGTCCTTATCTTAACCGCTGTGAAGAAGGCCGAAGATAGTGATAACATAGTCCTTAGATTCTATAATGTGTCAGGAAAACACGAACGTGCTAAACTAAGCCTGGGTTTTGATATCGAGAAGGCATGGCTGGCAAACTTAAACGAAACCCCGATCGCTTCGATTAAAACAGAGTCAAAACGCGAAATAGAGCTTGATGTAGCCCCCTACAAGGTCATCACTTTACTACTAAAGCCCATTAAAAGAGTATGACCTCTCTCCCTTCATTGTTGGTTAAAATGTATGTCTAATGATGGGGCCGCCGGGATTTGAACCCGGGATCACCAGCGATCTGGCTGGGATCTTTTCCCAGCCCCCAGGCTGGCATCCTACCAAGCTAGACGACGGCCCCAGTACGTCACTTTTAATATTTTCAATGGATTCTATTAAAGGTTTCACGATATCGGTCATAGCCGGATTGTCTTCAAGAAGGCCCTAAAAGTCCTCAGTGATGGGTTCCTCTTATAATCCCTTAAGACCTTTAATATTTGGTTCTTATCCAATGCGCCGATCTCCTCGCGTACTCTTTTACTAATGATATTATCCCTTAACAAAAGGTACTGCGAGAGCCTGGTTAGATTACGTGCCCTCCTCTTTAAGCTTGCGCTCTCAAAGTCTATGATTACTGGCTCTCCTCCTTTCTTCACCAGTACGTTCCTAAGAGGTCTGGCCAATTCGCCGTGGTCAAGGCCCAACATATCTAGCTTAAAGGCCTGGTATAACATTTTTCTAATGACATCTAGTACTTCACTCCCCGCCGTCTCAATCCATCGTACCAACTCTAATCCATCAACGTATTCTCTGAGTATGAAATTCCTGCTATAATCGTATACCGTGGGTCCAACTCCAATCCCATTAGCTATTCTGTTATAAATGGCCTCCTCCTCTAAGCTTGGCCTCTCAGAGTCCACTCTCCTTACCTTGAGGGCATAGAGTTCGCCTCCTCTATATGCCTTGACTACCAATCCCCTGTAGCCTTTGCCCAATACTCTTATGCTACCTATCCTGAGAGGCCCGCTTAGTTCTATTTCCTCAACTCCGAGATCGATAAGCTCCATTATTCGCCTCCTATATTCCTCCTTGCTCACATAAGGATAACATAGTACAAGCGCTAGCTCAGGTGAGAACTCGTCCTTGACCTTTATCCTCATGCTCCACCATCCATATCGGCTTCTTCTTCAGGAACTTCCTTAGCTCACGAGAGAACTCCACATTATCTAGTAACATATTTATCTCCTCGTCCACGTACACTTCGACTCCCCTTCCGATCAATTCCCTTATATCCTTGCCTAATCTAGTGCTCCTAATTCTAGCTACAATGAAATCCTTGACGTAACTGTGCTCCCGCTCACGATAGACGTACCATCTACCATTCTTAATGTAGGGACCAATACATCTATCGCCCATACCTTGGTATTTCTTAATGAACTTAAGGGCGTTCTCCCTATCATATACGTGAGGGCCCCTATGTACCTCCATCCTAGGAAGCTTCACCCTCTCAAGTTCAAAGAGAAGGATGCTTAATGCTTCTTCATCGCTCCATATATGTCCATCCCTTACTATGAAGCCGCCATTATCTAGCAAATTCCATAATCCCCTGAAGGTTCTTTTTAGCTCGCCCCATAATATGTCTGGGACCATTGGGGGATGCCTTATACGTACTGCAATTATGTGGGTTCCACTTCGCTTAAGAATAGCGCTTAATTCCCCTGAAGCTAACGGAACTTGCTGAGGTGGATAGAAGAAGACTAACGAGGGCTTTAATAGGAACTGCTGTGCGGCTGCTATGAATTCTGACATCTTCTGGAGGGATACCGCTGCGGCTGCGTTTCTCCTCGGGTCCACGGGGTCTACCACTATTAGCGGTGTCTTAAACTGCTTGATCACCTTCCTCTTATCCTCGTGATGCCCCTCTACATCGATTACAACCCTCCATGGCCTCCATTTAGCTACCATCTTAATGACCTCTTCGAAGCTCCCGTACGCTATGATCAGGAGCTCTGTGAGGTACCCTGAGAATCCCTCTACCTTAACCTCAGCCCCATAAGCCCCTATGCCCTTTAGGAACCGCTTTAAGATCCGCACCTCATCCTTTTGATATGGCCTTAATCTCCTCCTTATATACTCCGTATGAAACGGTGTTCTATCCACAGCTGAGATTATCTCCTTAGGGCTCTTGACCTTAAAGCAGGGGACTATGTCTATTCTGAAACCCATGTAAGTAGTTTCCACATAAGGGTGCTCAGCGTACTTCTCTTCATATCCCTCCACTGCCATGGATTTCGCTACTCGTAACCCTATGATTTTGAGATCCTCCTTCTTGATACTTGGAGGAAAGAGCACGAAGATGTCCATATCCTTGTCGTCTCTAAGCCATGTATCCTTAGCAATGGATCCTACGAGCATGATATCTGCATCTTCTATCCCCTGTTCCCTCAGTATCCTTAATCCACGCTCCTTCATTAGTCTAAAGACTTCCTCGGCCCGCTCATAATCCTCCTTTAATGGTTTTTCCCTCCGAAGCACTGTCCGCTTTATCTCGTCTACATTCACTTTCGTCTCTCCCCACTAAACGTCTATCCCCTTTACCTCGAAAAGGGTCTCATATATCGGCCCTTTACTCGTAAGCGTGCTCTTCTTGAGCCTAATTGAAGTAACGCTCATCTTTCCTATTTTCACATCCCTGAGCTCATTGATCATCTTCACCAATTTAGGCGTGGACCACTTAACTCTTGCTATTGTTATATGCGGAACGAACCTCTCTCTATCCTTAGGAAATCCTATCCGTCTCAACTCTTCCTCTAATGCTTTGTGAATTAGTACGGTCTCCTCACTGCCCTCGCTTACTCCTATCCATATAACCCTTGGCCTGCTGCTCCTCTCCGGAAAGGATCCTATGCCCTCCAGCATCACCTCGAACCGTCTAAACTCTATCCTCTTCATAGCCTCTATCACTTCTCTCACAGTGCTCTGGGGTATCTCCCCGAGGAACCTTATGGTTAAGTGAATATTCTTTCTCTCGACTGGCTTGATTCTAGCCTTGCTGGCCAATAACATCCCTTGGATCCTCTCTATCTCATCGAGTAATTTCTCATCCTCGACATCTATTGATATGAAGCACCTCATATTCCATCCGCCTAGGTAAGATCCAATGGCATTATCTAAGCCCTTATAGACGTGTGCAAACTTAAATTTCCTTGGGAGGATGGGAGATC
This sequence comes from Thermoprotei archaeon, assembly GCA_021162845.1. Lineage (GTDB taxonomy): Archaea > Thermoproteota > Thermoprotei > QMSL01 > B3-G16 > JAGGXX01. The sequence continues at coordinate 106,687 of JAGGXX010000067.1, read as the reverse complement.
TTAAGCTCCTACTAGGAGTAGCTGGAATGCCTGGCTCAGGTAAAGGTGTCATCTCGAGTGTAGCTAGATCCCTCGGAATCACAACGATATCCATGGGTGACATAGTCAGAGAAGAAGCCATACGACTGGGACTCGACATAAGCCGTAAAGTCCTCGCGCGCTTAGCAGTGGAGCTTAGGATTAAGGAAGGGCCGGATGCTATCGCAAAACGATGCATTAATATAATCAGAGATTTAGACACAAGGTATCTTCTCGTAGATGGCCTTCGCAGTCATTTCGAGTATTACAGGTTTAAGGACTATGAGCCTAACTTTAAGCTGATCTTCGTCCACGCTTCACCGGGAGCCCGCTTTAGGAGGCTCTTACGTAGAGGGAGAAGCGATGACCCTAAAACCTGGGAGGACTTCGTATATCGGGACATCTCAGAGATAAGGCTTGGCTTACCCGTCCTCTTTTTCCTTTCCGATTACGTGATAGTAAATGAAAATAAGCCCCTTGTTGAAGTATTTAGGGAGGCACACGAATTGATAAGGAGGCTCCTTATTCATGCCAATTCGCGTAATCGCAGAAGCCGAAGTGAGGCCTACCGAGAACCCAAATAAGGTACGTAAGGCTATCTCAAACGTCTTCACACCATCTCGTTACTCTGTGATCAGAGAAGGTGAGTGGAAGATAATACGGGCTGAGGGCTATGGATCATCATCGCTATTGCGTCTTCACAGGCTACTGCGCGTGGAGAGGATACTTGACGCGGCCAGACAGTATATGAAATCGGGGGTCATTGGGAATAAGATAATCTTCAAGCTTCATAAGCAGGCGGCCTTAATGGGCATAGTTAGCTTCTGCGACGATGAGATAAATTCCCCTCTAGGGGCCATAAGGTTCGAGATCGAGTGTGATGATCCTAAGGCCCTCATAGATTGGCTGGCCCCTAGGACTCACCGCGGCAGTCCAATTAGAGAGTATCCTCCTCCCGATTAGAGTTTAGCTGGGTACTCTATCCTTAGCTTTAGGAAATCCCTCGCCATTATGGTAGCGGGGAACACCTCCCTAGCTTCCTTCTCCAATATCCAGTCGTTCTGTGAGTATCTGGCGCTTATATGGGTGAGGACCAACCTCCTCACGTGTGCTTCATGTGCTGTCACGGCAGCTAATTTGGCCGTGGAGTGCCCCTCTACAAGAGCCCTTTCCCTCATGTTGTCCGAGTATGTAGCTTCGTGTATTAAGAGATCAGCCCCCTCAGACAAAGACGCTATTTCCTCACAGGGTCCCGTGTCGCCCGTATATACGACTTTAAGGCCAGGTCTAGGTGCATCCATGACATCCTCAGGCCTTATAATTCTTCCATCCTCGAGCGTCACCTCTTTTCCCCTCTGAAGCTGTCCCCAAAGAGGCCCCCTAGGCACGCCTAATTCGAGGGCCCTTTCAGGATGGAACTTCCCGGGCCTTTCCCTTTCCTCTATTCGATACATTAAGTTAGGCACGGAGTGGACTCCCCACTCGGCTTTTACGACGTATTCCTCAGTCTCACATACGATGCCGCTTGTCACCTCCATGACGTGGATCTCGTAGTTTATGTTGGATCGGATTAGAGAGAGCGTCGTATTAAGTAAGGATCTAAGCCCCTTAGGCCCATAGATGAACACTGCCCTCCGCCTCCCCAATAGGCTCATACTGCTAAGTAGTCCCGGTAAGCCTAATACGTGGTCCCCATGTAGATGGGATATGAATATCCTCATCGGCCTATTTACTCCTAGCTTAGCCTGGAGAAAATTCCTTTGAGCTCCCTCTCCACAATCGAACATCAGAAGCTCCCCTTTCCTCCTCAAGACAATGCAAGGTAGCCCCCTCTCCCTTGTGGGTATGCTGGCACTCGTACCTAAGAAGATCACTTCTATCATCGCTAATTACCCCTTTCTCAGGATCAAAATCCTCCTAGTAAGGCTTCTATGTACCCTCATCCTATGTTCCTCCACAATGTCAAAGCCTATGGTTAGGGCATATTCCCCGACTTCTACGCCTAAGGGCGTCACGATGACGGTATATCTCCTAGGGGCCAAGGCTTCGTAAGCCTCCCCTAGGAAATCCTTTAGAAGCTCAGGTAACGGTACGCGCCTCGTTGTAGCGGACCTACCATAAGGGGGGTCGGTAGCTATAGCATCTACATCCTGAAAAGGTAGTTTCCTGGCATCGTGAAGTACTATGCCTCCTGGATCAAGGCCGAAGTACTGCAAATTCTCTCTCGCCCCCTTAACCATATAAGGAAGTATGTCGCCGCCTGCTATACGACAGCCTATAAGACCAGCTTCTATCATTAGACCTCCAGAACCGCAAAAGGGATCCAAGAATACCTCCCCCTTCCTAGCCCTCGAGAGGTTTACGAGGACCCTAGCCAGCTTAGGTTCCATTGCTGAAGGATGGAAGAAAGGCCTGTTCTTCGGTCTTCTCATCTCAAATACCCCACCTCTTATGTGTCCTAAATTTATGCCGAACACGAATAGGTCATCAATTAATATACCTTGGAGCATTATGTCAGGTGAGCTTAAGTTCACAGGCGCATTACTCCGTGCCTTCACGATACCTCCTATAACCCGTTCTAACTCCTGAGAACTGACCTCAGCTCTTTTCCCCCCTAAAACCGTAAACCTCACGGCGAAGCTATGGCCTTTGAGGAGATCCTTCCATTCTAACCTCCTAATTTCGGTGAAGACGAAATCACTAAACTCCTTCTCGACCAATACCATGCCTACTATCTTCGTCATAGCGGCCCTATTTAGGATAGCGGTACCTGTCCTTTTCACTTCCTCATCACGTACCCCTACTATCAAGAGCCTATCGCGCCGTCTTAGGATATCGTACTTAATTCCCTCAGCATCAAGTATACTATTAACTTCAGCTAAGGGTAGGGTTGGGTGTTCCCCTGAGAGCAGGAGGAATAAGCGCTTCATGAACTCCGTCCCCTTGAAGGACATCTAATGTAGCGGATGAGGTAAAGAATATAAATTATGCGATCGCTTACGGCATGGGATGACCCTTGGTTAAGGAGGCTATGTTATATACGCGTTTGGAAGGGGGACGTGTTAGGTGTAACCTTTGTGGAAGACGCTGCATAATACCGCCGGGAGGCAGGGGTTTCTGCCTAGTACGGGAGAATAAAGACGGCAAGCTCTTCTCATTAGTTTATGGAAAGTTAACGGCATTTAACGTTGATCCTATAACAAAGAAGCCCTTATTCCATGTATGGCCCGGAGCAGGTATAACCTCTATTTCCACTGTAGGCTGTAACTTCCGTTGTCTCTTCTGTGACAATTGGGTTCTGAGCCAGTCGCAGGAGATATACGGCAAGTCCTTCACCCCTGAGAGGGTAGTCGAGTTATCGAAGCGTTATGGGGCGATGGGGATAGCTTACACCTATAACGAGCCAACGGTCTTCTTCGAGTTCATGTATGATACCGCTAGGATTGCAAAGGAAAACGGCCTCTTCAATACCATAGTCACTAATGGCTATATGACCCCTGAAGCGGTCAAGGTACTAGCACCATACCTCCTCGCGGCCACTGTTGACGTAAAAGGTAATGGCAATTTGGATTTTCACCGTAAATTCATGAGCGTTAATGATGTCTCGCCTATATACGAGTTCCTCCTGGAATTGAAGAGACACGGTATATTCATAGAGATCACAGACCTCGTCGTGCCTGAATATGGGGATAAGCTAGATGACCTTAAGAAATTGGTTTCATGGATTATCGAGAACTTAGGTCCTGAAGTTCCATTCCATCTGCTTAGGTTCATGCCCGATTACAAGATGATAGATCATTATGTAACGCCCGTCGAAACTTTGATGAAACATTATAAGGTAGCGAAAGAAATGGGTCTAAAGTACGTTTACATAGGGAATGTGCCGGGCCATCCATTCGAGAGCACGTATTGCCCAGAATGCGGGATAGTGCTCATACGCCGTTATGGCTTCGATATAGTTGAGTATAACGTCACGAAGGATCATAGATGCCCGAAATGTGGTGCTAAGATACCCATTATCGGGAACTATGTGAAGAGCAACTGGCACTGGTTCTCCGCTTTTTAACGCTGATAACTGTACGTTTCGTGTCGAACGAGGACTAGCAAGCTTTAACCCCCCATTAAATACTAGGCTATTAGGTAATGCTTATCTTACAGTAAGCACTCTCTGATCTTGGTGCGTATAAAATGCCTGGTGTGCCTTGCCCTGAATGTGGTGGGCTCATGAGATACGATCCGGGGCAAAGGGCCTATGTCTGCACCAGTTGCGGTTTAACCTTAACCAGGGAGGAGTACTTCTTGGCCAAAAGAGAGCTTGCCTTAATTAGACAGGCCTCTGAAAAAGGGGAGGGTGATCGGAGGCGTGAGTACTTAAAATGGTGGTTGTCCTCGAAGAAAGACGAAGGATAGGTTAGGTTGAATTACTTAGAGGGAATGTCTCCATGTTTTTTACGTTCCTGATAGGCCCTGCTGGCTCCGGTAAATCCACTTTAGCTAGCGCTTTCTCCGACTGGCTTCTCGATCAAGGATTTGATGTAGCTTTAGTAAACCTCGATCCGGGCGCCGAGTGGTTGCCTTACAGGCCTGACGTAGATGCTCGGGATTACGTGACAGTCCAAGAGGTGATGGAACGGTATGACTTGGGTCCTAATGGGGCGATGATAGCAGCATCAGATCTCCTCGCCGTGAAGGCCATAGATTTACGTGAGGAGATATCCGGGTTAAAGGCCGATTACGCGATAATAGATACTCCAGGTCAGATGGAGCTATTCGCTTTTAGGGCTTCGGGCCTCCACATAGCTCAGACATTAACTAAAGGAGGAGGTTCTGCGATCTTATTTTTAGCGGACGTGGTTCTGGCAAGTAAGCCGACAGGGCTCATATCGACGCTTTTCCTCGCCGCATCAGTTCAATTCCGCTTCCTATTCCCGCAGATAATGGTCCTAACGAAGAGCGATCTCCTGAAGCAAGAAGAATTGACATATCTAGTTCATTTAATTGAGAATCCTGAGGAACTCGCATTAATTGCGGAGGAAAGCCTAAAGGGAGTATACCGCGAGATGGCCATGAGATTCTGCAATATGCTCTCTGATCTGAACCTGCCCATTCCGGTGACCCACGTTTCAGCTGTCAAGAACGAAGGCCTGGACAGGCTCTATAGCATCCTTCAAAGGATAAGTGCAGGCGGGGAGGACTTCGTGGTTCATTACTAAGCCCTCGTTAAGCTAAATGAACGTCTATTTCGGGCTTGAATGGATTAGGGAAATGCTTTTTGGGATCTCAAGTTCCTTAACAATATATCGTCATGAATCCCCTACAGCTCTTAACTACGCTCTGTAAGGGCAAGATATCCATTCCAAAGCTGATAACTCTCCTCATACTTCTCCATGAAGAGGGGCCCATTGGACGTTATCGCATATGTAGGGAGCTCCTTCTGCCTGAAGGGATAGTGAGGGGTCTTCTCTCTAGGTTAACGCGCTCCGGATTAGTGCTCTCAATTAGGGCTGGCTCATTGCTAAGCCCTAAAGGCGAGAAAATCCTGAATTCCCTCCTGAGTTACTTAGGTTTGCTCTCCATTAAGGATCTACGAGATCTCTCTAAGATTTCTAAGGCTCGTGTTAACGTGGTAGCCCATATGCGTGGCGTGCCGACACGCGATTTAGGCCTTTGTCTCGAAGAACGTGATGTAGCAGTACGCTTTGGCGCTAAGGGAGCTATTTTCATTATGTACCGGAATGAGCGCTTGGAGATACCAGGCGTCTGTGATGATCTGGAATCATATGCTCCTGAAGTTAACTCTATCCTCATTACATCATTCGATCTTATGGAAGGAGATCTCCTGGTGACCACCTTTAATGATCAAGAGTGGATATTAAGGGAAGCCATCATCGCGGTTGCATTAAAGCTTAAAGGACACCTATCATTGTAGTTTACAAAAAGTAAACTAGGGGTGTTTCAACATGAAGGAAGCACGCGCCATAATCGAAACGGCTTTAAAGGAAGGCAGGAACTTCCTCCTAGAACCTGAGGCGAAGGAACTTTGTTCATTATACGGCATAAGCGTTACGCGTTTTGGAGTAGCCTCGAACCTAGATGAAGCGAAGAAATTAGCTAAGGAAATAGGATATCCCATTGTCCTGAAGATAGTCTCACCCGATATACTCCATAAAACCGATGTAGGAGGAGTCGTGATAAACATAAAGGATGAACAAGAGCTAGAAGTCGCTTATAATAAAATATTAGCAAACGTACGCAAACACAAGCCCAATGCTCGGATAGCTGGTATCTTAGTTCAGGAATTCGCCCCTCCCGCCACTGAGGTCATAATAGGTGTGGCTAAGGATCCCCAGTTCGGGCATGCGATAATGTTCGGATTAGGCGGCGTATTCGTTGAAATCCTCAAGGATGTCACCTTTAGGATACTCCCGATAGAGGAAACCGATGCACGTGAGATGATAAGGGAGATAAAGGGATATCCATTGCTTAAGGGCTACAGGGGTACGGAGCCTACTGATGAGGATGCGTTAGTCCAGATGATGTTGAGCGTTTCACGCCTTATAGAGGAGAACCCGGACATAGAACAATTGGACCTAAATCCCGTTTTGGCCTATAGTAAAGGAGCTAAAGTCGTTGACGCTAGAGTGATCATAGGGTCTTCGTCAAAATGAGCTCACAGGGAGTGTCCTCATGGAGGCCTCTAAGGAGCCGTTACAAAGCCTCTCCGATAATGATTTGTTAAAACTTCGTAGTGAGCTCCAGGAGAAGCTCAGTACTGCATATAAAGCCAGGGATGAAGCTTACGCTTTACTCAGTGAAAGCATACGGCAACTTAAGGAGCTCCATGAGACGAGACGACGTCTTATCGCAGAATTAAAGGAGCATAGGGCTAAGCGTAGTGAGCTAATTAAAAATGTCAAGGCCTTAAGAGAGCAATTCAAAAAGATAAGGGAGAGTACGAGTAAGATATACGCAGAAGTGCGTGATACGTCACGTAAAATTAAGGCTTTGAAGCCATTACTCCCTAGGAAGCCCGCTGATGTACTTGAGGAGAAGATCTTAGAGCTGGAATGGTATCATCAGACGCATTCGCTTTCCCTTGATGAAGAAAAACACATGCTTGATGAACTGTCAAAACTTGCTGTGCAACTTCAAGCTTTAAAGAAATATAATGATCTTGTATCATTGCTTAATGAATTAAAATCACAGATACAAGCTAACAAAGAACGTATGCAGAAATTGCGCGAAGAGATATCCCAACTATCCTCGAAAATAGATGAACACACCCAGGCTATCTCAAATATAAGAAGTGAATTAGAGCGCCTCTCTGAGGATATAAAGATGAAACGGGAATTAATAGCAAAGGCTAAATTGCAGCTTGATAAAGCAAAAAACACGATAAAACTATTAAAAAGAGAAATTTACCTTACTGATAAGGAACTAGAGCGACGGGCGTTACTTAAACGTGCAGAGCGGATAGCGAACATTCTAAAAATTAGAAGAGAGAAACTTCGTGAAAAAGCATTAGCAGTATATGAACGATTTAAGCGTGGCGAAAGGTTATCATTAGCGGAGTATAAGTTGCTCATGGAATTCAATTTAATACCTATTAAATCTTCCGAATAATGTTAAATCCCTGTTTTTCTAATATCTCATAGGGAGAGGCTTTGTCAAGTAGGCCCAAGCGCATCCTAGTACTTTACATAGATAGGGATGATGATTTAGGGGTTAAAGCTGGCATCAGGTCACCTATAGTAGGTAGAGAGGAGAACTTCAAGGCCGCCTCTTCTTTCGCTCTCCGTGCGCCTGAAGACGCAGACGTCAATGCTATGTTCGCGGCTATACAGACCTACGATAATTTAAAGGCACAGGGCTTCGCCGAATGTGAAGTAGCAACCATTACAGGTTCTCCTAATGGTGGCCTCGAAGCGGATCTTAAAATAAGCACAGAGCTGGACATGGTCCTCAAGAGGTTTCCAGCGGAGAGTATCATAATGGTCTCTGATGGTGTGGATGACGAACAGGTTCTACCTATAATTCAAAGTAAGGTTCCCGTGATCTCCGTGAGAAGGGTAGTGGTGCAACAGTCCAAGAGCGTTGAGGAGACCTACATGCTTTTACTTCGTTATCTCAAGAAGGTTATGGAGGTCCCTCATTATAGAAGGCTCTTCCTAGGCTTCCCCGGCATATTAACTCTATCACTGGCCTCATTAGCTCTGCTTAACCTGCTTCAGTACGCCAGCCTCTTGATAATAATGCTAATCGGCTTAATAATGTGCGTGAAAGGCTTTTCTCTCGACGAAAGGGCAGCTGATTACTATCGGCGTTTTACCCATTGGTGGTCGGCAGCGCCCATACTCTTCTTCGCGTATTTCGTAGCGACGATAACCTTCGTAGTAGGTCTCTACATGGGCGCTACGTCGTGTTATGATTCCCTTGACAAAGGATTGGCTTATGTGATCAGCATGTTGATCCTAGCTCCATCTCCTGAGGCGCTGTTACATTCCATTGACGCCTTCATAGCATCTGCCCTCATAATTCTCGTCGGCAATACATTGAACTCATGGCTTGCTGACGAGGAGCTTGTCTGGAGGAATGTTGTAGGCGCTGTTTTCGTATCTCTCAGTAGGCAGATATTCATCGAATTAGGCATGATATTGCGAAGAAGCGGGAGCCTGTTGATACTCCTCTATTGGACTATCCTAACATTAGTAGTATCCGCCTCTCTAACGATAATCTTCATGGTAAGAGAGAAGTTCAGGAGAAAAACGTCTAAAGATCAAAAACCCGGCTAAGCCCTCTGGTGAGGACTTCACATCCTCTCTTCGTGACCAAGACCATTTCCTCTATCCTGATCCCATATCTACCCTTGATATATATGCCTGGTTCTATCGTTGTTATCATGCCTTCTTTCAGTACGTCTTCGCTTGTGGGTCCTAGTGTGGGTCCTTCGTGAACCTCTATGCCGACTCCATGCCCTAGGCTATGCGTGAAATACTGAGCGATCCCCCTCTTCCTTAAGACCTCTCTAGCTACCTCATCTACCTCCCTCCCCCTTACACCATCCCTAATGCTTTTTATCGCTTCATCTATGGCTTCTTCGACATAGCTTACGTGATCCCGGATTTCTTCTTCAACTTTCCCCATGAGGATCATCCTGGTCGTATCAGCACAGTAGCCGTTGATCCTAGCTCCTACGTCTACTACGACTGCCTCTCCTTTCCTCACCTTCTTGCATGAGTAGATGCCGTGCGGATAAGCACCCCTAGGTCCTGAAGCGACTATTATGTCGAAAGCTAACCTAGCTCCTTCCTGGAAGATTCTCCTAGCCAACTCGGCTGCTATCTCAGCCTCTGTAGATCCCTCCTTTATGTCTTCTACGACTGTAGTGATGGCCTTTGAGGTTATCTCGATTGCGCGTTTTATAGCCTTTACCTCGGCATCATCTTTTACGGCGCGCATCTCCTTAAGAATAAAACCTGCTGCCTTTACCTCCACTTTACACTTATCCGCTATATCGCTTACCATCTTATCACTTATGTGCTCCTCCTCGACTCCCAGCCGCTTGACCCCCATGTCTTTAAGCATATTCAATAGCTTGTCGATCCCCTTCTCATATGGAGTGTAACCTATTATATCTACGTTCTTTACCTTGATCTCGTCCTCCATACGTTCGACTTCTAGTAACGGTAAGATCATGTAACCCTTCTTCTCGTCCGTATTTATCAATAACATCGTCCTTCCACTAGGGTACATGGGCTCTGGTGCGCCAGTTAGATAAAAGGAGTCGGCAGGGTCGCTCACCAATATGGCCTCTAGCCCTATCTCCCCTGCTGCCTTAATAAGGCGCTCCCAACGAAGGTCATAATTGAAGTTCATAACGCTCCTCCCTTAAGCTATTTCCGCTTAGGCTTTAAAGATTAAACGTAAAAGTTTAATTGGCGGAAGTGAATGCTTCTAAGGCAGGTGAAATCCCATGGTCATATATCAAGGTCGCGACCTCAGGAAGCCAAGTGGTGGTAAGATAAGGCCTCATAGGAAGAGGAAGCTTAAGGCTCATTTAGGAAGGCCGCCTACGGAAACCTTATTGGATACATATGAGGAACGACGTAGGATACGCGTGCGAGGGGGTAACTATAAGGTAAGGTTAGTTAAAGCGATCTATGCTAACGTTACCATACCGGAGAGAAACGAGACGAGACGTGTACGCATACTGCGAGTCATAGCGAATCCCTCTAATCAAGACTACTCACGGCGTGGCGTCATCACCCGTGGTGCCCTGATACTGACCGAGTTAGGCAGGGCAGTGGTTACGTCGAGGCCTGGACAAGATGGAGTAGTAAACGCCGTTTTGCTAGAGGAATAAGCCCATGAGGCGCGAGCGCTACATCGTGCTATGGCCCGTATATTTCGATTCTAGGAGACCACGTCGAGAGGGTAGGCGCGTTCCGAAAAGCCTAGCCGTCCCCAATCCTAAGCTAGATGAACTAATCAGAGCCCTTAACAACCTAGGGATCTCTGACTTTATCATTGAGGAGGACAAGCGTTATCCGCATCACTGGTGGGAGCCTAGCGGGTGCGTCTCCATCCCTAAAGTTATGAGTAAATCGCTTTTACTTAAAAAGGTGGCGGGAGAGCTGAGAAAGTTAAGATCACAGGAGAAGAGATAGGATAGCCCTGAATCTCTAATGAGATTTCCTGAGCGCCTCGCCTCCTTGGGGCGTTAAGGTGTTCTCACCCGGTTAAATTATATAGCAGAATTGCACTTCTCTTTGTATTTTTTGTAAAAATTGCTTTGAACTTAAGTATCGAGAGATCACACGAGTCATTAGATAGATATAACTCGAATGACGAAAGAAATATAAATTTCGTCAAAGCCTATAAACCCAGCCCCCGGGGATGACGTGTGCAACGACTTGGAACGGCATCTCATGTTTCTAAATCTGGGCGTTTGATAATAAGGGCAGAACGTCCGGTTCCCCTTATGTGTAAGGTCTATGGACCTGATATGAGGCCTATAGGCTTCGTCGCTGATGTTTTCGGGCCCGTGAAGTCGCCTTATATCTCGGTTAAACCCCTTAAAGCGGTAAATCCAGAGGAGTACGTGGGCAAGGTGCTATACTTTAGACTACGGAGCCGGGGGAAAGGTAGAAGGAGGAAATCCTATCATGGTAGTTAGGGGGAGTATTAGTTATATACCCATTGAAGATATCCGCTGTCCCGCCTGTGGCGGCGAGAGGATAGTGTACGATCCTGAGAGAGCAGAGGTGATCTGCCTCGAGTGCGGCTTAGTGCTAAAGGATCATATAATGGACCTAGGCCCTGAATGGAGGGCATTTGATGAGGAGCAACGCGAAAGGCGTACGCGGGTTGGCGCTCCGACTACACTCACGATACATGACAAGGGCCTTTCTACGGATATCGACTGGAGGAATAGGGATGGAACGGGAAAGGGTCTTAACCTTCAAGGAAGGATCCAGGCGTATAAGCTCAGGAAATGGCAACGGAGGGTTAGGGTTTCAGACTCCATAGAGAGGAGCTTGGCTCTGGCCCTAGCTGAAGTTGACAGAATGATATCCATGCTTGAACTCCCTAGGAACATAAGCGAGATGGCTTCCCTGATATGCAGGCTAGCCGTTCAAAATCACATAGCGAAGGGGAGATCCATAGAAAGCATGGCAGCTGCCTGTATTTACGCGGCTTGCAGGATAAATAGGATACCTAGAACATTAGATGAGATATCCCAAGTATCACGTGCCTCTAAGAAGGAGATAGGGAGAAGTTATCGCTCCCTTATAAGGACCATTTTACCCAAGCTCTCCCGGGTACCCCCAGCTAAGCCCCTTGATTATGTACCTCGGCTAGTAAGCCAACTTAAACTCCCTGGTGAAGTCCAGGTAAAAGCCGTTGAGATAATAGAGGCGGCAAGCAAGTTAGGCTTGACTAGTGGGAGGGGTCCCATAGGGTTAGCGGCAGCAGCCGTTTATCTGGCTTGCGTGTTGTTGAACTGCAGGAAGACCCAGAGGGAAATAGCGCAAGTCGCTGGGGTAACTGAGGTAACCGTACGTAATAGATACAAGGAATTAATAGAGCAGCTGAAGTTTACTATACTCCTTTGATATATTCGGCCTTTTTGCCCGATAAGGTTTATTTTATTTAAAGACCTCTATATTACTTTAGTGGGAGACCTCATTGACAAGCGTAGCATTACTTGAAGAACGGGTTATCCGATATCTTAGAGAGATTCATGAACCTGTGCCGCAGTTTAGTTTAGCTAAGGAGCTCAAGCTGAACTCCCGGTTAATCTCGCGCATATTGGCAAGATTGGAAAAGAAAGGTGTTATAAAGAGAGAACGGGCTATAATCAATGGCAGGAGGACTTTCTTAGTATACCCGCTTGAAACTTTTCTCCTGCGCGATCTCCCTACTGCTCCCTGTTTTTATTGTCCCTATTTGGAGTATTGTGGAAGAGGCCATGAATACGATCCCACAAAATGTGATAAGCTCGCTAAATGGCTTTCAGGGGAGGATTAAGCCGTTAACTCTATATATGCCCTCATTACCGCCTTTAGATCTGCGTTTGTCTTAACTCCCTTCGGGTCAAAATGAGTCACTGTAGCCTCATATCCATTGTCCTTTAATACCTCGATAAGCTTCACCACCTTAACCTCATTCCTTCTAACGAGCTTGGCTATCTCGCTTGTTGTATAGTAAAACGGCTTCCCTATATGTATCTCAGCACGGATCTTCTCCATCATCCTAATCAACCTCTTCCTCTCCAGTAGGTACTCCCTCTCTCTTAACTCATGGAGCACTTCCTTCGAAAAGTCATCTCTCGCCAGGCTCCCTATCCATAAGGGTCCTGCTAGCATGAGCTCGCCGTGGCAGAGAGGGCAATATGATGTCCTGACACGGGGCAGGAAGCCTTTAACCATGTCCCTCCATCCGCATTTCTGACAATGCAATACGTAACCGATATTGCCTAACGCCTGATCCGCCTTCCTTGCTCCTCTTTCCACAATGACGTATGCCCTGATGTAATGATCCATGTGATAAGCTAAAAGAACCTCGATCCCCTTCTCCATCTTAGCCGCCTCACGAGCTATGTAGCCGATGAGGATTCGCGTCCCAATCTCCGGGCTATAGCTAACCCTAAGGGGTACGCTACTGTACTTTCGTCTACAGGCTGGGGGATGAACGCCGAAGAGCGGTGGTAGATCAGTCGCTGTCACGGCTAGAAGTCCTCCCTCCCTTAAGGCCTCTATGGCGTTGAGGATGAACGAAGCGGGAGACCCAAATGGATCTACGTCAATTAAATCAAAACGTCCTTCGATCTCGATATGACTAATTAATAATCTCTTCGCCTCGCTTCTGATGACCTTTACCTTCTCTTGTACTCTATTTAGGAGTACGTTAATGTTAGCCAGTTTCACGGCTTTCTCACTTATATCGCCCATGAGGACATGTTCCACCTGGCTTACCTCTAATGCATACCTAATTCCCCTGACCCCAGTAGAGCAGAAAGGCTCGGCAAGCCTCATGTCCCTCCTCTTATAAAGCTTAGCATAGGTCTCAGCTCCACATACTGCCAAATCCCTATTAGAGATCATGCGTGGATTATAGAAGACAGGCGCTCTAGCTGGGTCCATATGCCCATATGAGTCCTTATAGGCTTCCAGCCGAGGCACGTATACCCTAGCTCTACCTTCTTCCACTAAGCGTAACGGCTCTAGCTCACTCAGGTCTTTCATCATCCTTATGAGGCCTTATGATAAATAATAGCCTTTCTTCCTATCTTTAAGGGGAGGCATTCAATGGCGTCCTACTCCGTCTTCCTAACGGGGCGTCCTGGAGTGGGGAAGACATCCATCCTACTATACCTCGTAGAGGAGCTCAGAAAGCGCGGTTACAAAGTCGGGGGAATGATCTCATGTGAGATCAGACAAGGTAGGCGCCGGGTAGGCTTTAAGATAAGGGATATAGCAAGTGGGAGGGAAGGCATCTTGGCTCATGTAAATCAAAGCGAGGGGCCTAGAGTTAGCAAATATAGGGTCAACCTACGTGATCTTAATGAGGTGGGCGTTAAAGCTATAGAAAGAGCTATGCTAGAAGACGATGTCATAGTGATAGATGAGGTTGGTAAGATGGAACTCTTCTCAAGGGAGTTCGTTAGTGCAGTTAAGGAGGCGCTATCCTCGAATAAGGTAGTCCTAGGAAGCGTACATCTTAGAGCACATCACCCGCTGGCCAAGCAAATACGTGAAGGACGGATTAAGGGGATTCGCATATACGAGGTCACGCTTGCTAACAGAAACCACCTCTGTGAACTCTTGCTTAATGAAATCCTGGAGGCCCTTGAGAAGAATGCTAATCGGAGGAGTCGATGAAGCTGGTAGGGGTTCCGTAATAGGCCCCCTTATAGTAGCTGGTATAGCGATATCTGATGATGAGTTGCCCCAGTTAAAGGACTTGGGCGTCAGGGACTCTAAGAAGTTATCCCCCAACAGGAGGCGGCTCCTAGCTCTCCTGATACGGAATATCGTGAGGAAAGTCGTCGTAGAGGAAGCCGCCCCTCAGGTAATAGACTCCTATGTCTCCAAGGGGAAACTCAATTTACTGGAGCTGGAGCTAATGGCAAGGATCATCAGCCGTCTAAGCGCTGATGTGGTCTACATAGATGCACCTGACATTAACGTAAGGCGGTTTACCGCGTTACTGACTAGGATGCTCAGCGAACACTATGGACTAACGGGGATTCGTGTAATCGCTGAGCATGAAGCTGACGTTAAATTCCCTGTGGTCAGTGCAGCTAGTATTATAGCGAAGGTCTACAGGGATTCGAGAATCGCCGACCTTCATACAACTTATGGTGACTTCGGTTCTGGTTATCCATCGGATCCTAAGACGATACGTTTCCTTAAAGATGTATTATCTAGGCCATCTCCTCCTCCGATAATACGGAGGAGTTGGAGGACCATAACCAGGATTCAAGGAGAACTCAAGTCTAGGAAACTCAGGCTAAGCTAAGGTTCCACTTAAGGGTATTCCTCCATTAGAATCTCCGGGATCCTCTTCCTCGTAAGTTCTGAGATATTAATTACCGGTATACCCTCTACATCCTCTATATTACTTTCCTTTTCGACCATCACCAAGGCCTTAGCCCTCATTACCTCGGCTAATTCCCTTACTTCCCTAAGTTTAATGTACTTTATTTCCTCTATCTTACGCTTGGCCTCAGCTATCATCCTCAGGTACTTTACGTCATTCGTCGCGACTATGTTAAAGGGTGCTCTTTTAAGGGCCTCAGCCTTTAAGCCCAGCATTCTGAGCCTCGTCTTAACCTTCTTAGCTATACCTTCTACACCATTGGCTATCCTCTCGTTTTCATCATTGCCCTTAGGCTCCTCGAATAGGCTCAATGGTCTTATGAGCTCCTCACCTAGTACTTCCTCGAGCTTCCACGCTACATCCAATGTAGCGTACATATTGCCGTTCTCATATTCGTATATGGTCTTCCTCGTAACCCCTATTATCTGGGCTAGCTCCCCTAGAGAGAGACCCAACCTCATCCTAGCCATTCTAAGGCGCTCTCCATCTATCTTAACGTACATGCCTCCTCTCTTCACGTAAGCTAGGGGTTTTTCGTCCCTCAGTGCGTTCCTAAAGGTATCTAAGCCCACGACCTTCACTCCGAAGCGTTCGTGTATAACCCCTTCGATGAGCTCGCTCCTACGTGTCCTTAAGCCTATGAGGAGAGGAATTGCTGTTAACGTCCTCGTAATCTTCTTCAAATCCCTAGCTTGGTCCCTAGTATAGTTATCGATATTTACTAGGATCTTTATGAGGAGAAGTCTTTCGTTCTTTTTAGCTACTACGTCAAAGCAACTACTGCTCACTGCTTCACAGATCTTCGTCTCATATCCATCACGTATCAATACTCGGCGTACTTCCTCTATAATCTCCTCTCTTTCCTCATGAAGGGGGGACATAATACACTAAATAAACCTACCTTTATTCTTACTTTTAAGTCTAGCCTTCGCAACGCCTCATCATCGTGTTTCTCTTACCCTCTGGGCTACTACAAAGGCATGGGCTTCATCGAAGGGTTCTAAATGCACTACATCGTTTATCTCAAATTTTCTCTCTTTCAACGTATTAATTTCCCTTCGATAGGTCTCGGAAGGTTCCTGTGTCACGTCTATGCTCATCGCCTTTATCGCTATCATAGCCCACCCTTCCTCGTTTAGGAAGGCATCCGAGTTATCGGCTAGGATCTTGCTCTGGAATGGCTGAGCTATGTCCGCGTATACTACATCAACCTCCGTAACGACGGCTCTATATAACGCTGGGAATTGTGCATCGGCTAAGACGGGTATCATGTTCCCCCTAACTCCGCATCTCTCTACAAACTCGCGCATGACCCTTGGCGCGAATTCCACGGCGTATACAATACCCTTGGGGCCTATTATGTCCGAAACATGGCTCGCCGTGGTCCCAGAAGCGGCACCCAAGTATAGCACTCTCATGCCCTCTCTTATTGGCATGACCTTAATGCCCTTCAGTATCGCTGCAGCAAGCTTACTCCTATAGGGGTTCCAGATCCTATATTCCACGCCTTCCCATTTTACGAGTTGTTCTCCGTAGACCTTATGGCCCGGGACTAAGTTTCGCGTCGCGAGTTTCTCGCTTCCATCCTCGAACTTAACTACGTATACCCCCGGGAATCTTTCATGAGGTTCTACTCCAACTACAGCTATGCTCATCTTCTTCCCCTCCTCTTTCTTCTCCCTCTCCTCACCTTCCTCTTCGGGGGCTTAGCGTATAATTTCTTTATCTCCTCTATCCTTCTCTCAAGTTGCTCTTTTAGCTCCCTAGCTATAAATTCTCCGGAGAAAGCATCAACCCTAGCAGCTATCGCTAGCTTACCTGCTAATGCTCTAGCTATCTTCCCTCTCTGCCATCTCGGTGATCTGTGCACTGCAGGATATTGAAATATAACGCCATGTTTAGGTGGCTTACTACCGGTTCTGAGAGCCCTGAACAGGGCTTTTTCAGCCCCTAAAACCTGGATTGTGCTTGCCGGTAAGGTTGCTAGTTTATTTAATCCTCCCGCTAAGGCTATTAACCTAGCCCCAAGGAGAGGTCCTACGAGCTCACGAATGTTTGGGGCTACTTCTTTCATAGCCTCATCTATGTAATCCCTGAGTTCGCTCCTAAGCTTAAATAGATCCAGTGCTATTCTAGCTATACCCATTATGGGCTTTAGATCAAAATCCGTGAGATCAGCGCCCATGCTCTCCTTAGCTGCCCTCTCTATCCTATCTATCATCTTAGATGGCATGCCGAGCTTAGCTAATTTGTCTCTAGTAAAGTTACTCCTGAACCCGAGCTCGTAGATAAGTCGCGAATAGTCCTTGTGATCCCTTACCATATCGTCCAGCTCTGGGAAATGAAGGCTATACCATTCTCTCAGTCTGGAAGCGAAGAGGTTTAAAGTCCTGTCTATCTCGTCTATCGCTGTGATTGCCTGTGCTATAAATAGGTCTCGCTTCTCGGCTGCCGCTCGTACCTTCATCCTAGTCATTATTAAGGCTATCCTCTGTGCTTGGGTGATGTACTCCTCAACATCCTTGAATAAGCCTAACTCCGGGCCTATCTGGAATATCCTACCCCTAAGCGTTCTTCCGCCTTTACTAGGTAACTTGAATTGTGCCTCTAACCCGGTTTCCTTGACTATATTCCTGCCTAATCCCTCGTCCTCTACTATCACCACGTTATAACCCTTGTCCTTAAGCCTAGTGCATAGCTTTCTTAGCTCTTCCACTAATTCGCCGCTCTCCAATTTGAGTAGTTTTTCCGCAACCTGATTCGGATCGCTGGGAAATAATTCCTTATCTATTATATTTCCATCTTCATCCAAAGCAAAGATGCCGTATATGTTCTCGACGAGATACGCCCTCATGCTTCATCACCAGGCAACATCATTCATACATAATGCATTATCGGACTTAAAATGTTGCCGACATCCAATGAGTAAGCCTTTAATAAGGGTTCTCCCCTCTTCTGATGAGGAGGTGAAATTCATGCCATCCCACGGCTCGCTTACGAAGGCTGGTAAGGTAAGGAGCCAGACACCTAAGATACCCCCTAAGCCCAAGAAGAACTTGATCCCTAGAAGGAGAAACCTCAGGAACTTTAAGCGTAGGGTGGTATATCCTACAATGGGTAAACCATGGCCAATACTTAGGTTAATGTCACCGAAGAAGTGGGCAGTATAGCTCAAACTTCAAAAACTTCTGATGAGTTTTAATCTAACTCACACTCATTAAATAGAAGGCATAGCCTAGTTTGCCGGGGGACGCCTTGAGCTTAGAGTCTTATGGATATGTGGGGGAGATAGCGGATAGGCTAAGAATGGCTGGCGTGAGCATATACGATAGAATCGAAGTGAGAAAGGAGGACCTTGTACTGCAGGGCATATTAATGCCTAAGCCGGAGCTAAGCTCCCCTTCAACGATAATACTTAAGCTTGATAACGGTTATAACGTAGGCATAGCGTTAACTCCTGAAACCGAGATAAGGCTCATCGAGAAAGGTCGTCCTTCCTCTCCCTCTCCGCCTAAAATGGAGGTTAAGATAAGGCAAGATCTACCGACGGTTAGCATCTTAGGTACGGGCGGCACGATAGCTAGTAGGGTTGACTATAAGACGGGTGCTGTTTATCCCGCCTTTACCGTGGAGGAGATCTATAGTCTCGTACCTGAGCTTAGCGATATCGCTCGCCTTCGGATGGAGTTGCTCTTTAACATATTCAGCGAGGACATGACGCCGAGCTTATGGAGTGAAATAGCTAAGAAGGTAGCTACTCATATAGAAGAAGGGGCAAACGGTGTTGTAATAGCACACGGAACCGATACTATGGGCTATACAGCTGCTGCTTTAAGCTTTGCGCTACGAGATCTGCCTGTCCCCGTGGTTCTCGTAGGCGCGCAGAGATCCTCAGACAGGCCCTCATCCGATTCGGCCCTTAATTTAATAAGCTCAGTGATCGTGGCCGCTAGGGCTCCCTTCGCTGAAGTCTCAATCGTAATGCATGGCGAAACAAGCGATTCCTTCTGTCTAGTTCACAGGGGGACTAAGGTGCGGAAGTGTCATACGAGCAGGCGAGATGCCTTCCGCTCAATAAACGCAAGACCTCTTGCCAAGGTAATCAACGGGCGCATAGTGATGCTCTCTCGAGATTATACGCCCCGTGATGAATCACGAAAGCTCAAGCTAATGCCTAATTTCGATGGAAAAGTGGCGTTGATCAAAACATTCCCGGGGATGTCGCCTGACATAGTGGACGTGCTTATTGATAGGGGCTATCACGGAATAGTCATAGAGGGGACAGGCCTAGGACACGCGCCTAGGAGCATACTCGCCTCAATAAAGAGGGCAATAGAGGAGGGGCTCGCCGTGGTTATGACGTCACAATGCATTTGGGGGCGCATCAACATGAACGTATATCGTCGAGGGGTCGAGCTACTTAAAATGGGCGTCATACCAGGAGAGGATATGCTACCCGAGACAGCTCTTGTGAAGTTGATGTGGGTGCTCGGACAGACGAGGGATCCCAAGGAGGTCAGACGGCTTATGTTAACTAATATAGCGGGTGAGATTAATCCCAGGAGCTCACCATCCTTATACCCGCCCATGGAGGTGTGACTCATGGACATAGATTATCGAGCTCTTGGCCTCAAAGTCGGCTTGGAGATGCATCAACAACTGAATACGAAGCATAAGCTCTTCTGTCGCTGTCCTTTGAGGCTAAGGCAAGATAAGCCTGAGGTATACTTCCTTAGGAGACTACGGCCGACACCCAGCGAATTAGGGGAGATAGATCCTGCTGCCTTATTTGAATATAAGCGAGGGAGATTTTACGTTTACGAGTCCTATGAAGACAACGTTTGTCTAGTCGAACACGATGAGGAGCCCCCTCATGAAATGAATCCGGAAGCTATCGACATAGCCCTTGAAGTAGCCCTGATGTTACACGCTAAGCCCGTCGATGAGATACATGTCATGAGGAAGGTGGTCATCGATGGTTCTAATACCACGGGCTTTCAACGTACCGCAGTGATAGCCCTAGGCGGCTACATTGATGACTTAGAAGGTCGTGTTCCGCTTGAGACCATATGCTTAGAGGAGGATGCGGCGCGAAAAATGGGCGAGAGCGAAAAGGAGGTAAGGTATAGGCTAGATAGGCTCGGCTTCCCCCTTATCGAGGTGACCACCGCCCCGGTGATTCACTCTCCAGCACAAGCCGAACGCGTCGCCTATAAGATAGGCCAAGTACTCCGCATGACAGGCCGTGTAAGGCGCGGTCTAGGCACTATAAGACAGGATCTCAATATATCCATAAAAGGCGGTGCCAAGATAGAGATAAAAGGCGTGCAGAGGCTGGATTTACTCGCTAAGATAGTAGAGTATGAGGTATTAAGGCAACTGAACTTGCTGAGGATAAGGGACGAGCTTCTGAGGAGGAATGTTAAAGAGGAGGACATAGTACCCGACTTCATAGATGTAAGTCATGTATTCAGGAACACTCGTTCTAGAGTTATACGTAGGGCCTTATCAAGTGAAGGTGTGGTTCTAGCTCTTAAGCTACCTAACTTCGCCGGCCTTCTAGGTTATGAAATCCAGCCTAAGAAGCGTTTCGGCACCGAGCTATCCGATTATGCGCGCTTCTGGGGAGGGGTTGGTGGCATATTTCATACCGATGAATTACCCAAATACGGCATAAGCGGGGATGAGGTCGCTAAGCTTCGAGCTGAACTCGGTTGTGGAGAAAGGGATTGTGTGGTTTTAGTTGCGGACGACGAAGAGAAGGCCAAGAGAGCGCTAGAGGCGGTCGTGGAGAGGGCAATCATGGCCCTTAAAGGGGTTCCTGAGGAGACGCGTGGATATAACCCGGATGGGACCACGCATTATAGCAGGCCAAGACCGGGAGCTGCTAGAATGTATCCAGAGACTGACATACGCCCGATATTGATAACCATGGATAGGATAGAGCGTATCCTTAAGATGCTTCCTGAGCCCCCTGAGGTTAAGCTAAGGAAGTTCATCGAAGAATATGGTCTTAGCAAGGAATTAGCGCGACAGATGATACACTCTTACCGCTTAGACCTCTTCGAACGACTCGTTACAGAATTCCCCCGTTTGCCTCCTAGGCTCATAGCGGTCACCCTCGAGCAGACCATGAAAAGCCTGGCTAGGGAAGGGCTACCCGTGGACAACATAGGCGATGAACATCTAATGGATCTCTTTAAAGCTCTAAGTGAAGGTCTAATCGCAAAAGAGGCCATACCTAACGTGCTCGGTTACCTCGCTAAGAACCCTGAAAAGAGCGTAAAGGAGGCGATAAAAGAGCTAGGCTTACGCGCTCTATCCATTGAGGAACTGGATGGCCTAATAGAAAGCTTGCTAAAGGAGAACGAAGAGCTTGTGCGGAAACGTGGGGCACAGGCCTGGCAACCATTAATGGGCATGCTAATGAAACGTGTCAGGGGTAAAATAGATGGGAGAACCGTAGCAGATAGGTTAAAACTGCACATAAGCAAGTTACTTTCTGCGAAGTCCTAGCTCCTCTCTCCTATCCACCATCTCATCTACATCGGGTCCCGTTCCTATTAGGGTCACTGGGACTCCCAGCTCCTTCTCTATCTTGCTTATAAACTTCTTAGCCTCGCTACCTAGTTCATCGAACTCCTTGACTCCTCGGGAGTCAGGGAAGAGGATATCCAGCTTAGTTAGGGCGATCTGCGTAGCGCCATTTATCATCACCGCCCTTCTGGCTAACTTGAAGTTGAATGGAGCAACCCTCCTTATCCTACCCGTGACCGTGGCTTTCTCAAACCAGCCCCTCCTCTTCGCCTCCTCTAGTGATAACTCCCCTTCCAAGGGCCCTCCTCCGACCCTGGTTACGTATGCCTTAAAGACCACTATCACATCATTAACCCTCGTAGGCCCTACACCGACCTCGCTGCACACTGCAGCAGCGGACGTATCCCTGGATGTGACATATGGATACGTCCCATGGTATAACGATAGGAAAATGCCTTGCGTTCCTTCCAAGAGCACGTATTTACCATTATCTAGAGCCCTATTAACTTCAAGGGGCACATCTGTGAGATAAGGCTTTAGATCCCCTATGTCCCTAGCTAGCTTCGCTATCCTCCTGACCCTATCCTCAATGGCCGGTCCTACCCCTTGCCCCGTGCTTCCTATCTTCTTGGCCAAATGCGCATCACTCCTATCCCTTATTATGTGCTGTTCCTCGATTATCGAACATTGATAATCGACGCCGACTCTATCCCTTACGCCTAACTCCTCTACCTCCTTAAGGAATATAGTTGGATTCACGTTAGCACCAGGCCCTATAAGAAGCCTCGCTTCCTTATGAATAAAAGCACTTGGGATCATCCTAAGCTTAAATACATTGCCGTTAACCATTACCGTATGTCCTGCATTCACGGATCCTGTTCTTACTGCAATATCCACACGGTCTCTCTTAGCTAAGTAGGAAACCACTTTACCCTTACCTTCATCTCCGAAAAATCCACCTACGACGACTGTGAGAGGCATTTGATCACCCATTATTCCTTCTAAGACTAAGTTAAAAACGTATCATTAAACTCTCCAAGGGTCTAAGTTAATTAAGCTGTATAGGATATCTTCGACCTGAAGATCACTATGAAACTGGCCGCTTTATCATCAGGAGGCAAGGACGGTAATCTAGCCCTTTACTTAATGGAGTGTCAGGGCTTCACGATCTCCTGTATCCTGACCATGATCCCTCATCGTTCCGATTCCTGGATGTTCCACGTACCCAATGTTAAGTGGGTACGCCTGCAAGCTAGGGCGATGGGCATCCCCCTTATAATACAACATACAGAGGGCGAGAAAGGAAGCGAGATAAGCGATTTAGAGAAGCTCATGAGAAAGGCCATTCTTGAGTATCGAGTAGATGGCGTGGTCTTTGGTGCGATATCATCTGAGTATCAGCGTTTCAACTTAGAGCGCCTCTGTGATGCATTGGGGTTGAAGAGCTACGCGCCTTTATGGGGTAAAGACCCCCTTCTTTTAATCGAGGATTTGTTAAAGCTGGGTTTTAAGGTCCTAATAGTTGGGGTTTACGCCTTAGGGTTAAGGAAGGAGCATCTAGGGAGGTTACTTGATCAGGATATGTTACGTGTGCTTAAGAGGTTAAAGGATAAATACGACGTCAATCCGGCAGGTGAAGGTGGTGAGCTAGAGACCTTCGTTTTGGACGCCCCTCATTTCTCTCATTCCATAGAAATATGCGCTCATGAGATCCGCTGGTATGGTGATTACGGAGAGCTTATTATCAGAGATGCGAAATTAAAGCCGAAGGTGCGAGAGCTTGTCTAAGCTTGTGATCAAGAACTCGGATGTAGAACGTGCGATAATTGGAGTTCCCCTTAATCATAAGCATGTTCGTGTGGTCCTACATCTAAAGAATGGAACAATTCTAGTATTTCAGGAAGCCACTATCGCGAACATAGTGAGGGCATTTATAGCTGTGAAAACGCATCCTACCATGAGGGCTGTGGAGCTCAAAGGGGTATCGCTATCTTCAAGAAAGCCTGGTTACGCGAATTATCAGTTATTGGAAAGCGGGAGATCGCAGGAGGAGGTACAACGCGAGCTCGAGGAGCTTATGAAGGGGAATACATGTGCTATCTCCTAATGATGTCCTCAGCCGTATCCTGTGCTTCTTTAAGTACCTCCTCCTCCACCATTGTAAGGACTTTTCCGTTATACACCACTAATTGACCGTCAATTATCACTTCCCTTACATCGCTTCCTCTTGATGAATAGACCATGTGATTGATGAGCGTCTCCCCTGAGTGAACTGGTGTCATATGTGGCCTCCTGAGGTCGAGGGTTACTATGTCGCATTTAGCCTCTCCATCTATGCGCATGTCCCTTCCAAGGATCCTACTGCCTCCATGGATTGTCATCGATAGGACTGTGGTGGCGTTCAGTATCGCTGGATTCCAGTGGTGATGCTTTTGAAGTAGAGCTGCTATCTTCATGGTCTCAAACATGTCCAAGGAGTTGTTACTAGCAGCTCCATCCGTCCCTAGGGCTACGCTTACCCCGGATTTAATCATCTCCACAACCGGGGCTATACCGCCCACTGCGACCTTGAGATTAGATATCGGGCAGTGGACCACCTTGACGTCATACTCGGCTAATTCCCTAATCTCTCTTCTCGTGAGCCAGACCCCGTGAGCTATGCTGACGTCTTCACCGAGGAAGCCTATCTTAGCTAGATACTCCACCTCTCGCATCCCGTATTTCTTCTCAAATTCGGCCTGCTCATGCCTGGTTTCGGCTACATGGATATGTATGGGTACCTTCTCCTTATCCGCTAGATCCCTAACGGCCTCTAACATTTCCCTGGAACACGTGTAGGGGGCATGGGGTCCTAACCCTACGCCTACCCTCTCTTCACCTAGCTTCCGGCCGTACTCTATGAACTCCTTAGCATCCTTTAACGACCTTTCCCTCCGCTCGGCATCGCCCAAATCTAGCATTCCATAGGTGATCAGCGCTCTAATACCCGCCTCAGTGGCAGCCTTTAAGATTTCCCTACTAAACCAGTACATGTCCACAAACCCCACAGTTCCTGTCTTCAACATTTCCAGGATGCTTAGGCGGGCCCCCACGTAACAGTCCCTGGGCTTTAATTTAGCCTCCAGGGGCCAGATCTTCTCTCGTAGCCATCTTTCAAGGGGCAGATCCTCCGCGAGTCCTCTAAAGAGACTCATGGGAGCATGTGTATGCGCATTTATAAGGCCTGGGAGCACCGCTTTTCCCTTACCATTAATGACAATATCCGCTTCGACCCTATCCTTTACTACCGAGGGTATTCCATCTTCCACATAAATGGAAGCCCCCTTAATGATGGGTTCTCTAGGATTCATCGTTATTACCCAACTACAATTCTTGAGAAGGATCGTCGCCCTCATATGCGTTCCCAGCAACATCCTATAGGTAAAAGTCTTATTAATCCGCTCTCCAGTATCCTGATCTGGGATGAGTTCGTCTTCGCTTACGTTGGCCTCCGTAGCGGATATCCATGCACCTCGTTTTTTAAATGCCTTTCGCTCAGCTCTTAGTAAGATCGAATTAGATTCGTGTGTAGCCTTCATCATTGCCGGGGATATAGTAGAAAGGGGCAAAGCACGAGAAGCTAGAGCTGTGTTTGAACTCATCAAGGAGAAGTTCAAGGGTCCCATAATAGCGGTGTTCGGCAACGAAGATTACGAAGAGATAGAGGATCGCCTAAAGATGGATAACCCGGACATCATATGGCTTAATGACGAGTTCTACGATCTTCAAGTAGGCAACATCACATTACGCATCATAGGCTCGCGTGGCGTTCTCGATAATCCTACTCCCTGGCAAAGGAGAAATATTCCTAATATTAGAGAAATATATCTCCAGAGACTGGTTAAGCTTAAGACGCTGCTCCGCAGCTCGCCGCATCCTACGATCTTAGTTACACATTATTCACCTACATATAAGACGTTGAAAGGGGAGCCTCCTAGGATATGGCCATATATGGGATCCAGACGTCTAGAAAAAGTGGTCGAGCAATATAAACCATTAATCGTAATCCACGGCCATGCTCATAAGAGCCATGTCGAGAGGGCATTCATAGATGTAGTGCCTGTGTATAATGTATCATTACCTGCCTTTAACAAAATCTTCCTAATATCCTTCAAGCCTAGGAAGTCCCTACTGGAGTACTTTTAAGGCATAGTTACCTATTTATGCATCCCCGATCACTGCCTTCGTGATGGAACCTGAGTCTGAAGTAGGCAACATCGAATATAAGTCGCGCTTAAACCCTGATAGGGTAGAGGAGTTGGCTTCCCAGTTGAGATACCGTCTTAAGGAAGGTGGTGGGGTAGCTACATACTTCCTTGGCATAAGCGATAAAGGTACTCCTCTTGGACTTAGCAAAATCGACCTAGAGGAGTCCTTTAATATACTGCTTGAAGTGGCTAAGCGCGCTTCAGCCATCGTAGTTGCAAAGGAGCTCATATACGTTCAAGGTAAGCCGGTCTTAAGGATCCTCTTAAGGGAGAAGAGTATACTTCCTAAGGAAGAGGTCTGTGTGGTCACGCTAGGTAACGTTGATGCTGGAAAGACGACGCTCATAGCGGCGCTCATAACGGGCGAATTGGATGATGGGCGAGGCCGTCTTTTACCTTTCGTCTCACGCTATCCGCACGAGATAAAATTCGGACGTACGAGTAGCATAGCCAGAGTTCTATTAGGCTTTGCATCTGATGGTTCAGTGGTCAACTATCTCGTGCCTGAAGATGAAGCTGAAATAGCGAGGCATTCATCCAAGGTTATACGCTTCGTAGACCTAGGTGGACATGAGCGCTACTTACGCACGACAGCTAGAGGGCTTATGGCCTCTATGGCGGACTATGTCATGTACGTAATTTCCTACTCCCAAGCCCTACACTTTGATCGATATCCTCTGGCCAGGGAGCACTTGGGATTAGCCATAGTCCTGAACATGCCTTTCTTCATAGTCTTCACAAAGAGAGACCTAGTGCCCTCAGATGAGCTTGCTGAAAAAGCCGTCGAGAACATAACTAGGATAATAAAGCGCTTCAAGTACATACCCGTTCGGGTGCAGGTTTCACAGGAACCCATAGAGTCCCTAGCTAAGTTAACCCTCAGGCGCTTCGTGCCGATATTCGAGGTCTCTAATGTGACGGGAAGAGGGCTAGAACCTCTTTTAAGGTATCTTAACAGCCTTCCTAAACATAGGCGTTTCGAGCTTTATCTAAATAAGCCCTTCCTTCTTTATGTGGATGAGATCTGGAATCCCAAGGGGAAGGGCCTGATAGTAGGAGGATTAGTGTTAAGAGGGCACGTAGCTAAGGGGGATGAAGTGCTTATAGGTCCCTTAGATGATGCAAGCTGGCGCTTAACGCGCATTCGCTCGATAAGGGTTCATGACATAGATGTCGATAGGGCCATCGCTGGACAATACGCCACGCTGGCTATAGATGGGATATCAAGGGATGAAGTGGAGAAAGGCATGGTCCTAGCATCTAAGGACTTAAAACCCGTTAACGTCCTGGAATTTAAGGCTAAGCTCTGGATCCTGCATCATCCAACTACGATAAGAGAGGGCTATCAAACGGTCGCCCATGTTCACTCTATTCGATGGCCAGTGATCTTCCGAAAGATAAAGAATGAGCGTGGCCGAAACTTGTTGCGTACGGGAGACATAGGCTTAGTCCGACTAGCATTTCAGTATAGGGGCAGGAAGAGCTCCATGAGACAAAGACCCTGGTACATCGAGCCTGGGATGAGGGTTCTTCTAAGGGATGGGCGCTGTAGGGCCATAGGCATAGTAGAGAAAGTAATTAACGAATCGAAGGCTTAAGAGTCCTATGATCCCCCTACTAATCTCTTGCACACTTCTACTGCCTTCACTGCATCCTCCGCATAGGCGTCGGCGCCAATCTCCTTGGCGAACTCCTCGGTCACGGGAGCACCGCCAATTATGACCTTAACCTTATCCCTGATCCCGGCCTTCTTCAGCTCCTCAATAACGTTCTTCATCTCAATCATGGTCGTGGTCAACAAGGCCGACATAGCCACGATATCAGCATTAACCTCCTTAGCCTTCCTAACGAACTCCTCAGGAGATACGTCAACACCCAGATCATAGACCTCGAAGCCAGCACTCTCAAGCATCGTAGCCACAATGCTCTTACCAATATCGTGGAGATCGCCCCTAACAGTACCTATCACGACCTTGCCAAGCTTCTTAACCGTACTGCCCTCCTCCATTAGCTTAGGTCTCAATACTTCCATTGCCTCCTTGAAGGTCTCCCCAGCCGCCACCAGCTCCGCTAGGAAGTACTCGCCCTTCTCGAACCTATCGCCCACAATCCTCATTCCCTCCGCTAGCCCCTCCTCTATTATCCTTATCGCTGGTATCCCGGCCTTCAGTGCTTCCTCGACAGCATCCTTAACCTTATCAATCTCGATGTCAGCTAGCAAACGCTTAATCCTATCAAGCAACTCCCCCTCGCTCATACACAACCCCCACCTAACACATGAATGCATATAACTTAAAAGCCTTTCATGGGGCTCTCAGGAAGTTAAGTCCAGCTTTCCCTTAAGAACAGCCTCTGTCTCCTCTGGTGTTAAGGTAACCCTTACCCCCGTCCTGTAGTGCCAATCAAAACAACACCACCTCACGACCTTCACCTTAGCCCCCCTTAACTCGTCTGGTATTTTCTCATCCGGCGTCCTCTTACTAAAGCCCGTGAGCTCCACAACGAATATGCATTTTTGCCATCTATTCCCCTCTTCATCCTCCTTAGACTCATCGGTCTTAACTATCTTCACGACTATGCCTTGAAGCTTCCTGATCTTCCCCCTCATGAGATCGCCTATAATGCCTATATGGGAGGCTCCCTTTATTAAGGTTGAAGATCAGCCGGGTAAGTTCTCTTCACCTATCTGTGCCGGGTGTACTCATCATCTACATGAGTTTTAACTCATCATTATCTAAGAAATTGACGTATAATTTTTCCCTCTAATTTTTCGATATCCTTATCCTTATAATATCAATAGGGCATATTGAACAGGCCTGCTCGTCATCCATAGGCTTTTTCTTAGGACTTTGTTATATGCGCGAGCTTTAATAGATCCCGTGTGGATACCTGATCTGTGAGAGATCCCATACTAAGGGTGATCAGCGCATTTAAGCGCCTGAACTCACGTGATCTACGCATTCTTAATGCTATCGAGCGTGGTATGGCCTTCCATGAGATAGTTCCAGTAGAAAGAATAGCCTCCCTTTCAGGCATGAATTTAGGTGTCGTATTGGTGCATTTAAGCAAACTTCACAAATTGGGCTTGATATGGAGGAACATAGGGCCCTACGTAGGGTACGTGTTAACTACTGCAGGATATGATTGTTTAGCGCTTAACGCCTTAGTCAAGGCTGGTATCATAGAGGCACTAGGCCATAAACTGGGCGTCGGGAAGGAATCAGATGTATATGATGCCCTTTCTCCCGCAGGCTCTCGCTTAGCCGTGAAGTTCCATAGGTTAGGGAGGATTAGCTTCAGACAAACAAGGCGCTATAGGGCGTTCATAGGAGAGCGAAGGCATATATCTTGGCTCTATCAGTCGAGGCTAGCGGCTGAGAGGGAGTATGAGGTGCTAAACCTCGTATTCGCTAAAGGGGTTCATGTACCAAGACCTATAGGCCATAATAGGCATGTGGTGGTCACCAGCCTTATAGAAGGCATCCAATTAGTTAGGCTTAAGGAATTACCTGACCCAGAAGGTCTTCTTCTCAGCATACTTGAGGACATAAAGATAGCTTATAGGGAAGCTGGCGTCATACATGGCGACTTAAGCGAGTACAACATCATAGTCCATATAGGCGACGAACAGTCTTACGTAATAATTGATTGGCCACAATGGGTCTCGTCCATCCATCCTAGCAGTGATATGTTGCTGAGGCGCGATATACGTAACGTGCTTAATTTCTTCCGTAGGCGTTTCGGCATTAAGTTAGATGTCGATAGAGTGCTCGACTATGTAAAGTCCAAGTAGCGTCCATGAGAAACGTTATTAAGTGGTATCTCGTTTTTCCCTAAGGAAGTCTTGGGTGGCATATTGAAGGTAGTGGGCATTGACATACTCCCTCATCAGTCACCTTCATCACAGGCACAACCCCACTATGCAGTCGTTATAATCGATAACGGTAAGATCACCACAAGACTTGATGAAGTCAGTTTTACACGGCTATTGAGGCTGATACATGAGGAGGAACCAGAGTATGTAGCAGTGGATAACCTACTCGAATTGGGCGAAGACATGAGCGCCGTAGTGAATTTCATACGGAATTTCCCTCCAGGTACGAAGCTCGTACAGGTAACGCGCATTAATGGGAGCAAGGAATATCCCTTAAGCTTTCTGGCTCGTCTTAACGGGATTCCTGTAGGCGATAAGCTTTCACCGCTTCAAGCCGCGGAGGTGGCCGCCTTACTAGTCCTGAAGGGAATAGGCTCCATCGTTAAGATTCATGATGAGAAGACTATGATAGTCGTTTCAAGAGCTAGGACTTTAAAGGCAGGCGGAATGAGCAGGGAGAGATACCTACGTCATGTGCATACTCTGATACTGAGGATAACGAAGAAAGTTAAAGAAGCCTTAGATAAGGCTGGTTTAGACTATGACTACTTCTACAGGAAGACCGTGACGGGCTTAGAAGGAAGTGTCTTCATAGTTTATACCGAGAGGAAAAACCTCTACGGGATCGTGCGACCTATGAAGGGCCACGATGTAAGCGTGACAGTCAAGCCTATAGAGAGGCAAAAGGTCGCGTTCGTCCCACTCAAGGGGCCTAAGGCCATGACTAAGCCGTCGCTTAGATATGTAATTCTAGGCGTTGATCCGGGAATAGTGACCGGTATCGCCATTGTGGATATTGAGGGCAGACCGCTAGTTACGGTAAGTAAGAGGTATTTCTCACGGGGGGATATAATCAATTTAGTCTACGAATATGGTACCCCCGTCCTGATCGCTACTGATGTCCCTCATCCTCCAGCTATGGTCAAGAAGCTAGCGTCCACGCTTAACGTCCCCCTCTTCACTCCTCATAGGACCTTAAGCGTCGCAGAGAAGGAGAGATTAGTTCAAGAATACCTAGAGCGTTACAGAGAGAACTCTTCATATAGGGTGAACGTGGCTAATTCCCATCAACGAGATGCGCTTGCGTCTGCCATAAAGGCCTTCCTAAGCTTTAAACCTAAGCTGGAACAAGTGGAGGCTAAGGTACGAGAGTTAGGTGTCGACGTACCTCTTAGAGAAGTGAAAGCCTTAGTGCTACAAGGGAAGAGTATTGTGGACTCTGTGAACGAGGTTCTGAGGAGGCGCTCTAGCATGTCCCCTAGAGGTAAGAGAGAGGTGCATTTACATGCCATGGACATGCAGGTAATGGAACAATTACGAACGCAGGTTAAGAAGCAGAGTGAGCTCATAGATAAGCTCTTAGAGGAGCGTCAGTATCTCTATGAGAAAATAAACGATCTTCAAAAACGCATAGAGCAGTTGGAATCCCTCCTTGATGAGGTGACGCGTGAACAATCCCTCAAGCTTAAGGAAAACAAGCTCCTAGCTGCTATGAGTAGGCGCGTAGAAGAGCTTCAAGCTCACCTCTCGAGGCTTAAGGGTGAGAAAGAATCTATAGCCGCTAAGCTGAACTCCGCCAGGGATGTACTGAGGAAGATAGCTATAGGTGACATTATTCCGATGAAATACATTCGCGCCTTAACCAGAGATAGTGTAAATGAAGGATGCAACGAGTGGGGTATTACCGCCGATGACGTGTTGTTGGTTCTAGATAGCAATGTGGCCTCACAGGAGGCCTTTAAGCGCTTAAAGGAGCTAGGAGTACGAGCTCTAATATGCATGTCTCCTCCGCCTGGACACGTTCAGGAGCTAGCCGTGGAGTACGAGCTTCCCTTGGTTACTTTGCCTAAAGAGCGGCTGAGCTGGTTCCTTCAAATGCCCTTAATCTCAGATCCCCATGATCTTGAACGGCTGATACGGAAAGCCGAAGAGGAGATAAGAGATAAGGCTAGACTCAGGAATATACAGAAACTCAAGAGGATAGTGAGCGAATACAGGAACATGCGCGTCTCTGATCTCTCGGACTAAAGGAG
The DNA here is from genome assembly GCA_021162845.1 of Thermoprotei archaeon. Lineage (GTDB taxonomy): Archaea > Thermoproteota > Thermoprotei > QMSL01 > B3-G16 > JAGGXX01. Next base: position 74,873 of record JAGGXX010000067.1, on the reverse strand, counting down.
AAAACGACTTTAGAAGACACTTATACCTCCACCCACTAGCTCCTCAGTTAACCTCCAGGTATTGCTGAGTTCCTCCATGACTATGGCTTTAACCTCGCTCCTTAACCCTCCGCTGAGTTGTTTTCCCTCCTCAACGAGTACTTGTACGCTCAGGATTAAAGGTCGGTTAATGGGCTTACCTATTTGGCTTAAGATCTTAACATAGCACTCCCTTATGGCTTCAAGCTCTGCGATCTTATTAGCGATCCTCATGGCTAGCACGTTATATATCTTGCCTACATGGCTAACCGGGTTCTTGCCTGCAGCAGCTTCGAGGGACATAGGCCTTGAGGGTGTTATCAGTCCATTAACCCTATTACCCCTCCCAGTCATACCATCATCTCCATGCTCGGCTGAAGTACCAGTTACCGTTAGGTAAAAGATGCCTTCGTCAGGCTTGTCAGCTGTATTTATATACACTTCAACGGGCTTATCCGTTATCTTGGATACTAGCCTTTCTATTCGCTCCTTGAGCTCTTCCTTAAGGCTTATATAATGCCCCGCGTCCTCCACAAGCTTTGATATGATCGCTGAGGCTACTGTCAACTTAATCTGATTCCTTATCCTAAGTCCCATTACCTTTATATCTTCGCCCACTTCAGGCATCTCTTTCTTGAGCTCCGGGGAATTGAGGTACCTTTCGACTTCTAAAACGAGGCGCTCAGTTTCCGTGAGGGGAGCATACCCTACGCCCACCGACGTATCGTTAGCTAGCGGTATTTTCTTGCCCAAATCAAAGATTTTCACGAGATCCACAGATCCTTTGCCCACTCTATAATCTATCATTACGTGTTCCTCAGGGCTTAGGAACCTGAAATTCCTCTTTATCCATTCTTTGGCTGCTTCAAGGGCTAGTCGGCCCGCGGGTATATATTCAACACCCTCTTCCGTCTTAACCTCCGTAGTCACCCTTCCGGATATTAGAATATATATCGGAGCGAGGACCTCCCCGCCACCGAAGCTAGGACGCGCTTGCCCTCCTACTACCAACACCTTATCCACGTTATGGTGAAGTATTGCCCCAAAGCGTTTAAGGTACTCCCTACACAATACTTTGCTGTACTCTTCCGCTATTCCATCAGCTATGGAGTCCGGATGCCCTCTCCCCTTACGTTCAACTATCTCAACCTCCTGTTCCTCCAGGGGTCTCCGCTTTAACTCCTCTATAAGAATGAACTCCTTGTCTTTCATAGGGATCATCTGCTAGTATATACTGCTATGATCCAAGTCATATTCTGGCTTTCCCTCTATATTTAAGACTTTCCTATCAGTACTGTTAGATTTATTACTATCAGTAATATTCATGGCCTTTACTTTACTCTGAAGCAGCTAAGACCTCGTCCAAGTTCAGCACTATGTAAAGGACATTGCTTCCCCGGATCATTATCTTACCGAATTTCGCTATGGGTGGATCCATCCTTCCTTCACTTACCTCTATGGCATCCGTCAATATCACGTTCATAGTAGTGTCATACCTTTGAAGGATCCCCACGTATTCGCTTCCATCCTTAAGCTTGACTAGTATCCTATTATTAAGGGCCTTGGCAAGCATCCTAAGAGGGGCCATGTTTCGCATCTTCTCTCACTCCATAACCGAGAAGTTAGGATGTTGACGTAGGTATTTAGCCTTTTCTACGCATTCTTTTCATAACCAAAAAGATTATGAGCGGAGATGCCTTTCGTCAGTTCTCTTACCGCCCTCACTTTAGATCGTATATCTTAACCTCTCCCGTAAGGGGCTCTAATAGCGCTATAGTAGCCCTCCCGCTGAGATAACCACAGGTTTCTCCCGGATTAATTACGAGTGTTCCCCTGACCTCCTCCAAGCGTACTTCGTGAGTGTGTCCATAAACCACGTAATCAAAGTACCCTGAGCTTATAGTGAAGTCCAACAGCTCGGCCTCATGACCGTGCAGGAGGGCGATCCTTTTACCACCTACATTTATCACTGTAAAGTGTCCCCGTAGCTCGTGGCCCATCTTACCGAATCGTTCCACGAGCATCCTCCTCTCGTTCTCGTTGTTCCCGAATACTCCTATCAACTTACATCGAAGCCCTTTAAACCACCTAGGAACGAAGGGACTTACTATGTCGCCTGCATGAAGAACAAGGCTCACCTCGTACTCGTTGAATACCTTAACTGCTTTGTCTACCATGTGGACGTTGTCATGCGTATCCGCCATTAGGCCGATCCGCATCATATCACCTCCATCTAAACTTACTTCAAAGTTGGTTTTAGAGGCTTCAACTCATATAGCCCTGAGGAGGACGTACAGACTAGACATTCTAAAAATTAGAATAACCTTCTAATATCCCCGATACTCATAACTCTTAAAAGCTCCTTGGATTAAATCTAACCCAGATTCGCCTTAACATAAGATGAGGTATGGAATATGAGTGGATATAAATCCCTAAGAGGTCTTGTCCTAATTGCCACAATCTTCGCGGCATTCCTACTACTTGCCGCAGTACCAACAGCGGTTCAGGCTCAGGGCCCCTTAATATACGGTGAGAATGGAGAATGGATAACCGTTAAGGTCCGTTTAGTCTCGAATGCCATGAAGAACGGTACGCTCTTTGACAGGAAGTACGTCACTAACGCCACTGCCGCGGCAGAGGCCACTATAACTACATTACATGATGCAAAAATATTGTTCGCGATATACAACATATCGTACTCACAAGGCCTTCCACTAGGCGGATTAGAGGATATCGTGGATTCGGACTTCCCGCTCGTAGTCGGGGAATTCGAGACTGATGAAGAGGGCTGGTTTAACTTCACAATCTGGGCACCTTTACATAAGGCGGATGAGACCCAATGGGTCTATCCCAATTCCATGTACAACATGACGATAATCCTTATGAAGGAAGTAAACGGCATGGTGCTCAATTACACCATATATAACTGGACGCTTACCGGCTACGAGCTAGTCCGCGCGCTTAACGAATCAGCACTTCCATGTCATGTGTACAGCGCTATATTCCATGTGATGACCCAAAATGATGTGGATGTAAGCGATGCGAAAGTAGAGATCTACCAGTTGGTGGATAGCGGTGAATACGCTAAGCTATGGGAGGACATGACCGATACGGACGGTATGACCGGCTTCTTCAACTTCAGCTTACTCTACGTCCCCTCACTCACCTTCGAGGTTAATAAGACACTTCATCTAGATGAGTGCGTGAAGGTCGCAGATGATTACGCGTTTAACGTGACGGTTACTTGGCGTGACATCACGGTACTTGAGGAAGAGATGATCGATGCAGAAGACATAAAGGGTGCGCCAAACATCACTAAGGATCTGAAGGTTCTACTAATGAAGGCTGTTGTGCAGTTAAAGTACTTAGATCCCGAGGATAAGGCATGGGAAGACTTCTACCCACATACCTCTCCCGCCACCGTAATGCTTAAGGACCCTGATACGGGCAATGTCTTCGCCGAGAACAGAACCACATACTATGGATATGTGGAGTTCATAGTACCGAATAAGACGCTCACCGTAGTTGCTACCTACTATGGCGTGGAGGTCAATGTAACCTCAGCTAATCTGTTCATGAATCCGGCCCTTAACATCAACTGTACGATAGTCCCCGTTAGCATACAACTACTCGACTCTACAATAGATAAGAGCCCCTTGCACTTACCGTCAGATAAAGTAACGGTCATCGTTGAGCTACCTAACAAGGTGCAATTAGTGGTTCATCCCATAGATGAGGCATACGTGCCCTTACCGCCCTACTGGTACTCTTCAGCGAGCGGCATACCCTATGCGTATTACTACTACTATGAGGGCATATTCAGGCCTTGGGGTCTCCTCCCTGTCCCCTATACCACAGAGGACGTCAAGACTGGTGAGATAACGGTTACGGTAATGTACAATGACCTAAAGATAGCTGAGGAAACGATAACGCTTAACTTCACTAAGTATGTGGAGGAAGTGACATTTGACGTCTCCAAGATAGAGACCTCGGTATATCGTGCTGTTATAAAGGTATGTAACCTTGCAGGAGATGTCCTTAGTGAACGCACAGCCACGTTCGAGTTACTGACCGAAGAAGGCAAGATGGTCTCTGGAGGCTTAATGACTGATGGTACTATAAGGTACTATGGCCCTGGCGGTATATTCAAGTTGACGGTCACCTGGAAAGGAGAGACAGTAGAACTAGTAGAGCCATCTCGTATTGAGATAACGAATGAAACCGGAATGACCTCCGTGAAAGTTGCCGTGATCCCGAGCCTAAGGTATCAACTGGTCAGATGGGATGAGGACAAAGGAGTGGAAGGCATAAATGCGACATTAATTTATCCGCATGGCTTCCAAGAGGAATGGAACACGACAGATGCCGATGGTTATGTATACTTCTCTAACGTCCCCGCAGGCGTAAGTGCTACGCTCTTGGCTTATACTAACAGCTCAAGAGGTGTACCACAATGGGCTACTCCAGGTGTCAGGCCAGGAATGGATGACAGCATATTAGTTGCTAACTTCACGACACCCGAGTTCCCAGCTAAGGTTGCCTTATCCTATAGTAATAAGACATGGATCTACACGCCCACATTCAAGGCGGTTGCTCGTGATGGAACTGTATTAGAGAAGCTCACGGTTACGGTCTACGATGAGGATCACGAATATCCTGTGGTGTTATTGCTAAACGGAGCGCCCGTGACTTACACTGAAGTCGTGGAGACCCTAGAGAATGGCGCACACGTCATAAAGAAGTACCTATACGTGTACAACTTCAGTGTCATCGAGACCGAAGATGAGGGAGTCTTCATTATAGAGTCGACTCAAGGCAATAATAGCCGATTATTATTGCCCGGAGGCAAGTATAACTTCACGGTCTTCTACGGCGGTGTGCCGGTGAACGTGACCATAAACCTGGAATTACCAAAGCCGACGGAGACCACGGAAGTGGTGTTTAAGACCACTGTAACACCAACCAAGATATACACGTTCAGTGAGGATGGCAAGTACCTGATACCTGGTGTTAATGTTACGCTATCATTCGGACCCGCGCTGAACTACACTTACATGGACAGCTTTAGGACGCTAAACGTGAGTAACATACCCAACTGGGATGAGTACCTGCTGGATACGCCCAGGCACTCTTATAACGTGTCCGCGGTCTCAGGCTCTGAGGGCTATGCTCTATTCTACTTGCCTTCATGGACGAACTCGAGCATATTAGGGCTATCAACTTGGGATGATGTGACGGTAGATACTGAGCCCATAAGTAGCGGCGGCCTCTTCGCTTTAGTTAAACTGGCTATTGGCACCGACTACGATACTCCTGGTGTAAGCGTGGAGAGCTTCGAGATGGCACCAGCGGAATACTTCGAGGGCTGCTCTGAGCTCACTTACATGAACATAACTGAAGCTTATAACGCCACCCTAGGCTTTGCTTGGAACTTAACGAAGGCCGAAGGGACATTCTATGCGGCTAAGGCCAAGGTACTTAACGCGGCTGGAGTGCCTATGGCTGGCTACAACGTCACATTAATGATACCTGACGGTACTGTTGTAAGCTGGAATACGACTGATTCCGATGGCATTGTCACGTTCACTGCTGTACCCGGCGTGACTGTAACTCTGCCTGATGGTAGGGTCAACAAGACTGCTAAGTTGCTGTTCTGGAAGAGTAGCGTCGTGGAAGGCAACGAGCACGTCTATGAGTGCTCAATGAAGGCAGTCAAGGAGCTATCAGAGACCCTTAAGGTAGAGGAGCTCACTGGAGGTAAAGTCTTCGTGCCGCTCCTCAAAGTCGTAGAGACCAACGTTGACCCAGATACGGTAACTGAGATGAAGTGGGATCAGATATTCCTCACAGTGGTCGACGCTAATGGCAAGCCACTAAAGGATGCCGTGGTATTACTTAAGTCAGGCGCTACTGGTGGCTTCGTCTCACTTAACGTCACTAACGCGTATGGCAAGACATGGTTATACCTAGGTGGCGTGTACGTAGGCGATACCTTCATAAATGAGACGACGCTCCTCTCCAGAGGATTCGATGCTATAGTGTACTGGAGCAAACCTGTCTTCGCCGCTTCAGGTAAGCCGATAGAGATAGCCGTACAGCCACTAGAGGTGGGCTTTGGCAAGAGGACCTTCGTCGTCTCAACTAGAGTATACACCGTTACGCTTAAGTTCATAACCGATACCGGACGTCCGGTTAAGGGCTTAAGCGTCGTGGTAAAGTGGCCTGAAGGCGTGACTGTAGGCAGGGGCACTACGGATGAAAATGGCCTATTCGTCGTTGGTGCCCAAGTGCCTGTTGGCAAGTATGATGTTGAGGCTACATACAAGGGAGTTAAGGTGTACAGCGGCATAGTCACTGTTGATAGCAATATAGACGAGAAGACCTGGTCTGCTGGTAAGGGCCTCCTCAGGTGCGCGATATACGACATAGCGATAAAGGTATTAACGCCAAGCGGCACACCCATGACCCACGCGGCTGTGACTATTACTTCTGAGCCCACTGGCGAGAGTTGGAGCGCCACGTTAAACGGCGAGGGCAAGACCACTGTAACCGACGTAGTCGGAGGCAGATTAACCATAACCATAGACTCATGGAAGAACGTTGAGATAAAGAAGACCGCTGATACCTTAACCATAACCAAGAGTGGTGAGTACGAGCTAACGTTCTCCGGTATAGGAGTGCTGAGAGTCACCGTACTCGGCGAGCGCGGCACTGGAATCGGCCCCTCAACCGTAGAGATAAGGATGGGCAATACTGTCGTGGAGAAGGGCATCACTGATGAGAACGGCATATACGTAACTGAGCTACCAGCTGGTAGCTACACGGTAAATGTCGACTTCAAGGGCAGGACCGCATCAGGCACGGTCACCGTGGGCGAGGGCGGGGCGCTAAGCGAGCTATCGCTTTCGGTTCCAGTCTACATGGTGCTCGCTGGCTACCCGCTGAGCTACGGCGAGTTCGTCGGCATAATAGCCGGCATAATAATAGCCGTCATAGTCATAACAATAGCCTTACACGAGTACTCGATCTGGCGCAGGAGAAGGATAGCGCGTGCAGTAGCCCCAGCGAGGGCACCAGCATAACACGTTATTCTTAACAATTAATATTTCTTTTTCAATTTATTAAAAATAACCTGTCTTCTAAGACCATCTTGTTTTATCTTCTCATATAATTATTAAAAATATTCAGTATTTAATTTATATGTTCTGTTATCTATGAATATGTTGATTGTTTTACTGATATATTTCTGTTCTCCTATTCTTATTACTGAATTTAAATATCTAGCTTATTCCCCTACCTGTAGGGAGCAACATGTCGTTCGCCTTCACACGCAATCTCTTCCTCCTTAAGTTACCGCCTCTTATCCTAAGGGCTGAAGGAGACGATTGGGTTCTAATTACCCAGCGATACATAGATAGCCTAATCGCGGGGATGCGTGAGATCCTGCATCATGCCTTATTGAGTATCTTAGGCCTCGCGTTAGATCTAGCGAGAGTTGCCTATATAGTCATGGCCGTGATAGGTCTCTTAATGTGGGCTTCAGGATTTTCAACGTACAGTGGACGCAAGTTATTGATAGGTTCTCTCATCTTAGCGGTATTAGTTGAAGTAATGAACGGGCTGGTAGGGGTTTAGCAGTATTTTCAAATGACCTTCACTTTCAAGAACTCCCTCTTAGTTTTACTTTCGCTCAGCCCTCATGGAATGGTTTCTCATATACTCCGTATATTTTCAGCGTAATAGGTTTATGTATTGGTGAAGACCCTATCTTGCTGGTGGGGCAATGTCCACGGAAGAATATAATCTTAGGGATATAAAGGGCATAGGCCCTGTTATGGCTGAAAGGCTAAGGGAAGCTGGCTTGACGACAGTTGAGGCTGTAGCTGTAATGCCCGCTAAACAACTGGCTGAGCTCATCGGTGTCTCAGAGGATAAGGCCATGCAGATAGCACAAGCCGCTAGGGAGCTTCTTGGCTTAAGTTTCATGACTGCGGAGGAATACTACCAGAAGCGGCAAAAGATAGGCTTCATATCGACGGGTTGTAGCGCGTTGGATAATTTATTAGGTGGTGGGATAGAGACTCAGGCCATAACGGAGTTCGTAGGCGAATATGGTAGCGGGAAGACACAATTATGTCATCAGCTCTCTATAATGGTTCAGCTTCCGAGGGATGAAGGGGGCCTTGAGGGTAAGGCGCTTTATATAGATACCGAGGGAACATTTAGGCCTGAGCGCATAGTTCAGATAGCCCAGTATCGAGGCCTAGATCCGACTACAGTCCTGAGGAACGTGATATATGCCCGGGCATATAATAGTGACCATCAGATGTTATTAGCCGAGGAGGCTACTAAGTTGGTGGAGAAAGAGAACGTCAGGCTCATAATAGTCGATAGCTTAGTTAGCCATTTCAGATCCGAATATCCCGGTCGTGAGCAATTAGCCGTAAGGCAACAGAGGATTAATAGGCATATACATCAATTGCTGAGGTTAGCTGACATATATAATATAGCAGTTGTGGTCACGAATCAGGTGATGTCACAGCCGGACATATTCTTCGGTAACCCTATGAAGCCTGCGGGCGGGAATGTGGTGGCTCATGGTAGCACGTATAGGGTATGGCTGAGGAAGAGCAAGAACAATAAGCGCATTGCACGTATATTCGATTCGCCTAAACACCCTGAATCCGAGGCAGTCTTCGCCATTACTGAAGAAGGCATTGTAGACGTGGAGGAGGGAAAATCGAGCAGATCTCGCTCGAGAATCGTCCGGGTCAGAACTGAAGGCTAAAAGCGAGTACGATAGATATTATCAGCGTAAGTATTACGAAGGCCACTGTTATGGCTATGAGCGCTTTAGTTACATCCTTAGTCCCTATCACTATCGGGAAGGGCCCTATCAGTATTATGCCACCACCGCTAATCCGCGCACCCCTCCTACCCCTAAGAACAGGTAGGAGGACTGAGAGGAACATGAGAATAAACCCTACCGCCACTAGTGCGATGCCTAATACCATGAGGAAAGCCGCGTACATACCTCCTCACTTAGCCCTTCTCTTTCTTCCTCTAAGATCTAATACTCAAGAGGGATATTTATGTCTGATCTAGAGCGTCTGCTTTACCGCTTAGGGATACCGGAGAGCAAGGCTAAGCTGTTGTTTGAGGCTGGCATCTTATCCGCGGACGCTCTAGTTTTCCTCAAGCCACAAGAGATCTCAAGATTACTGAAGATAGATGTAAAGGATGCCATACGCATCTTAGAAGAAGCGAGACGCGCATCAAGTCTCCTTCTCATGAACTTCCCTGAATTCGTGACCTCCTCACGTAGGCAGTACTTTTCGACGGGCTGTAAAGCTCTGGATAAAATCCTAGGAGGAGGCGTGCCATTGGGTGCCTTGTTAGAAATAGTAGGGGAGGCTGGTAGCGGAAGGACCCAGCTCGCCCATCAGCTATGCGTAACCGTCCAGTTACCCAAGGAGCGGGGAGGTCTGCAAATGAAGGCCCTTTATGTAGATTCAGAAGGGGCCTTTAGGCCTGAGAGGTTGATCTCCATAGCTAAGCGTTTCGACCTTATCCCCCGTCAAGTTCTCAGGAACGTGTTACACGTGAGGGTCTTGAGCTTCGCGCAGCAATACTCTGCTATCGTCAGATCGCGTGAGTTCCTGAGGTATGGGCTAGGCTTAATAGTGCTCGACTCCCTCACCTCGTTGCTTAGGAGCGAATACGCCTCTGATCTGGCTAAACGACGCTGGGCTTTATCTAGATTACTTCACGCACTAAGGCTTATGGCTAAAGAGGGTCCAGCAATAGTTCTTATCAACGACGTCCTTTCAGATCCGTATACTGGTGAACTAAGACCTGTTGGCGGCTCAATTCTTGAGCAAATGACAGACGTGTGCTTATTCTTACATAAAATGGAAGGGGTATTCAGGATCGCAGAGTTAACTCATGCGCCGGATCTGCCCAGGGGTAAAGCCCACTTTAAAATTTCCGCTGAAGGGATAATCGGTTACGAGGGAGATAAGAGAAGCGTATAAGTTAAAGTCCACGTTACGATCCATATTAGAACGTAGGTTCCGCCACCTACTGTGAAAAGCCTCGTTGGCTTCTCTAGGCTGGTTGGATCGACCTTTAATACGCCTCTGATCACATAGTATGAAAGGACGTACCCGACTATGCATACATATAGGCCTGCCAAGCCTTCGAGGCCCAATGCACCACATATGACCCCCATTATCACGCCAAGGATTAGCCTGATATAGTACATGGCGTCGTCTACGCTCATACTCGCTCCCCGCCTTATATTCGCCCTACAGTTTTTAAGTGATCATGCATTTATTTGGCTGAATCGCCTCCATATTAACTTTAAAAAGCCCTCATAAAGGGTCCGTGATCGAGGATTACCATAAGGTAAAGTAATCGGGGATCTGGTGTATTATTAAAGGATGGGCGTGGTGTTGATCATTGAAGGAATCACTGACCGCGATTGACATAATGGTGTTAGTAGGGGAGTTAAAGGCCTTACTGAAAGGTGCTATAGTGAGCAATATATATCATGTACCCGACTCACTCTTTCTCTTTAAATTACACACTAAGGACGGACGAAAGGATCTCCTCATTGAGCCGCCAAGGCGTATTCACCTTACCAAATATGAGTATCCAAAGCCACAAAAGCCGACCTCCTTCTGTTATGCCCTCAGGAGGGCATTAAGGCAGGCTAGGATACAGGACATCTTACAGGTGGAAATGGAGCGCATAGTAGAGATATCGCTATTGAAGGGGAAGGAAGGTATTGAGTATCGCCTCGTAATAGAACTCTTCCGTGAGGGCAACTTAATCCTCATAGATGCTGATGGTAGGATACTTCAGGCACTACGTTATAAGCGCATGAGGGATAGGGCTATAGTCAGAGGAGAGCATTACGTTTACCCACCTAGGAACACGCTTAACCCGCTTGAAGCTCCTATCACTGACGTGTTATCGATGTTCTCTAAGTCAAAAGGCAGCTTAGTTAGGAATCTCGTGACCAGATTAGGCATACCTCCGGAAATCGCTGAGGAGATCTGTTTTCTCACGAAAATACCGAAAGATAGGCCCATTAGGGGGATATCTCCTGATGAAGTAAGAGATCTTCTCCGTAGCTTTAGAGAGATCTACGAGTCTCTAGCTCAAGGATCTAAGGAACCATGCATAGTTAAGCGTGAGGAGGGATACGTCGGCGTATACCCGCTTAGGCTCAAACACCTCGAGCACATGACCTTAATACCATTCAAATCATTTAATGAAGCGGTTGATGAGTACTTTAGCTTTCTTATAAAGGAGCTGGATTCCCTTGAGCTGAGGAAGAGCACATCAACCGAGCTCTTAAAGCTTGAGAGGAGGATAGCCCAGCATAAAGAGCTCATGAATCAACGCCTTATGGAGAGCAAGCGCTATAGGGATCTAGCGGATAGCTTATACGCGAACCTACCCTTAATAGAGGCTCTAATTAAAACGCTGAAGGAGTTTAGGGAGAAGCTTGGTAGCTGGGACTTAGCTCTGGGAGCTATTCAAGCTAGTCATCCTAGCCTAGCGCGGTACATATCCTCCATAGAGCCACATAAGGCTACGATCATCGTGAAGGTAGGTGATAAGGAAATTCCGTTAGACTTACGTCTCTCCCCTGCTCAAAACGCCGAGAGATACTATAACCTAGCTAAAAATCTAGCTAGAAAGGCAAAACGCATGGCCGAGTTAATAGAAGCCGAGAAGCTTAAGCTCCTGAAGATAGGGCAAGAAAGCCCCTCAGTAACGAGGCTCAAACCAAGGTTCATTCAGCGACGCGAATGGTATGAGCGCTTCTATTGGTTCCGGACTTCAAATGATGTATTAGTCATCGGGGGGCGGGATTCCAGGCAAAACGATTTACTCGTTAAGCGCTATCTCCGTGATGATTACCTGTTCTTTCATGCTGATATTTACGGTGGCCCTGTCGTTGTACCCCTAGCGGACAGGGCTTCCATTAAGGAAAGCGACATACAGGAAGCCGCTCAGTTTGCTGCATCCTTCTCAAGAGCCTGGCGTGAAGGGCTTTCTTCCATTGATGTATACTGGGTATACGGTCATCAAGTATCCAAGTCCCCTCCTTCGGGTGAATACCTTCCTCGTGGAGCATTCATGGTGCGTGGCAAGAGGAACTATCTCAGAAACGTCCCACTTAAAGTCAAGGTCTTATTACTAGATCTAAATGGCCTCCCCAAGCTCATGTGTGCTTCTGCGCTTACCTCCCGGCACGAGTGCCTTATATGGATCGAGCTGATGCCAGGGGGCATTGAAAAGCGGAAGGTATCACAAAAGATCAAGGATATTCTGATTAAGAAATGCGGTGTTGATGATTTCGAAGCCTACTTACGCAGATTACCTGTTGAGGAGATAGAGCGCTTACTACCTCCTGGACGTGCTAGAATAATGCGTATCGGATCCCATAGTGAGACCCAAGAAGAACGATCCCCCTGATGCGCGATCCTTCCGGAAAATATTTCAGAGCTCTCTTCAATGAAGAATCAGGGATGTATTCGTGGTAAAGTTCATAGCCGACTCCATGCTGGGCAAGCTAGCTAGATGGCTACGGATATTGGGCGTCGATACTCTTTACTCAGAGAACTTTACTGATGATGAGATAATTGCCATAGCCGAGCGTGAGGATCGCATAATATTAACCTGTGATCATGAACTGGCCTCACGGGCTAGGAAATGTTTTCTTAAGGTCGAATTCCTCAATCTAACAAGGTTAGAGGAACTATTAGCCGTACTCTCCTTGCGTTATGGCTTCAAGCTAGACTTTGATCCCTTGAGGACACGATGTCCCTTATGTAATTACCCCCTTACACTTGTTAGAGATCCCTCATCCATCCTGACGACATGGCGCCCTCCCATTAAAGCGCCCATCTATTGGGTCTGTAGACGTTGTGGACACGTCTATTGGAAGGGTAAGCACTTCATCGACATAAACAGGAGGTTGACGGAAGCGAAAAGGCTATTAAAGCTTAAAGAGTAAGCCGCAGATATATCTGAGACGAGGGAGGTTCTTCCGATGCTCTCACTTGAAGAGGGAACACTCCTGGTCAGGCTAGCTAGGAGGGCGGTAACGGTCTTTCTACTCGAAGGAAGGAAGATACGTGCTCCCCGCGATATACCCAAGAAACTACAGGAGAAGCGAGGCGTATTCGTAACCATAGAGAAGCTCATGTTGGATCAAAGGACTGGCGTACGTCGAAGAGTGCTGAGGGGATGTATAGGCTTTCCCGAGCCTGTCTTACCTTTAGCTGAGGCTACCATAACTGCGGCTATAAGTGCTGCTACTGAGGATCCTCGTTTCCCTCAACTCATACCTCAGGAATTAAAGCAGGTGGTCTTCGAGGTTAGCGTCCTGACCCCTCTCCAGCTAATGAAGGTCAAGGATCCTCGGGAATACCTGGAAAATATACAGGTGGGGACGGATGGTCTCCTTGTAGAGTCCGGATACGCTCGAGGCCTATTATTGCCTCAGGTAGCTGTGGAGTGGGGATGGTCATCGGAAGAATTTCTCTCAGAGGCTTGTATCAAGGCGGGTCTTCCCCCCGATGCGTGGATGCTTCCAGACGTCAAGATATATAAGTTTCAGGCTGAAATCTTCGCCGAGTTAGAGCCCGACGGAGAGATCATTCAAAGAAGGCCTGATCTGGGCTATACTCCGAGAAGTAGGGGCACAAGGGTGTACTAAGTGCTAGTATATCTAGCTCCATGTGGCATAGGCCTCGGACATGCTGCTCGTTGCATAGCCATAGCTAAGGAACTTAGGAGAAGGGGCACAGACGTAGTGTTCTCAACATATGGCGAGGCGGTGCAATTCGTCCGTAAAGCAGGCTTTCACGCGATAAAGGTGCCTGGCATAGAGTATAGGCAGAAGGCGGATGGCACTATAGATCTTCAACTAACATTAGCGAAGGGTCCTAGTACAATATATTGGTTCCTGAGGCAGGTAGGCGCTGAGATCTATAACATAGGGCAATATAAGCCGGACATAGTGATCTCGGATACTCGCTTATCCTCGGTAATAGCCTCAGCTTTTCGGATAACGCCCAGAATATTGCTCATCAATCAGCTACTGATAGTCATCCCACGCCTTAAACCAGCTAGCCGGAAGGTCCTTGAGGTGAAAAACCTCTTTGAAAGGCTAAGCCTAGAGTTCCTATCTAGGTTATGGAGCTTAAGTAACCTCATACTTATCCCGGACTTTCCTCCTCCGCTCACTATATCTAAGGCGAACCTCGTGGTTAAACGTGAATATGCTGACAGAAGCATGTTCATAGGTCCTCTGATTCCGCGAAGGCCCGAAGAGCTACCCTCACGGGAGGAGCTGAGGAAGAAATTGGGGGTAGATGATAAGATACTGGTATTCATAGCTCTAAGCGGCACCCTCTATGAGAAGATAAGCTTAGCCCTATCCCTTCTGAGAATAGTCAAGCGTATAAAGGGGGACTTCCTCTTCGTCATATCCGTAGGTATGCCTGGGGGTTCAGGTGTATACTCCGTGGGCGATAACGTTCTATTCTTTGAGTGGCTAGAGGATAGATACGAGTTCCTTAAGGCAGCTGATGTCCTGGTCTCCCATGGCGGTCATACTACGATAGCCGAAGCCATGTACTATGGCATCCCCATGATATTAATCCCAACTAGAGGTCATACTGAGAGGATAGGGAATGCTAGATCGGTTGAAAAGCTAGGCATAGCAGAGGTAATACCTCAGGAGAAGCTCTCCCTGGAAATCTTCACGGAAAAGCTCAAGATCATTACAGGTAACGGGGAGTACTTAGAGCGCTGTAAAGAGGTGAAGCACATAGCCTCTTTCTTTAACGCCGCAAATAAGGCAGCTGATATCATACTAAGTCTGGTTAATAACGAGGAGCTTTGAGATGATTATAGCTTCCGCGGATACCGGAGCTGCTCTCCTCGACGGTTATTATAGGCCTATAAAACTGATAACGACTGTCGCAGTCGTAATGCGTCCCCCTTATTTATCACCGCTTCGTTATGAATTCAAGTATACTGGGGTAAACCCTAAAGGAAATGAAGCCCTTATAGAGGAGCTCAAGTTGCTTGATGTACTGCTTTCTAAGGTTAAGTTCAGAGTTGATGTAATTCACCTGGACATGACATTAGGTAGCATAGACGTGTCCGAGTTAAGGTTGAAGGATATAGATGAACTGGATATATCTAGACGCGCTAAAGAAGCCTTGAGGGTTCTCCTGCCCGTGATAAGGCCCTATCTATCAAGGCTTAAGGAGGACTTCGAGGTTCCGATATTAGCCATAGGGAAGGAGAGCATACCCGTTAGGATGGCTGAACTCATTGCCGCCGCGCAAAGCGCCCTTTATGGTATGAGGAGGGCCTTACGTCTTTCATCTAGGATCTTAGTAGGTTTACCCTATTCTGTGAGCGTTCAAGTAAAAGAGAGGTCTATAGAGACTTATTCGCTCCTTCCAGCGGAAAGAGGCCTTCGGTTTGAAACGAAGATAGAACCTCCGGATATCTTAACTAAGATATCCCTCAATGAGTATCCTAATCCAATAGCGCGTGGCTTTCGAGTCCTCGAGATACGGCCGAAGAGGTCGTAAGGGATATTAAGTTCATCCCATAAGGCTATAGGGGATCTACCATGCCCTCCTCCTATCGTGGTTGGGGATACATACTTAGTTTCAGGCGTGGCGGCGGCAGGGTTTACGAAGATCAAGCACTCGTGCGGTTCCCTGGCGTAGATGACTCTCGAAAGGCCCACTCCTTGCTAAATAAGATGGTGGTATGGGATAATGGCAGTACGAGGATAAGGGGTGTGATCAAGCGCGTTCATGGGAGAAAGGGCATAGTCGTAGTTAAATTCCGGAGAGCATTACCTGGCCAGGCCGTAGGCACGCGGGTATTTCTCATAGGGTAGATTAAGTCCTGCCGAGGGCCTCTGAGACTATCTTGGATATAGCCCTCATGGCTTCTCTTAATTCGTTAACCTCCCTTTCAAGTCTTCTCCTCTCGTCGAGAGCTTTCTTAAGTTCATCCTTCAACTTTATGAGATCCTCGTCCTTCCTCTTTAACTCCTCTTTTAGCTTCATTACCTCTTCCTTAGTCTTCCTTAAGGCCTGGATCTCCGCTTTAAGTCTGGTGTTCTCCTCCGCCAGTTTCTTGGTCTTCTCCTCTAGCTCATCGTATTTAGCTGTTAGCTCTTTAAGGTCTGTTTCGGGGATGAACTTAACTACGTTTAGATTCTTCCATTCTATAGCTTGTTTCTCCTCATCATATTCGCCCTCTACGCTTACCCTTATATAATCCTCCTTCTTTATCCCCTTGTTAACTAATTCATCGAATATCTGCCTATTTAACAGGGCTACATCCCTAGCTATTATCTTAGGGTTCACCTTCTTGGAGAAGACTGCAAAAACTGTCCTCCTCACTATCGAGGCGAAACCTGCGGCACGCATAACTCGCGTCTGAATCAATTCTCCCACTTTTCCCTCCTCAAATTTGATTTATGAGTAATGATCTATTAAAGTTTTCAGTTTACGTGATACGGATTGTGAGGCCCTGAAGATAAGATACATACAGCTTGCGTTCTTGGTTTAATTAATGAGTGCAGATGATTACAGTAACTTAATATCTCATTCTGTACTTCCTAGGAATCTGGTGCTCAGATGAACCTATTTCAATGGGCTCAGGCTTGTTCCTTGAGCGAAGCCATGGATACCGTAGAAGAAGTATCCGTCATATTAGATAGAGAGCGTTGGCGTCGAGGTTATGATAACCTGACCATAAGAGGCGATCTCGCCATACTACCTTCACGATGCGAAGCGCTGATAGTGGGGGATCTACATGGTGACTTACAAAGCCTCAGGACTATCTTTCAGCTAGAAAGCCTGCCTGAGGTTCTTAAGACTAACGATTATCTCTACTCGGTGTTCCTTGGTGACTATGTCGATCGCGGCCCATATTCAGTCGAGGTAATTCTCGTTCTCCTAAGGCTGAAGCTAGAATTCCCCGATAAGGTGGTGCTATTAAGGGGGAACCATGAACCTCCCTATGATCTACTTCCCTATCCACATGACCTCCCCTATCAAGTTAGGCGTAAGTATGGTCCTGAAGGTGATGAACTCTACCTAAGGCTCATGCGATTATTTCAACTCCTCTACGTAGCTGCGCTTGTGCCCCAAAGCGTCTTCTTAGTCCATGGAGGCGTTCCCGTGAATCTCAACAGTATTGACGACATATCGACAGCTACAATGCGCCATCCTGAGGCTAACTTCCTTGAAGAGCTACTATGGAACGATCCCACGGAGAGCACAGCTGATTGGCTTCCATCACCGAGAGGTGCGGGGAAGTTGTTTGGAGCGAGGGTTACCCAGCGGGCCCTGTCTATTTTAGGGGCTAAGTTCCTGATAAGAGGACATGAGCCTTGTGAGGGCTATAAGCTAAACCATTCAGGACTAGTGCTTACGTTGTTCTCAAGGAAAGGCATCCCCTATTTCAACAGTAAGGCCGCATACGTTAAAGCCAAGATGCCCATTACCTCACTGAAAGAGTATGTAAGGGTTTTCTAACATGGTACCTGTCATTCAACTAAGGGTATCATGGGTCTCGGCAACGTCACCTTTGCCTCTGAGCCTGTGTATATCGCAAGCCTCCTAGACCTACTCATAAGCCTTAATAATCCTTCGCTCTCGAGCTCTCTGAGTACCCTCTTAGCGGTGCTCACCTTAATGCCATATTTTATAGCTATCTCCGAGGGCGTTACACAAGGTGATTTCACGACTTCCTTTCGTATGTTGTTAAGTACATTTTCATCGATTAAGAGCAGGGTTTCCTGTTTCTCTCTCTGTGCCCTCCCCTCCTCCCTTCTCTCCTTGAGCTTCTTCATAAGCTGCCTTTTCTCCATTTGCTTTATCGAGAGCTTCTTCCTACCACCCATTACCCTTCCCTCATAGTCTTTTCTCCATGAGCTCTTAAAAAGCTAGCGTGACATAAGCATTAAGATCAGGTATGTGAGGGTTGAGAGGAGTAGTATGAGAACCGAGAAACCAGCTAGGAACTTTTTCCTATGCATAACTCCTAGCACCAAAAACGATATTTTCCGCGTTTCTTAAAAATATCTCAGGGTATCCCTTGTGTCCTCTAGAAGGAAAAAGCCCTCAAAGATAGTTATCCCACGTCCTATTCTGCTTAAATCTAAGCCAGTGCGTAATCCCTATGTCAAGTGGGAGAAATACCCCTCTGGTGAGATCGCAATATTGGTTAAGCATAAGGAAGGTCTAGCGTCTAAGTTTCTATCCCTCTTCGTAAGGGTGCCTGAGCATAGGAAGATAGCGCTAGATAAAGTCGGCTCCTTCGTCTGGGAGCTATGTGATGGAAATCATACGGTTAGTGAGATAATAGATAAACTAGTCGATAAGTACAAGCTTAAGAGAAGAGAGGCTGAAGTAGCGCTAATGGCTTATCTTCAGCAGTTAATAAAAAGGCGGCTTATCGGCCTCATCCCGCCTAAGCAACCAGAATCCTCACCGACCTAGGCCTATGAGCACGATATTTACAATGGCCAGCACCATTATCATCGCTAACGTTATGAAGAGCCAGGTCTTGTAAGTCTCATACGACTTTCTCCTATCTAAATCTATTTTCTCGCATTTGGTGGAGCAGTATTCCGCATCTGGCGGTATCATCTTCCCACATACCTTGCAATGCCTATGAGGCGGTACCTTAATTGTTCTTGCCTCCCTCTTCTCCTCTTTTGACATGGAATATCCCTTCAGGAGCTACCTTCTTCACTTAAGAGGCTATTGAGCACCTTTTTAGGTTTATCCCCTAAGTCGACGCGCTTGAACGCCTCTATCGTAATCGTGTCCCACTTCCATACGATCTCATTGCCGCTTACCTCGAACTCTATCATTATCCTGACGACATCCCCTTTGTCGATTCCACACTCCTGAAGTACGCGTAGCAGCTTAGTGTTTAGATCCTTAGACGCGTTTACTACTGATCCACTAGGTACTCCGAGCGGTTTAGCTTGAGCGAAAAGTACTCGTCTAACTTTATCGGCATAGGCTCCGGCTATTACATAACCTGTGCTTAATCTCGGCATTCGTTTCACCCATAAAACGTATGTATATCACTTCTTATACTTACTCCTCATGACTTGGTGGTATTGATGTCTATAACGCCTACTCGTTTGTTCCCTGGCTGCGTGCTTAGCTGGCCTAGGGATCGCCCCCTTATCTCTTGGTTACATTATGAGAGCATAGAGATGGCCTTTCCAGACCAAGATTCCCTCAATGACTTCTACGTCTCAGGAGAGGACTTAGTAGACTACATCACCTTAGTTGCTTTCAGATTGCCGCCTGTATCCGATCTTAAGCGCTTTTCCTCATTACTCGAAAATGCGCTTCCCATTGCTAAGGATTATAATGTTTCTTTTCTAATAATCGATCCCTGGCAGATAGCGTTTGATACTATTCGCGAGCGCCTCTTGGAAATAGCCGATCTTCTCTTGGAGGAGAAGATTTGCTTATGCTGGAATATAAGGAACGACGATATATCCGTGAGCTTAACAGAGTTAGTAAAGGAGATCCCTGAGGCATATCTGCTTTCAATAGATCTACCGTATCTTAAAAGGGCTGAGGATACCCTCCTACACCTCATAATGGATCTAGGCGAGCTCGTAAGGGTACTCCACATGTCGAATAGCTATTTAGGGCATAAGGGCTTACCCATCTTTGACTCACGTGGCTCCCTCGATTACGGTAGCATAATCCGTCTACTCAAAGCACTTGACGCGTATTGCTTCTTGCTCTTAGATTATGCTGATGAATATAAACACCTATATCGTGAGGATCTGCTTAAGGTAAAGGAGTACATACTCTCCCCCGTCGTTTAGAGTACGTCCGTGCTTATGGTAGCTAAAGCTTAAAATAGTCATCTACGACTTTAATGAATGCGAGGGGCTTGCAATGGGTGACCATATTCTCAATCCCTGAAGCGACTTTCCTTCATGAGCTGAGGAGGATAGAACGTAAGTGGCAGAAGCTATGGGAGGAAGCTCACGTATTTGAGGCTAATCCTGATCCCAGTAAGCCCAAGTTCTTCCTTACGGTACCTTATCCCTATACTTCAGGACCGCTTCATATAGGGCATGGCAGGACGTATACCCTAGGCGACGTATATGCAAGGTATAAGCGAATGCAAGGGTTTAATGTGCTTTGGCCCATGGCCTTCCACATAACGGGGACACCCATAGCGTCTATTTCTTCTAGGATTTCCTCAGGAGAGGAGCGAACGATAAAGCTCTACGAAAGTTACGTCCGCCTCTATGTAAATGATCCAAAAGAAATACAGCGTATACTTAGGTCTTTTACGAAGCCCGAAAATGTGGCTATGTTCTTCGCCGAGGTCATAAGTAATGATTTCAAGAGCCTCGGTTACTCCATCGACTGGCGCAGGCGTTTCACGACAGGTGATCCCGAATATAATAGCTTCGTTACCTGGCAGTTCTTGAGGCTTAAGGAAAAGGGCTTTCTATCCAGAGGGGCTCATCCTGTCCTATACTGTCCTAATGATGGAAACGCCGTTGGTGAAGACGACATACAAGGTGGGGATGAATTCCGTTCGGAAATCGTGGAGTTTACAGGTGTTAAGTTCAGAATGAGTAACTCGTTCTTAGTAGCCTCGAGCTTACGGCCTGAAACGCTCTTCGGAGCGACAAACATCTGGATCAATCCCAACGCCTCTTATGTGCGCGCTATCGTTGATGGTGAAGAATGGATAATCTCCGAGAAAAGCGCTGAGAAGCTAAGATATCAAGCCCATGAGGTCATCATAAATGAGCGTTTCAAAGGAGCCGATCTCATCGGACGCAAATGTGTGAATCCCGTTAACGGAAGAGAACTGCCCATATTGCCAGCTCTATTCGTTGAAGATGATAACGCAACAGGTGTCGTCTACAGTGTTCCCGCGCATGCTCCATTTGACTATGTAGCTTTACGGGAACTTCAGGAAAACCCAGATCTCCGTAAGAAACTCGGTGTGGATCCGAAGATCATAGAGGACATACATCCTATCAGCATAATATCCATTGATGGCTATAGTGACTTCCCTGCGGAAGACGTAGTTAAGAGATTAGGCATATCAAGCCAGCTTGAGAGAGACGCACTTGAAGAGGCCACAAGGGAGATCTATAAGGCCGAGTTTTACCATGGCTATATGAAAGATAACTGCTCCATCTTCTCAGGGATCCCTGTAAGCGAGGCTAAGAATAAGGTCAAGGAATGGCTGAAAGGGAAAGGCCTGGCGGTAACCATATACGAAACCAGTCCTAGGCCCATATACTGCCGTTGTGGTGCTAGGATCATTGTAGCCGTACTGAAGGATCAATGGTTCTTAAACTACGCGAATCCCCACTGGAAGAAGCTGGCTTGGGAAGCTCTGAATAGGATGCAGATCTACCCTAGGCGATATAGAAAACTGTTCGAGGATACGTTCCAGTGGGTGGCTCTAAGGCCATGTGCCAGACGGAGAGGCCTAGGCACGCGCTTACCCTTTGATAAGGAATGGATAATCGAATCACTAAGCGATTCCACGATATACATGGCTTTCTACACCATAATCCATAAGATCCGTCAAAGCGGCATAAGGGCTGATCAATTAACCCCCGAGGTCTTCGATTACGTGTTCTTAGGTAAGGGCGATCCCGAGGAGATATCAAATATTACGGGCATCGATGTATCCCTTCTTAAGTCCCTAAGAGACGAATTCGATTATTGGTATCCCGTAGACCTAAGGCATACCGCTGTAGGGCATATAACTAACCACCTAACCTTCTTCATATTCCATCACGCTGCCCTCTTCCCTCCTAAACATTGGCCTAAGGCGATAACGCTTAATGAATACGTCATAAGGGAAGGCGCGAAGATGAGCAAGAGCAAGGGTAACGTACTACCATTAGTTGAGATACCCCGGAAGTACAGTGCAGACCTGTACAGGCTTTACATAGTCTATGCTGCTGATCTCCCCACCGTCGTGGACTGGAGAGAGGAGCAGGTACTCAGCGTACTGAGGAGACTCAGGGACTTCTGGAACATAGCTAATGAAATATTGGGAAGAGGAGATAGCCCTCCAAGACCGAAAAAGCTATCGATAGCTACTAAATGGTTGCTATCCAGGTTCAATACTGCCATCATGCGCGCCACTAATTACTTGGAATCCTATAGGTTCAGGGATTACGTCCAGGAGTCCTTCTTTAACATACTAAATGCGATAGGAACCTTTAGGCGACTAGCCGTTAACACTCCTCCTGAGGAACGCGCTTGGGCGGAGAGATATATATTTGATAAATGGCTAAAGCTGCTTTCCCCTGTGATACCGCATGTAGCCGAAGAGCTTTGGGAGCGTATGGGTGGAAGAAAGTTCCTTTCCACTCAGCAATGGCCAACTCCGGATGAGGAGTTCATAGACAAGGACGTAGAATTGGCCATAGAGGTAGTCGAGAGGACGATAAATGACGTACGGGACATATTACATGTGATAAAAAGGCCAGGTCTCTCAAAGGTACATCTTTACGTAGGTCCTGAGGAATGGAAGTATAAGGTCTGCGAGATCCTGTCCTCCTGCGCCAGCGCGAAATTAAATGAGCTGATAAGGAACGTGATGAAGGATCCTGAGTTGCGCAAGCACGGGAAAGAAGTAGTGTCCTTAGTGAGGGCTGTCATAGACGGCAAAGTGCCTAGGTTCGTCCCGAAGAGGGCCATCGAATTATACGCCTTCATGGAGCTAAGAGACTACATCGCCCAGGAGCTAGGATTGAAGGTGTTCATTCACGAGGCTACCTCACCTGGATATGACCCGGCGCATAAAGCTAAATCAGCCATGCCCGGAAGGCCAGGGGTATACATAGAATAATCATGTTCACCCAGCCTCAGATACCCCAGGAACGGTCATGGATCCCTTTGGCATGACTCTCATCATAGGCCCTAACCTCCGATATGTTCCCTAATATGAAGTAAGCAATATGAGTTACCATTCTTAGTTTAGTTTAACGGGGTGGATCAGCCCATGGCTCGTATAGTTGAAGCTCCTAAACGAGGTTTTGAACGAATTGGGGCTCATAGCCATATAAAGGGCTTAGGCCTTAGGGATGGAAAAGCGTTAAGGATAGCAGATGGTCTCGTAGGACAAGTAGAGGCCAGGGAAGCAGCGGGGATAGTGGTCTCCATGGTAAGAGAGGGTAAGATGGCTGGCAGGGGAATATTGCTGGTGGGCCCTCCTGGAACTGGGAAGACAGCAATAGCAATAGCCATAGCTAAGGAACTGGGAAAAGATACGCCATTTGTCGCTCTCTCGGGCTCCGAGGTTTACTCAGCTGAAATGAAGAAATCAGAAGTACTCATGCAGGCGATGAGGAGGGCCATAGGCGTGAGAATAAGGGAATATCGTAAAGTCTATGAGGGCATGGTAGTTGACTTAGATGTACAGATGACGCGCCATCCCTATAACCCTTATCAGCAGGTACCCAAGAGCGCGAAGATAACGCTGAAAACCAGGGATGAACAGAAAACGTTAAGGACTGATGAGACAGTCGCCATAGAGCTTATAAACAAGGGCGTAGGCCTAGGGGATGTTATATGGATAGATGCTGAGACGGGCCGCGTGGCTAAACTAGGTCGGTGTATTGAAGCACCCCGTGAGGAGGTCTACGATATAGAAGCCGAGGAAAAGGTACCTCTTCCCCAAGGTCCGATATTAAAGGACAAGGAATTCGTACATACCGTTACATTGCATGATTTAGATGTCATGCAGGCTAGGAGCTCAGGAGGGCTCTTCAGCCTTCTTTTTGGAGGAGGGGAAACTAGAGAGATATCAAATGAGGTAAGGCAGAGGGTCGATGGGCTCGTAAGGGAATGGGTAGACGAGGGTAGGGCTGAGATAATACCAGGGGTATTGTTCATAGATGACGTGCATATGCTTGACATAGAGGCCTTCAGCTTCCTATCTAGGGCGATGGAGAGTGAGCTGGCTCCCATAATAATCCTAGCCACGAATAGAGGCCTAACTAGGATAAGGGGCACGGACATAGAATCCCCTCATGGTATACCACTTGATCTACTTGATAGGCTTTTGATAATTAGAACGAGGCCCTACACGGAAGACGAGATAAAGGAGATAATAAAAATACGAGCGAGAGAGGAAAAGGTCGCTTTAAGTGATGAAGCGCTTGAATATCTTACCAAATTAGGTGCTATGCATTCTCTGCGTTATGCAGTGCAACTTTTAACGCCAGCGTTTGAAGTAGCCCGGAAAGAGGGCAGGGATCGCGTAATGGTCACTGATGTTGAACGCGTTAAAGGCTTATTCGTAGATGTCACTCAATCCGTTAGATATCTCAAGGAATACGAAGAACAATTCCTGAAATGAAAAACAACATCACGAAATGATCTTCGGGCAAAAATCGCATAGGGTTTTTGAATTTATATCGGAATAAGAGGGAACTTAAACATACTTAATGCCATATTAAGTACCAAAAGCAGAAGCGCGGTACCCATTATAACCCCTTTAACTAAATCCCTAGCCCCCTTACCTGATAACTTCATGTCTATTAAGGTGAAGATAACCCTTCCTCCGTCAAAGGGGTAAATGGGTAACATGTTAAGCACAGCAGCGCTCAGACATAGCATTTGAATCCATGATAGTAAGTTAAGTAGCTCCAATGAGGCAGGAGGGGACATACGGATCCTCGTTGGCATGTAATTGACTATCCGTACACCTAAGAACCCCCTACTCTTATTCTCAGGATTTGGCGCTAACTTAAGCCTCACGCCTCTCAACATACCATCTGGGTCCACAAATCGGATTAGCACGACATCCCCGGGTTTAGTCTGGCTTAGATAAGCGGCCAGATCCCCAATGGACGTGATCTCGGTTTCATTTAAGGCAACTATTACGGAGTACGGTGGTACCTTGCCCTCTGCAGGATATCCTTTCAGCGTGCCCATTACGAGTACCCCTTGAGGCGTTGCAAGGAAGAGAACACTTATAATGCCTATTATCAGCAACGCTGTTGCCAAGTTCGCCATGGAGCCTGCCGAGAACATGCGTAATTTATCCCTTACACTCAACTGTTTAAGCTCCTGTTCGTCAGGTTCCACGAAGGCCGCGAATACCAGAAAAGCCACAAGTGCTCCAACGGAGCGTATCCTAACGCCGGACATCCTCGCTGCTATGCCATGTGCGAATTCATGTGTTATGAATATCACGAGGATCGCAGGTACGAAGTACTTAATGGTTTCAAGCCCGATGGTTAAACCCGGAATTACTGGATATACAGGTGACGCCTCTCCTGTTGCCTTAAGGAACGCTAGTAGATTCTTCAATAACCAGTAATAGGCGAAAATCATCTGTCCTATGCCTAGTGCTATGCCTATATCGAATAGAACCTTCCACGCTATCCTCCATTTCATGGCAACTTTAGTGAATATAGGGTTCAGCCGTGTAGTCTTCCATATAGCGTAAAATGGACCTATGAAAAGGCCGTGCTTTTCAAGGGAGGGAAACATCTTACCAATAATCATCAACACGACCCAGAAGGCTATGACCCATGTGATGAAGTTTAAGAGCCCCTCCATCTGCATTTCAATTCACTCGTAATGTGTAACTTTAATAAGAAGGTTAAAACTCTTATCCTCCGTAATGACGGCAAATAAGTCGCACAAGAAAGCTATGGGTATCCTGAAGGCTACTATACGGTGTATCTGGTGTGGTAGGGTGACATATTTGGCTAATCACTGTGTTTTTTGTGGAGGTGATCTCTCATTATACAAAGTGCTTTTTAACGCTAAATCTAAGTTTAAATCCTTACTAATAGGATCAAAGATGCGTAAAGATAGCATTCAATTAAAAGAACTTGCAGAAGTATTAGCGTTGAAGATCTGCGAGGTAAATTTTCTGATAACGAACTTACATGATGAAGAAATGAACTTACTATCCTCTACATATTATCAAAAGTCTAACATTAGACGTGCCATCGAAAAACTCATGAAGTTAAAATTCCAAATAAACGCGCTAAACGAATTAAAACAGGGATATGTGCGGTTATTATCTGATATCCATGAGCATCTCATCAATTT
This sequence comes from Thermoprotei archaeon, assembly GCA_021162845.1. Classification (GTDB taxonomy): domain Archaea; phylum Thermoproteota; class Thermoprotei; order QMSL01; family B3-G16; genus JAGGXX01. The sequence goes on along the minus strand of JAGGXX010000067.1, from coordinate 48,690 downwards.
TTAATAATTGAAGAGTAACGATTTGTAGTCCTCTTTTATCCGCTTTAGGGCCACGCCATAATCACTTAGTCTCTTCTTCAGGAGTTCAATTGATCTAACTGGAGTCGGGTCTATATCATTTAATAGGGCTAGATAATATGACGTGAAATCACATACGTAAAGTAATGAGAGCATTCTAGCGAGACGACCATTACCTCGTGCTTTCAATTCGAGCACATCCGCTACCTTGTCCTTTATGAGCTCTATGGTTATGTTAAACCTCACCCGTATCTCTTGCGGCTCATCACCGCCCTTGAGGACTATAGCTAAGAACCTCTTGGTTATGTCACCATCTATCTCCCATCCGACTACCTCGTTATGATCTAGCTCAGGGAGCTCTTCGACTTTAGCTGGATACTTGCTATTTTCATTGAGTTGCGTCTTAAACCTGAAGGCTACGGCGCGATATTGCCTGTAGGCATATATGACCGGTATCAGTCCATTAATCTTCATGGCAAGGTCCTTGGCGATGTTCTTCTCTGAGGCCACTTCTGGCCTTATTTCTTCTCTAAGTTCCCTTAGAACGCTTACGCTCTCATTAACCTCATTATCCGTGACTAAGTCAAAGCCCAACCTCTTAAGCACTCCTAAAAGAGGAAGGAAGAGATAAGCTATAGCGGCTCTAGGAGCCCTCCCTCTAGGTGCCTCATATATTGGAATACCCAACCTCCTCGCATAGTCCATAAGCATGCCCCCTGACGTTATCGCTATGCTCATGCATCCTCGTTTTATAGAATCTATGAAGCAGCTAAGGGCCTCCTCGGTATTGCCCGAATAACTCACAACGATAACTAATGTATCCCTAGAGGCATAGGCAGGTAACTTATAGTCCCTTACTACTTCAACGTGTAGGGGCGACCTATCTATTAAGAGGCACTTTAATAGATCTCCCCCTATCGCGGATCCTCCCATTCCACAGATTATGATCCCATTAGGCGCTCCATAGCTTATGTTGATACTCCCTATCCTCACTTCGCTTGGTATCTTTATCTCCTTTGAAGTCGTATATGCTTGCCAGATGTCCTCAGGGAACTTCATTAAGACACTGAGCATATCACTCGTATCAATCCTTTTATATGACTCCACGTCTTCTAGGTTCATGTAAATCCCTCACTTACCTCATCTTTTTTACCCGTTTAAGCTAATTAACTATACCCCGATCTCTCGCTATGAGGAGGAACTTTTTGGCATCATCTGCCATGTAGATGTTATTAAATAATATGTAGATATGCGTCTTCTCATGGGACAACTTCTCTACCCTATCCGCTAACGTCGTTAGATCCCTATCTGTATACTTATACCTATAATTGACCTCTCCGTTAAGGCCATGTAACCTCACATATGCTATCTCGTGGGAGGATAACGGCCATCTCTTGAGCAAATCCACTACGTGAATTAAGTCGAGTTCATTGCATAACTTAGCTATGAGACCAGGTCTTTCATGCCACTTCCCACGAGGCTCCCATGCGATATTAACTCCATTCCGCGATATCGTTGTGAAGAACGCTTTCATGTTGCTTACATTTTCGTCAGAAGGGCGAAAGGAGGGTGGGCTCTGGAAAACGCATATATGACTGTCTAACGCTTTACAGATCTCTAGGGTCTTCTCCCATGCCTGGATGTTCTCCTCGGTTGGCCTAAGGAGGCCATATCTATCCGCTTTTCCCAGAGGTACCTTAGGTCCTCCTCTCCTCCACGTAGGGCTCCTCGGCGAATGGGTTAGCGCCTGCCACGCTTTAAGCGTATACTCGAAGTCCTCTGGTGCCTCCTGCCTCCACTTGATCGCAGTCTTGAGTCTGGGGAGCCTGTAAAATGTGCTTTGTAGCTCTATAAGGCTGAATTCCCTAAAGTAGGCTCTTCTTCCCCCTCTAACTGCCCATCCACAACATCCCACTTTAATCGCCATAATCTCCCTCCTCCTGAAGGGTGGTCTGCCTTATTATCATACCACAACCCAAGAGCAATAACCCTCCGAAGAGTAGGTCCATCTCCGTCAATCTTTCGCCCATTACCATATATGAGAACACACCAGTGAGCAATGGGGTCATGAGCTGTAGTGAGGCTGTTACCGCGACTCCCAGCTCCATAATGGCTATATAATTCAGGAAATTGCCTATCCCAACGCATAATATACCCGAGCCTATGAGCATTAAGTTCACGTCAGGACTAACCTTCATCACAAGCCCTATATCGCCTAGAAGAAGTGTGACTGGCAAGAAAAAGAGGCTCGCAAGCGAGAAGACTATGGTTGTTAATATCAATGGGTCCGCTTCACGAAGCGATATCTTAACGGAAACCGTATAGCTAGCCCAGAATATTGTTCCCAGAAGAACCATGAGTGCGCCTAGGTCTATGGTTAGAGCGCCTATATCGTGGCTATCCCTTAAGGTTACACCTATTATCCCGATGAATGCTATCAAGAGCCCAAGCATGAACTTTCTCGTGCCGATCAACCTCCTCTCTTCCTCGAAGAGGAGGAAGGACATGGCGTTCGTAAATATCACATTAGTCCGCATTAACAGTGCGGCTATCGTAGCCTCTGTCATGTATATGCCATAGACAGTAAATATCTGGTATAGGAAGACCATTACTGCTGGCACGATGAGTGTCCAGGTTATCTTGAGTCTGACATGTTTTCTAGTATTACTTAAAGAGGCTGAGATGATCGTAAGGGCTAAGGCCGCCGAGGAGTACCTATAAAAATTCTGCGTTATCGGATCAAAATAGGATGCGAGGATCTTTATAAATATAACAGCCCATGACCACAGTATCAAAGTCCCCAGTATGCCAAGATAGCCTTTCCTCCTCGATCTCATGGATCACCGCCTGCAGGACCGTGTGACACCTCAGTACCTTAAACTCACACCCTCACTTCCTTTTATAGCTCACTAAGCGTTATTCTAACTTGATGCCTCCTCCTAAGAGAAGAATATTACTGATGTCGATAGGCGTCCTCGATGCCATTCTCGTAGGGCTATCTATTATTCTCGTATTGAGAAGTTCAACCCAGGTTCTGTGTTATGAGCTCAGGAGCTTCGTCATCATGGAAAACCGCGGTGACATGCCTATTAACCTAAGCGACATCGACATGAACATAATTAACCTATTCCTTAATACGTCATGGCAGAATGCCAAATTGATACGCGTTTCTGTAAATGGGTCCTCAGCCTCATACAAGCTCTCTCTTGATATCGATGGAAATCCCATAATCATGCTCGAACCCATCATCCTAAGACCTGGAAGCTCCATCAATATAAGCTATGTACAGGAGGTGACAGAATACTATCCAAGGCGATTTGGTCTAGCATTAAATCCGAGCGAAGAGCTTCTCAGAGGGAATACCTTATGGCAAGTTAATGATGCGGATCTGCAGAGCCTAGCCTTTAGGGTATGTAATGGTACAAAAGATGATATGGAGAAACTCCTATCCCTCGTTAAATGGATTCACGATAACATAAGATACGGAGGAGAAATGCCCCCTAGATACCCTAAGGAGGTATACCTGGCGCGTTCGGGTGACTGTGACGAGCAAGCCATGTTACTGATAACGCTATGTAGGATCGTAGGCATACCCGCTTTCATGCAGCTCGGGTGCGTATACATACCTAACTTTCGCGAAACCAGCACATTTTATGACGATCATGTGAGCATAGAACTGATTAATCTGGGATGGCATGCATGGGTACAGGCATATACGCGTAAAGCAGGATGGCTTCCAGTAGACCTGACCTTCTACGCTAGGAGAACAGGAACAGTTCTAGATCTCATAGAGGGTGCTGCGATAAGGAATAAGGGAACGCTCGTACTCGCCCATGTCTATAACTACGACTACGTTCATGATGCCAGGCGGCTAAAGGAACTCCTTGAGAGTTATAATCTGAGAATCATAGAACGAGACGAGCTAATCCCAAAAGGTGGACGTGTGATCCTAAGGCCAGGTTTAACTGTTTTATCAGCTATATCTTCGGCGATAATCCTTACAATAGTGCTCATAATTTTGGCTAGAAAGGAGTTTATTAGAATACCCACTAGTAATGTGATGTCCGCATCACTATGAGGAGGCATATCTATGATCAGGAACTTTGAGGAACTCGTAGGTGTGGCCGAGGACAAGAGTACCCGTAAAGCGCGCGAGCTAGCATTAAACCTGGCAATAGAGGGGATTAAGGCAGCCGACCCGCATGTCGCTATAGAGAGGCATGTGAAGGTCGTTGGAGAGCTATTGGTGTTTAACGAGCGCTATGAAGTAGACCTATCACGGGTAAATGATGTTTATGTGATCGGAATGGGGAAAGCCGTAGGTGCCATGGCTGAGTCGCTGGAGGCCATGCTAGATGATAAGATTACCGAAGGGATCATAATAGTCCCTAAGGGAACAGCTAATCGCTATAAACTCGAGAAAATCCGCGCTTGTGAGGGAGGACATCCCATACCTAATGAGGGCTCATTAAAGTGCGCTGAAAGGCTACTTTCATTAGCTGAATCAGCCGGGGAGGAAGACCTCGTGATATGCCTCCTCTCCGGCGGCGGTTCCGCGTTAGCCTCATTACCGGTAGATGATGTGAGCCTAGAAGATCTCATGCGGACTACAGAGCTGCTTTTGAGGTCCGGGGCTGAGATAAAGGAGGTGAATACCGTCCGGAAGCATATCTCAAGGATTAAGGGAGGTTGGCTAGCTAAAGCCGTCTACCCCGCTCGTCTCTTCTCACTTATAATATCGGATGTCGTCGGTGATGATGTGAGCAGTATTGCCTCTGGTCCCACAGCACCCGATAAGTCCACCTTTAAGGACGCTAAACAGATCCTCGAGAAGTACGAGATATGGCATGAGGTGCCCTCAAGTGTAAGGAGATGGATAGAGCTGGGCGTAAGAGGTGACGTGAATGAAACGCCCAAGCCTGATGACGTTGTATTCGAGAAAGTTCATAACATAATAATAGCCAGCAATAGGGTCTCGCTTCAATCCATGGCAGAATTAGGTCGCTCCTTGGGGTTAAATGTGCTTATACTTACATCCTACCTTGAGGGAGAAGCAAGGGAAGTAGGGAAGGTCATCAGCTCGATCTTACGTGAAGTATATGAGCATGATATTCCAGTTAAGAAACCTGCAGCGATAATAGCGGGTGGAGAAACAACTGTAACGGTCAAGGGTCACGGTAAAGGTGGTCGAAATCAGGAGCTAGCGCTGTCGGTTGCGAGGATGATTAAAGGCCTTAAAGGCGTAGCGTTACTCTCCATGGGCTCAGATGGGCTCGACGGTATCACGGATGCCGCAGGTGCTATAGTAGATGGTAACACCATAAGTGAGGCCTCAAGACTGGGACTTGATCCCGAGCGTTATCTAGCCGACAATGACAGCTATACCTTCTTCAAGAAGGTAGGTGGTTCCCTAATCTTCACAGGATCTACAGGGACAAACGTCAATGATTTCGTGGTAGGTGTGGTTCTTGGCTAATAGGGACGTGAGCGCTTCGAATCCTCGTCTTTATCCCTCATTTCCCATTCCAGCGGTCTCAGCCCTAATAATGCATAAAGAAAACGTGCTTTTGATAAAGCGTGCTGCATCCCCTGGAAAGGGTCTCTGGGCGTTGCCAGGTGGCGTTGTGGAATTGGGTGAGGATTTAAAAGCCGCATTAGTTCGTGAGGTCAAGGAGGAGACAGGCCTATTAGTTGATGTAGGCGACGTGTTCTCCGTTTCTCAATACGTAGAAATTGACAATGCGGGTAGAACCCGCTATCATTACGTGATATTAACGTTCCTCTGTAGGGTAGCTGGTGAGCCGCTGACTGTTCCTAAAACTGATGCCGCTGAGGCCGCTTGGTTCGATGTATCTAACGCCCTTAAGCTCAAGCTGACTGAGACGACGAGGCTTGTGCTAAGCAAGCTCCATGATCATACGAATGAAATATACCTAGGAACCTCGGTCTCACGCGTATGCATGTAAACGGGGAGGATTTGCTTGACGGATCGAAGGATAGCATTAATAAACGGTAACGTACTCTCGAGGGATGGTCCATTTAGCGCCATAGTGATAGTTGATAACAGGATAGAGTACGTTGGGGATGGTGATGAAGCGTTAGAGATCGCTGGGCGTAAAGCTAAGGTAATAGACCTTAAAGGCCGCTTCGTGCTCCCAGGCTTCATAGACGCCCACATGCATTTGATGGAATACTCCCTAGCGCTTAAGCGTCTGGATCTCCGAGGGGTACGCTCCATACTCGAACTTAAAAGGCGTGTAGCGGAAAAGGCTAAGGCGCTAAGACCGGGTGAATGGATCCTAGGGAGAGGATGGGATCAGGAATTGTTCGTGGAAGGCAGATGGCCTTCCAGGTTTGATCTGGATGAAGTGGCTCCTAATAACCCGGTACTTCTGAGACGCATATGTGGCCATATAGCTGTAGCGAATTCAAAGGCCCTAAGGCTAGCGGGCATAGATAGGGAAACGCCGGATCCACCAGGTGGTGAGATAGACAGAGATCCTAGGGGTATGCCAACCGGCATCCTCAAGGAGACGGCGATAGAGCTAGTGGAGCGGCGTATACCCCCTCCATCTGAACGCTATAGGGTTCAAGCCCTCATCGAGGGGATGCACTCGTTACTCACCTACGGGATCACCACGGTTCACATTGCGGGCTGTACCAAGGAAGTTTTCGGTATCCTGAGGCGTCTCCTCGCTGAGCATAGGCTCCCCATTAGGGTACGTGTTTACTTCCCACCTAGGGAGCTGAGCTATGCCATAAAGATGTATCGCGCAACACATGAGGACACTATGCTTCGGGTTATGGGGGTCAAGGTATTGGCCGATGGATCGCTAGGAGGAAGGACTGCGTACCTTAGGCGACCTTATAACGATCATCCAGGAAGGGGTTTCATGACAATCGACAAGAATGAGCTCTCATTAATAGTAGAGGAAGCCATGAAAAACGACATACAAGTCGCGGTACATGCGATAGGAGACGCAGCCATAGGCGAGGTGCTCGATTCCTACGAGAAAGCCGGTGTCACCTTTCAAGAGAGGTTCAGGATTGAGCATGCGTCCGTATCGTCCCCTGATCTAATAGAGACCATGAAACGCATCGGTATTGTGGCAGTCGTCCAACCTCACTTCGTAATAAGCGATTGGTGGATCGTCGATAGGTTAGGTGAGGAAAGGGCTACTTGGGCCTATCCCTTCAAGACACTACTTAAGCGGGGAGTTCACGTCGCGTTTTCGACGGATGCCCCAGTAGAGCCCGTTAATCCCTGGCTCACCCTCTATGCGGCTATATCACGAGGTGAGCCAGACGCTATTCCCCTTGCGCTCTATACCCGACATGAACGGCTTGACTTACATGAAGCGTTAAAGTGCTACACCCATGGGTCGGCTTATGCGGCCTTCGACGAGACTCTATTAGGCGACATCGCCCCAGGTAAATTAGCCGATCTGGTCGTCATAGATAAGAATCCATTCACACTGCCTGCCGTACAGCTCAAGAATATTAAGGTGTTCATGACTATTGTGAACGGCAAGATCGTCTATACTAATCCTAAGGCTAGCTTAGCAAAGGAAGCTTAACGACACCAGGCTGGCCTTCATGGTATTAGTAGTACTAAAATACACGTCATTGCTGTTATGATAAGTAGCTTTAAGTCCCCCTTCTTCACAACCCTCACGCCTCTTTTCCTTCTCTTCATACACCCGAAGCCTTTCAGCTCTAATGCTATCGCCAACATCTTCGCACGTTTTATGGTATTTATTATCATTACGTAAAGCGTTCTATTCATGAAACCTATCACTCCCCTTCTTGATCCTCCCCTACTCCTCAGAGCTACCACGGCTACCTTCCCTTCTTCTATCAGAAGAGGAATGAACCTGATAGTTATAATAGCCGCGTAAACTAACATAGGCGGCAGACCTATGTCCCTTAACTCCCTCAGGAACTCGCTTGGCCTCGTAGTAAGCGTAATCATGGCGCCGACTAATAATGCCAAGATGAACTTCAATGCGGTCAATACGCCATATAGGAATCCTTCCCAGCTAAAAGCCACTCCTTTACCGTATGTAAGAAAAAGCAATAAGCTTCCTAGGAGTGGAATCCGCCTTAAATCCCGAGGGTGAATTAGCCATATGACATCGTGCACTTCTTCCAAGTAAAATTTCCAATAAAATATGGCTTGCATCGAGATAGTGGTAAACGCTATGATTAAGCTCACCTTGAGATAGGGCTTTAACAAGTTGACATTCCTTCCTAGTGAAGCCACGAATATCAATAGGATCATTGCCACTAAGAACGTTAATTTAATGAGTGAATAGGAGAATGTGCCAAGGAGCACTAGTATGAGGCCCATGCCCACCTTACTTATCGCGCTGGCCTCGTGTAGAAAGCTGTCCCCTTCTTGATAACGGAAGAGCTTCATTAGCCCATCCCTTCATATAAGAACTCTATTACTCGCTCGGGAGGGCCTTGGGCTATCTTAGTTCCCTCCTTCAGCGCTATAACTTCATCGGCATAGGTATACGCTATATCGAGGTCGTGTGTTATTATGAGCACGGTTATGCCCATTTCCCTTAAGCGTTCTACCAAGCTAAATATCGCTACAACCCCCTTTCCATCTTGTCCAGAGAAAGGCTCATCGAGTATGAGAACTTTAGGCCTAAATGCCATCATTGATGCTATAGCTACGAGCATCCTCTCACCCCTAGAGAGCATATGAGGATCCTCATCCTTAAGATGCTCTATGTGCAGGACCTTGAGCACATCGAGAGCTCTCTTCCTCAGCTCCTCTCCCTTAAGGCCCAGATTCTCTAATCCGAATTCAACTTCGCGAAGCACGGTATCCGAGGTTAGCATAAGATCAGGATTCTGGAAGACGTATCCTATGAGTCTAATCCTTTCCCCCCATCCCAGCTTGTGTACGTCTCTTCCCATGACCCTTACGCTCCCTGATGCAGGCTTTAAAAGGCCTGCAAGGCACATGCCGAGTGTTGACTTACCCGCTCCATTAGGTCCGACTATGAATATCCTCTTCCCCTCGCTTACATCGAAGCTCACCCTCTTAAGGACCTCCACCTCCCCGTACGAGTAACTCAGTCCCCTGACGCTAAGCACGTCCTTGCCTCTTCTCTCCTCTCTCCTTCGGACGACCTGTTTAAGAGCATATACTCCCCTAAGTCCTAAGGCGCGGGATATATCGCTATTAAGGAAGCTCTTTACATCCCCTTCAAAGACCGCTCTGCCGGAGTGTAGAGCTATAACGCGATCCACCAGGTCCTTAAGTTCATCGATTCTATGCTCGGCTATTATTATAGAAAAGCCCTCGGATCTTAACTTCCTTAGTAGGCCTATCATTAACCTTCTGGAGGGATAGTCCTGGTGGGATAAGGGCTCATCCAGTATCAGGAGCTCGGGCCTCAAGGCAAGTACTGAGGCTAATGCCACCTTTTGCTTCTCTCCATACGAAATCTCATCCACGTACCTGCCCGACAATCTAGAACCGTCCACGACCTTTAAAGCCCAAGTACACCTTAAGGCAACTTCATTCTCCGGAAGCCCTAAATTCTCCAAAGCGAACTTCACTTCTTCATCAACGGAGAACGATGTCAATTGAACCTCAGGATCCTGAAGTAACATATTTACCGTGGTTATTTGCTCATGGAGCTTCATGTCCCATAATCGCCTTCCCTCAAGCAATATCTCTCCTTTAACTTCCGCTGGTACAAGCCTTGGTATAAGCCCACAAATAGTGAGGCAAAGCGTTGACTTACCGCTTCCCGTAGGTCCAGCTAGTAAAAGCACTTCCCCCTTTCTTAACTCGAACGTCACATCAGCTAAGGCCTTCTTTTCCCTTCCTGCATACCTTACGTTAAGGTCTAGAACTTTCAGAAGGGGTTCCATGAGCGCTCGCTAGATAGGCAGAATAACCTATATAAAAGCATTTCTAAGTTCATTATGGTGCATGACAATGAAGTCCTACATGGCGTTCATAGTGGCCTTTGTCCCATGCCTCCTACTCCTCATTGTGGTCACACAACTATACTCCCCTGAAAACCTACCCATATTATTGCTCGTTAACATGATGTCCTGCTCACTGCTTATAGCCCTTTCCCTCGTGTGTTCAACAGCCGGTTTTTCGTTTAGGGAACTTGACATCTCCACCATAGATTACACGGTTACTGCATTACTAGCAGCCCTCTTCTCCACCGAGTTATTCTGGGGGATGATATTACCATCTCCGCTCTTCATAATACCTGGAATATCCTTCTTAGCGGTGTCTCTGACCAGCTATCTGCCGAAGGCTATAATTTATGGTGCATTCATAGGCTTCTCACCTAAGCCGCTACTATCTACTCTATTCTTCATAATATGGGGCCTGGCCTCTGAAGCGCTCTTTTTCAACCCGGCCTGGCTTCTCTACTATCCCACATGGGGAGCGCTACTCGACTTATACATTTCATTGAGCCAAGGTGAGGAACATAATAAGACATGGCTCTTCCTGCTTGGCCTCCTATTTGGAAGCATAGGCTGGGCCCTTACTAAGGTCTACATGGTGGTGTTCTGGGGGAACTGGCATCCCCTACCTTTGAGCCTAGGCGCTTCCCTTTTGAACGGCATCCTAACCGGTTTAGGCCTCCCTTTAGGCTGGAAGATCGGCTTTAAGGCCCGTAGGATGTCGATTTAGGGATTAGAGAAATATTAAAATATAGGAAGTTTTTCCTAATCAATGTGGTGTGCATACGTGCGCGTAGAACGAGTACTACTCATCATCTTCCTCGCGTGGGCCATATTCATGACTGGCCTCTTCGTTTACTACTTCCAGGAGCTTACCTTTATTAGGAAGAGGTACGCTGATGTACTTAGCGCCTACAATGCGACGCTTGAGGCCTACAAACGGCTAGTGGAGAAATTGAATAAAACAATCTCAGAATATGAGCGGATGATCCTAAGGGTCAATATACTCATAAATTACGGTAATGGAACCCTCAGATGGCATAATACTACACGTGTACTGGCCGGTTCAACGGCTTTTGAGGCGCTTGAGAAGGTGGCTAGGGTTAATAGCACGACGGGAGCTTATGGCGTTTTCATAACGGGCATAGATGGCATAAGTCAGAACTCCACGTGCTTCTGGGTCTTCGCGGTCTATAAGCGCTGTGAGGCCGAGTGGGGGATGAGCACGAAGGTGGATGGCTGGTGTTTCCCCGGTGTTTCAGCGGATCAAGTAGTCCTGAAGGATGGTGATACGCTAGCCTTCCTCTTCTACAATTACGCTAAGAAGGGGTGGCCTCCTCCCAAGCCCACAGCCTCCTGATGGGCTCGATATGGCCTCCCCTTGCTCTATAAAGTAGTAAGCATGTGATGCTCACCCTCACGGTCAAGCCTTTCGTGGCCTTATGTATCCTGGATAGCTCACGTATGAGCTCCGGATTTGCCTTCTTCCTTATTCGCGCAAGTGAGACATGAGGTATATAGACCTCGTATTTGTCCTTAAGCCTCACGTCCCGTAGAATCTGTAAGACCTTCATCCTCATCCTCCGAATTAGCGTATCATCCTCTGGCATTGTGACTAAGTATCTAGGCTTAACGAGAGATGGAAAAGCCCTCACCCCCGTGAAGCCTAGTAAGAATGGCCTGAAAGATTCCTCTGAAAAAGAGTCCAGGATCTCATCTTCAGGCCTTAAGTCGCCTAAATAGACGAGCGTAAGATGTCTCATCTCAGGGGGTATGAGCTCTATACCCTTATCCCTTGGAATGTATTCATCAAATGCCCTTATTCTAACTGGTATGCCTATGAACCAAGTCATCGCGGATTCCTAGTCATTTTCCATATAAAAGTCATAGGAGGGGCGTACGTCTGGCGTAAAAGTGGTCAACTTAGGATATTGTCTTTTATTTTTCCAACCCTTATTGAGGGATCATCCGTTTAAATATCCAAATAATAGTTTTTATTTAACTGTGTCTCACTATGATCTTTTGTTGCTACTAACAAGTGAAATTTTTTAATATGGCGTGTTACTAAATTTACACAGGGTATCTCATATGAGCAAACGTGGAGTTCTGACCTTCTATCGGGCACAGGTTAAGAATAGGCAGCTAATAGTCCCAGTATGGATAAGAGAGGCCTGTGGATGGAGGCCTAATGAAGTTCTCTACTTCCGCCTCAGCGACGATGAAATAGAAGTAAGGAAAGCCGACGGATATACGACTAAAATGGTCAAGAGCAGAATCCATATACCTGTGGATCTAGCCCGTTCCCTTAACCTTAAGGACGGCACTATAGTAGAACTGATACCAAGAGAAGATGGGAAGTTAATAATAAAACCTGTACGAGAGTAAGACATAGCTCATTTTTGACCCAGGCCTAGCGGAAAACTGTTATTAGCCCCTTTGTTTTTATGGGTATGGGGGGGCACCTTGAGCATAACGCTGATAACTAGGGATGACTTCAGGATTCTGTCCGTACTATCTGACCTAGGAGGGGAGGCTATAGTAAGGGATGTTGCCTCTAAGTTAGGCGTTGATGCAAGTGCATTAATGCGACGCTTAGCTGAGCTTGAAAGAAAGGGCCTGCTATCCTTGAGCAAGATAATCTATAAAAAGTACGTGATTACCGATGAAGGTAGGCGATATGGTGAGATAGGTCTCCCCGAGGAGCGTCTCCTGAGATTAGTAGAAGGCCGTACATCATTTACAGGTCTTAAAAGACGAGCCCTAGATATCGGTATGAGTGAGAATGAGTTTAAGATTGCTCTTACCCATTTATCGCGTAATAACATCATCTCAATAAGGAAGGGGATCGTTGAGTTAACAGAAGGTGCTCATCTCGCCTCCTTTAATGAAACCCGCAGGCTACTCAGATCCCTTTTAAGGATGATATCGACTGAAGGTGAGATGATGGAAGAAGCTATCCCTGCTGAGCTAAGGAGCGCGTTAAGGGAAGCTACGCGTAGAAAATTACTCCGTACCAGACAGGAGTCCTTGATTAAAGTTAAGTTACAAAGAGATCCACAGGCCCTTCTAAGTCAGGGTATGCTGAAGATAGCCGAGATGGTGACGTCCCTAACCCCTGAACTCTTGGCGAGTGGCAAGTGGCGGGAAGTAATTATAAAGCCCTTTGAGCTCACAACAGAGGTCCCTGTGGTTTATCCTGGGCGTAAACATCCCTATCTCGAGTTCTTAGATCAGATAAGGGACATCCTCATAAGCATGGGATTCGTGGAAGCGCGTGGTCCCCACGTAGAGTTAGAGTTTTGGAACTTCGATGTGCTATTCCAAGCGCAGGATCATCCGGCTAGGGAGATACATGATACGTTCTTCCTTAAATATCCTGCTGAAGGCGAGGTCAAAGACGAGATGCTTGTTCAACGGGTCAAGATGACGCATGAGAACGGATGGATAACGGGGTCTAGGGGATGGGGTTACCGTTGGGATCCGAGAAGAGCTTTTCGCCTTATATTGCGCACTCAAACGACTAGCGTCTCTGTACGTACGCTATATCAGGTGAAGAATGAAGTCGTCAAGGTGTTCTCACTTGATAGGGTCTTCCGTCCTGAGGCCTTAGATGCCACTCACTCCATGGAGTTCTATCAATGTGAGGGCATAGTCTCGGGCCCTGATTTGACGTTCAGGCACCTCTTAGGCTTCTTAAAGGAATTCGCTAGGCGCCTGGGCCTCGAGCGAGTTAAGTTCAAACCCGCTTATTTCCCATTTACGGAGCCTAGCGTTGAAGGCTTCGTATACCATAAGAAGTTAGGTTGGATCGAAGCGTTACCAGGTGGTATGTTCAGGCCTGAGGTGCTTGCCCCCCTAGGCGTCACCAATAGGGTTCTCGCCTGGGGTATAGGCATAGATAGGTTGGCCATGGTAGTCCTGGGTATAGACGACATACGCGATTTGTTCTCACCAAGGCTCGATCTGTTGAGAAGCAAGCCCGTTAAGATACTGCCCGTATTCCGCGGAGGTGGGGCGGATGCCCTTAGTAGAGGTTAGGATAAGCGACTTAGAGGATTTAATAGGGAAACGCCTTCCCCTCGAAGCTCTCACCAAGTACATCGTAATGCTAAAGGGCGAAATCGAACACGTAGAAGGCGACATATTGGAATACGAAGCGACGCACGATCGTCCTGACTTATTCTCCGCTGAAGGTCTGGCACGGGCCATTAAAGGCCTAGCCGAGATATCGCCTGGCCTGAGGCGCTTTGACGTAAGGGAAGGTGACTCCGAAGTATTAGTTGATAAAATAGACTATAGGCCCTACGTGGCCTGTGCTATAGTCCGTAATGTGGTCCTGACAGAGGAGGCTATTAGGCAACTCATGCAGTTACAGGAGAAGCTACATATGACCTACGGTCGTAAGAGGAAGAAGGTCTCCATAGGAATGTATGATCTAGACAAGATAGATCCCCCGGTCTATTACAAGGCCATGCCTAAAGAGGAAATACGCTTCGTTCCGTTGGATATGGAAAGGGAGCTAACCGCTGACGAAATCTTAAGACTACATCCAAAGGGAATCGAATACGGTGACATATTGCGCGGCAAAAAGCACTATCCGATCTTAGTAGATTCCCAGGGAGTGGTCCTCTCTATGCCTCCCATAATAAACAGTGAGGACACTAAGGTCACAGTTAAGACTAGGAATGTGTTCATAGATACGACAGGTATAAGCCTTAATGATGTCCTTCAACTTCTAACGATAATAACTACCAGCATTGTAGAACGCGCGCCTGAGGGATATATAGAGACTATTAAGCTAAGATATCCCGATGGCAACGTGATCACGGCCCCTCAGCTGAATGAAAGACACATGAAGCTCGAAGTCGATTACGTTAATGAGACCCTAGGGCTCAATCTCTCAATGGACGAGGTCTCACGCTACTTAGCGATGATGCGCTTTGGCACCTCAAGGAGGTTTAGGGATACCATAGAGGTCATAGTGCCTAGCTATCGCCTAGATGTATTACATCCCATAGACCTCGTAGAAGAGGTGGCCATGGCATATGATTACGAAAGGCTAATTCCAGAGCTACCCAAGACACATGTTACCATAGGTAGTATAGATCCGCTGGAGTTCTTCAGCCGCAAGGTACGTGATATAATGATAGGCCTTGGCTTCCAGGAGGTTCTGAACTATATGTTAAGTAGTAAGGAGCTACTCGTGCATAGGATGAGGAGGAAAGCCTTCCAACTAGTTGAAGTGGAGAACCCCGTAAGCGAGAGATTCTCTGTCCTTAGGGACAGCCTCTTACCAGGGCTGTTGTATGTATTCTCCATGAGTAAAGGCTATGGTTATCCTCAGAGGATATTCGAGGTCGGCGATGTAGCTATAATCGATCCGAGCAAGGAGAATCGTGTTAGAGAGGAACGCCATCTCTCCGCTGCAATAGCCTCGTCTAAGGTCACTCTTGTCGATGCCTTAGTAGTACTTAATTCATTAGCTAGAAGTCTCGGCGTCCCCATAACCTATGCTCCACCTAGCGGGAATAAGAGGCTTCCGAGCTTCATAGAGGGTCGTTGCGGCTTGATCCTACTTGAAGGGAGAGAGGAACTGGGCGTGGTAGGTGAGATACACCCTGAAGTAATCGAGAACTTTGGCTTAACGGTGCCTATAGCCGCCTTCGAGATAAACCTAGATAAGCTCCTTATGACTTATGAGAAAATACATGCCTCCTAATTATAATATGTCCTCGATAACCAGTGTGCCGTCCTCTATTACTTTATTGGGCATTATAACTACTCCGGGCACTAGGATGGCTCCTCGTCCTATTATACTTCCGTCCCCAACTACGGCTCCGAGTCGGCTACACCCTGAGTCCATGAGCTTCCCTTTCACCCTAGTCCAAACACTACCTCCATCGCTCCAAGAGGAATAGATCACAGTCCCCTCTCCTATAACCGCTCCGCTCCCGATTATGCTATCGCTTACCTTGGCTCTTGCCCCTATCTCGCTTCCCTCGAGAAGTATACTGTTCATTACGGTCGCCCCCCTTCCAACTTTCACCCCATCACAGAGAACAGTATAGGGTCCTAGCTGAACCTCATCTTCAACTATAACGTCCCTCCCGATGTATACGGGCGGTGTCATACTGATCCTCCCGCCTATCCGATAATATCTCTCCCTTTCCTCATCACCGAAGAGGAAGAAGAACCTATTTGCCATCAATAGATCCCATGATCTACCCACGTCGAACCACCATCTCCCTTCATAAGGGATAACTCTTACGTAATGCTCCTTTGCCATCATTTTTAGCGAGTCCGTAAGCTCAAGCTCTCCCCGGGGACTGACCTTGGTCTCCCTTACGAAGTCAAATATCCTCTCGCTTCTGAAGAGGTATATCCCTGAGTTTATGAGGTTGCTCGGCTCCTCTCCCTTTCGTGGTTTCTCTACGAGGTCGACGAGCTTGTCCTCTTCAAGCTTTAGTACCCCATAATTCCAAGGGTCTCTCACCCTAATAGCGATCATTACAGCCTCAGGCGCAGGATTATGCCTTAAGCTTTCGATAACGTCCTTAATGACGCCTGGCGTGAATGTAACATCGCCGTATGTCATAAGAAATGGTGGTTTTACGTGCCCCTCAACAACGCCTAGGGCATGTGCTGTACCCAAGGGCTTACCCTGATCTATGAACTCCACATCGAGACGTAGCTCCTTACAGGCGCTCCTAACCACCCTCTCTATTAGGTTCCCCAGGTGATGCTTAACGACCACCACCCTTCTTATTCCAACATGGGCTAGGAACTTAAGCTGCCATACCAGAAGAGGTCTTCCAGCTAAGGGTAAGAGATGCTTAGGTCTATATCTAGTTATCGGATCCAATCGGCTTCCTTTACCCGCTGCCAGAATCACGCATTCGTTTACCTGCACTCTGATCCCTAACTATTAATGAATTTAAACTAGTTAAAAGTTTAATCGTTACGTAGCCTCCTTCAGTAGGACTTTTATCGGTATGGCGTTCAAAGTCTCTACCATTATGATGATCCCCGCAGTCTCCCCTAAGCTTCGAACTAATGGTTCGATAAGCTTCCTTATCCTCATAAGGACGTTCAGTCTATCTTGAAGTGATTTTATCACCTCGCTCAGCACTCTCTCCTCGTCAGTAGGGCGGGCCCCTATGACTATCTTCAGTCCCTTCAGGTCTATTTCATTTACTGCCTCAGGCCTAGCTCCAAGTATCTTGGAGAAGACTTCCTCTATGCTCCTAATCCTCTCTGCACGCGTCTTTATCTCATCGTAATGTCGTAAGTGCTCGCTTAACTGTTGCCTTGTACTTTCTATCAGACTATCTATGTACTTCACGAAATCCGAAAACGTCTTAAAGGTTAGCAAGTCCATAGCCAAAGCTTACACCCCTCCTTAAGTGTCCCTCTCTGCTATATAATAACTTTCCTAAGGCATATTACCTTATATCGAGCCTCTTCTCAGTTTCCCATCGTCTACTCTTTGATCCCCTATCTACCGAACCGCCTTTCACGCTTCTGATAGGTCCTTATGGCCCTTAATAGGTCTATTCTCCTGAAATCAGGCCAGTAAACCTCCAGAAAACATAACTCGCTATAAGCGCTTTGCCATAGGAGAAATCCGCTAAGGCGTTCCTCGCCGCTAGTCCTTATTATCAAATCCGGGTCGGGGTTGGGCAGGTGCGCTGTATACAGATATTTCTCTATCAGTCTCTCGTTTATTTCGCTTACCTCTAGGCGCCCCTTCTTCACATCCTCAGCGATCCTCTTAACGGCATCCGTTATCTCTGCTCTGCCGCCATAGGCTATCGCTATGTTAAGGAAGTACTTCTGAAAGTGATTCGTTCGTTCCTCAATTTCCCTTAAGAGCTCCTGTATGTTGCGTGGAAGCAAGTACGTCCTCCCTATAGCCTTAACGTGGACCTCATTAGCGTATATGATCTCAGAGTCTCGGAGCTTATTGAGGTATTGTTCGAATATCTTCATGAGTTCATGCACTTCTTCCTCAGATCTGTTAAAGTTCTCCATCGAGAACGTGTAAAGCGTGATGGTCTTTATGCCAAGGTCGAGGCACCACTTGAGTACTTCTTCCACCTTCTTAGCTCCTTCCTTATGTCCGATCCAGGGGGGCGCTCCCCTCTTCCTAGCCCATCTCCTGTTCCCATCGAGTATCAGGGCCACATGACTGGGCATCCTCCCATCCTTTACTTGCCTCCAAAGCCAGTACTCGTAGAGTTTGTATGCACCGAGTATCTCCAAGAGCTTCCTTAGCATACGCGCTCACTCCTACTATGGGCTTTCATTGCATAATGAAATATAAAGTACGCTGAGCATAAGCTTAAACGACCCTTTATCAATGGAAGGTAATGTCAAGAGGGGCTGACAATGAGGCTCGATAGGCTCCTAGGCATATTCCTCTTCACAGGAGGTCTCCTGTTGTCCTGCGGCTATACATGGCTACTTTTCTTCTCGCATCTAGAGAGGCTGAAATGGTGGGCTATAGCAATACCAGTTTACTTTATAATCCTAGCGATGGCGTTTGTAGCCGCATGGATAGGCTGGATCATGGTGACGACGCCGCCCCCCAAGCCTCTAGGCGATGTGACAGAGGAGATGAGAGAAAAACTAGAGAAGCTTCGAAAGGAGCTTGAGCAGTAAAGGGACGAAAAACTTTAATCATCCCTGGAAGAGAAGTGTTAATTAGTCTGCTCGTCCCCGGGTAGCTCAGCGGAAGAGCGCCCGGCTGTAGATCCCGCACGTGCGATATCCCCTAAAGGGGCTTATATGAGCACGTGTCAGCCGGGTCCTGCAGATACCGGGTGGTCGCGGGTTCAAATCCCGCCCCGGGGACCACTCCTTCTTGCTGATGAACTAGCACAATGAATAATTTATGGGTAAGCGTCTTTTTTCACTAGGAGGGCATGCTTCATGATGCTCGAAAGGCTTCCACCCATACAGCAGTTAATACTTCGAAGGGCTCTTGAAAATGGAGGTAAAGTGCGTTTAGCTGATCTAAGCTTAGAGGCACGGAAGATAGTCCGGTATAGGGCTTCCGCCGCCTTGCACCAGAATAGCATATTGCTTGAGCGGAAGGGCATAGTCGAGCGGTACCACGATGGTCGTGCTGTGGTAGTCAGGATCAAACCCAAATGGATTCAGCCTCTCAGGAAGTCCTTGGGGATCTCAGCTGATATCTGTTACATGGGTCTCGCCTTCGGGGAAGATGCCTTAAAGAAGATACGGGCCTCAATGGATTTGGTCACTTTCTCCCCTAAGAGGATCGTGCTGATCTCTGAGGAGCCCTCTAGGGAGTCCCTAAGAGGGGAATTAGATGATCTGGTACATGAATGGGTCCTCGTAGACCCATCGGATTATTACGTATGTCGCCTTCGAATAGAGGATAAGGTCTCAAGCCTCTTGCCTCAATACGAAGTGGTATGCGATCTCTCAGGCGGTAATAGGATAATGGTGCTAGCGTTAAGCGAGGTGGGCAGGGGATATGGATTAAGGAGATTTCTGGTGACTGAGAATAAAACGATAGTGTGGATATACTAGAAGCCGCCCCATATGACGAAGTATATGGGAAGCAATGTCGCGCCTATAATCGCTATCTCCCTCCAGCTATTCCTGGTCAATTGTCTTAGTGACGATATGAACAACATGGTCATCGCCAGATAACCTAAGCGCGATATAACCTGCCCTATTGTTACAAATAGGCGGGTCTCGGGTAGCGTCGCATAATCCCTAATCAAGGAACCTATCACGCCATAGGTGCCTGGATACACGGTGACATTACGTATCGGGGGCATTATTAAGGCTACCATGAGTGTCACCGCTATGAAAATGATCATGTAGAACTGCATATAGCCCACCGCTGTTATAAGAGTCATAAACCTCGTCGTCTTCTTGAAGATTAATCTATTAAATCCATAGACTATTGCGATGAGGAGGAGGAAGTATCCGCCCAAGGTAAGCAATATCAGGAACGTCATGGGAAGTATGTTCGTCATTATTATGCCCCTAGTGGTCTCCGAGACATCTCCCCCGAATATGGCACTCAGACAGTTCAAGACCTTTGAGTACCTAACGTACTCAGTCACACAGAGGAGCAGAACTACTAATCCGCCATAGACTAGGATCCCGAAATAATCTCCTTGTTCCCTCAACACCTCAAAGGCCTTCATCGGTGAGCGTATCATGAGATAACTCTTCGTAAGAAAGCCTAATTCCTCCCGCTCGCTCATAATGCTCAGACAAACTATTAATAAGCAGAGGGCCTTTAAACATTATGCTAGCGTGAGAGAGGGCTTGTGAGGTGGAGACATTGGGGGATTCACTTTGGCGTTCATGAAGTAACAGCTCTCGAGAAGAAAGCGGATTATGAGAGGTTGATAAGGGAATTCGGTGCAGAACCAATAACAGATGAAATATTGTCCTACTTCAAGGATCCCCACATCCTCCTAAGGAGGCGCTTCTTCTATGCTCATAGAAGCCTGAGGGAGTACTTGGACCTTCACGCAAAAGGGCACGAAGTCGCTATAGTCTCGGGACGCGGTCCCTCTAACTACATGCACTTAGGGCATCTGATGCTTTTCGCTTTCATATTTTGGCTCCAAAAGGAGTTAAAGGCGCGGGTTTACATACCGCTTTCAGATGACGAGAAGTATGTATTCGGCAAGGTGAAGGACCTCAAAGAGGCGTATAAGTATGCCTTAGATAACGCATTGGACATACTTGCGCTCGGCTTTCAAGAAGGACGTACGTTCCTTTACATATCGACACATACGCAAAAGATCTACGAATATGCTACGCTCCTTTCCAGATACCTAACCTACAATACCGTTAAGGCGACCTTCGGCCTTAGTGACAGCGCAAATGCTGGTACCATCTTCTACGCCGCAGTGCAAGCCGCGCACATCTTAATGCCTACCTTAGAGATGGGATACCCGGTATTAGTCCCCATAGGCGCTGACCAGGATCCATATATGCGACTTACCCGAGATGTAGCTGAGAGAGTCGGGCTCTTCAAGCCAGCCGCGATATACTCCATCTACGTAAGAGGTCTAACCGGAGAACCCATGTCTGCTTCAAGGCCTGAGACGTGCATTTTCACTAAGGATGAGCCAGAGGTCATACGTAAAAAGATATGGATGGCCTTAACCGGTGGAAGGGCTAGCGTTAAGGAACAACGAGAGCTAGGGGGAGAACCTGAGAAATGCGTTGTCTTCGAGTGGTTAAGCACTTATGTTTTTCAGGACGAAAAGAAGATAGAGGAACATTACAGGGCATGTAGATCTGGGGAGATACTGTGTGGGGATTGTAAGAGGCTTCTAGCTGCCTCTCTAATAAAAAGGCTTGAAGAACACAGGCGTAAACGAAAAAGCTTAATAGATAAGCTTGAAAGGTTCTTCATTCATGATATAGGCGATGTGAATGAAGTTCTGTTCCCGTAAGGCCAAATTAGAGGGAGCGTTATTCGAAGGAGATCACGTGGTGTTAGGCCCCTCAGTGATACACGAAGGCACTCTGATTGGCGATAAAGTCATTCTTGGCTATCCGATAAGGCGAAAGATACTTTTGCTACTTAAGGAGGGAAGAGGGGTCGATTTTGAGGCCCTAGATGCCGTTAGTGAGGGTGTAAGGGTAGGGAAGCAGTGCATCATAAGGAGCAATACCATAGTCTATGAACAAACGAGAATAGGCGATAACGTGGAAACGGGTCACATGGTTCTAATACGGGAAGGATCATGTGTAGGGAGCGGAACTAGGGTTGGTTCCTTCGCGGTTCTCGATGGCAAGGTCCTCATAGGCAAAAACGTAAGCATACAGACAGGGGTCTACTTGCCCCATCTTACGAGAGTAGAGGATAATGTGTTCTTAGGCCCTCATGTAAGGGTTACTAATGATAAATATCCCCCTAGCAGTAAGTTACGTGGAGTCGTAATTGAGGAGGGTGCGGTCATAGGTGCAGGCGCTGTGCTAATGGCAGGAGTGAGGATAGGGAAGCGTGCCGTGGTCGCGGCTGGTGCAGTAGTAACTAAGGACGTTGCTCCGGAGATAGTTGTTGCGGGCGTACCAGCTCGTCCTATAGGGACTAGAGATGAATATGAAGAGAAGAAGCGCGTATGGGAAACTACGCCTTAAGAGAAGGCATCTGTATCTATCAGCTAGGGACAAAGTGCGCTCATTAAGCTATGACGATTAAAGTTAAGGCACCCTAGCGACAGATCCTAAATTACTTCATGAAGAGAGGTCTTTTTTCAGCTTAAAAAGATGAAATTTAGATAAGTCCTAGATCCCTGCACATGCCCCTTTAAGACATGGAAAACGCTTATAATGGATTCCATGCAAATAACATAGTGCAGCTAGGGAGCAAGCTTAGCGCTCATCGAGAAGTAAAGGTCTATGCCTAAACCTAACGTATAACGGGGGCGACCCTGTTATACGCGGTTAGGAAAGACCTTTATCTCTCGCTGGGTGACTGGGCTTAGACCTAGTTGCACTATCAACATCTTCTCTCTCACGTTTATGAATGGCTTAGGAGGTTGAGTAACGTTTTTATCTAGACTTTGTCAAAATTGAAGCGATCGAAAAGAGGCTAAGGTTGATCAGACGTGCCTAGTAGATCGCGCTCATCGGATGATCTCGATGAGCTCATCCCCCTACATGAGCGTCTAGCGTCATCACTCTCAATGACCCTAGGAATCCTACTCCTCTTGATGTCTATTAATGATCTAATTAATGGCTCGCTGTTCGCACTATTTGGTGGTCTGCCTCTAACGCTCTCAGGTATAGCGTACGTAACGTCCTCCTTACTTCTATGGCGTAAATATTACCCGTTTTGCTTCCTAGGAATCGGTGCCTCGATAGCGGTTATCCTCCTTACGGTTTTCTCGTATCAACCGCTAGAAGTTACCCTCACAATGTGCTTGGCCACAGGCATTACCGCACTATTGCTCTTCATTAGCTGGTATAGGCATCGTTCATCTCATTAAGGCTTTAAGCGTTTTTCAAGCTCCCCTATTCCATAGATCTCCGCGACTATTCTCTTAGTCACTTTACCTTCTAAATAGTCCTCAATAATCCTATTTACGTCCCTTTCTAGAGGATTCCCATACCCTCCGCCGCCTGGGGTTCTAAGGATGACTACATCTCCTTTCATCAGCCTAATAGTAGCCATAGGCCCTAATCTCACGACTTGACCATTCCTGCGTACTACTAGGTACTCAGCTGAAGCGCCAGGTCGTCCTCCCCTTAATCCCCAGGGCTTCGTACGTACTCTGTTTCCCATGACTGATAGCGTCCCTGTACTCCCCAGGAAGACCCACGCCCTTTCTATGCCGCATCCTCCCCTCCACTTGCCAGCCCCTCCACTGTCAGGCCTAAGTTCATATTTAAGGAACCTTATGGGATAGTACCTCTCGAGCACCTCGATCGGGGTATTCATGGTGTTGGTCATGTGTACGTGAACACAATCAATGCCATCTAAGCCCGGTCTAGCACCCATGCCTCCCCCTATCGTCTCATAGAATGTCCATCCCCTTCCATCCTCATCATATCCGCCTACCGATACGTTATTCATCGTACCCTGGCTAGCAGCTGGTATAATACCGGGTAAAGCATCTGCTAATGCTCTTAGCAATACGTCCACTATGCGTTGTGCTGTCTCCACATTACCCCCCGAGACAGGGGCAGGGGGCTTAGCGTTAACTATTGTCCCCTTAGGGGCCTTAACGTGCGCTGCCCTTAGGTATCCGTCATTTGCGGCTCCACTGGGATCAGCTATGGCTTTTAATATGTAGAGGACGCAAGCCAGCGTTACGCCCATAACCGCATTAATGGGCTCCTCTACTTGCTTACTCGTTCCCGAGAAATCTATGAAGAGTTCATCGCCCTCTACACGTATTGCGACTTTTATGAGTAAGTTTCCTTTCCTCCCCTCGATGTAGTCCTCACCTTCATAAAGCCCAGGGGATATCCTCGAGATCCGCCTCCTCATCCGCCTCTCTGAGTGTTTCAACATTAGGTTCATCGTCTCCATTAAGGTGTCATCGCCATATTTCCCAGCTAATTCGAGGACCCGCTTTTCGAGGACTCTATTGGCTGAGATCTGGGCCTTTATGTCCCCTAGTCTCTCCTCAGGAGTCCGGACGTTGGCCAATATCAACTTAAGTATATCTCCGTTTACTTCGTCTCCTTCCATTATCTTAACGGGTGGTATTATGATGCCTTCATGATATATCTCGCTTGCATCACCGGGCATACTGCCGGGTGCCATGCCTCCCACATCGGCATGATGCGCTCTGTTTGCTACAAAGGCTATGAGCTTACCTTCATAAAATACAGGCCTTATGAGGAGGATATCTGGGAGGTGGGTTCCAGCTATGTATGGGTCATTGACTATTATCATATCGCCTTCCTTTACGTTCTCCATAAGGGCCATCGTATTCCTGACCCCCCAGGATATGGAGCCTAGGTGAACAGGGATATGTTCAGCCTGTGCGACCAGCTCTAACTTAGGGCTTAGTATAGCGGTTGAATGGTCCATTCTCTCCTTTATGTTGGGGGAAAACGCTGAGTTCCTCAGAACTATCCCAGCCTCTCGACAGGCGTTAATTAATCCCCCTCTTATGACTTGATATGTTATGGGGTTCACGTTCATGCATCCTACCTCTCAAGGATTATATTACCATATTCGTCGACCCTTAGATTCCACCCCGGATTCACTACCAAAGTAGCTCCGTATTCTTCCACTATGGCTGGCCCCTCTAATTCGAACCCCGGGGCTAAGTCGTCCCTCCTGTAGATAGGCGTCTCCTCTTGAAGGCCGTGACCAATGAAATAAACGTCTCTTCGGCTTACCTTGATATCACTAGTCCTTGAAGGGAGCTTAGGTAGGACTTTCTTGCTTAGAGCGAATGCACTAACCCTTATGTCGACGAGCTCTATGGCCCGTCCTTGATAGGCCTGCATATACATTCGGCCGTACTCCCTTAGGAATTCCTCACTCAAAGCCATTATATCGCTGGTCGTATTTATTGTCAAAGGGACTGGAATTACGATCTCGTAGGATTGGCCGTAATACCTCATCCCCGCATACCTTACGGTTACAATCTCATCTTCGGCTATGACGTCCTTACTCAGCTCCTTAAGCGCTCTTTCCTCAAGCTCCTGGTACTCTCGTTCAAGCCTCCCAGGATCTAGCTCTTCTAGCTTAACCAGAAGAGTCTTTACATAATCGTATCTTACATCGGTTACTATCAGGCCGTATGCTGAGAAGTTGCCCGGGTTTCGAGGAATGATTACTTTATTTATCCCTAGCTCTTCCGCTATATCTGTAGCGTGAAGAGGTCCAGCCCCTCCATATGCGATCAACGTGAACTCACGCGGATCTAACCCCCTCTCCGTAGTGGTTAACCTGATTATGTTCGCCATCTCATAATTCGCTATTCGGAGAACCCCCTTAGCGGCCTCTATTAATGGGATCTCCATTATCTTACATATCCTCCCCTCTATGGCCTTACGAGCTAATTGAGGGTACAGCGTCATATCCCCCGCAAGCAGTTTAGCGGGTAATCTCCCAAGGACTAGGTTAGCGTCCGTGACAGTAGGTTCCTTGCCGCCTTTACCATAACAAGCCGGCCCTGGCTCAGCCCCGGCGCTAATGGGCCCTACTCTAAGCACACAGTCCTCATCGACCCATGCTATAGAACCGCCTCCCGCGCTGCACTCTGCCAAATCTACTACGGCGCTGCGTACAATGCACTCAAATCCCTCCCCTTCTTCGCCACGATGTATTCTGCCTATTCCTAACTCATATCTCATCCTAGGCCTGTAATCTATGACAACCCCAGCCTTAGCCGTAGTCCCCCCCATATCGAAGCTTATCGCCCTTCTAATCCCCAATACCTTACTCAAGAATGCTGTTGCGCTTACTCCTGCCGCTGGCCCTGACTCTATTAGGTCTATGGGCCTCTTTACGATATTTTCAGCTGAAGCCGCGCCTCCACTTGACTTCATTAAGAGCAACCTTGGCCTTACACGCCTCCTAGATAACCCCTCTTCAAGCCTCCTGATGTATCCAGCGACTAGAGGCATGAGCAACGCATTCACTACAGTAGTGCTCGTACGTTCATATTCCCCATGCTCAGGATCCACTTCGCATGAAAGGCTGATCCAGGCATTAGGTACCTCCTTTTCCACTACCTCCTTGGCCTTTAGCTCATGTACTGGATTAACGTATGAGTTGAGAAAACATATGGCTATGGCCTTCACTCCCTCCTTCCTCATTTTATGGCAGATATCCCTTAATTCCTCCTCATTAAGAGGTACTATCACGTTTCCCTTCGCATCCACCCTCTCCTCGACGCCGAATCTGAGCCTCCTAGGGATTAACGGCTTAGGCCTTCGTACAAACAGGTCGTAGAGCGCTGGCCTGCGTTGCCTGCCTATCTCGAGTATATCCCTGAAACCCTTGGTGGTTATAAGGGCTCCCTTAGGGAGCTCAAGCCCCTTCTGTCCCAGAAGGGCGTTAGTAGCTAACGTCGTAGCATGAAGTATGAGCTTTACCTCATTAGGGCTATACTCCTTAAGGACCTCATCTATCAGGCTTAAGACGGCTACCTCAGGGTTACTAGGGGTGGTGGATATCTTCCTGATGATGAGCTTGTTTCTCCTCTCGTCATAAAGTACAAGATCCGTAAACGTCCCTCCAACATCTATGCCTAGTCGCAATGCACACACGGCAGAACCCTCTGGAGTATCACCTATACGACTTACACCTTACTATAACTTTAACTTTGTCTGTATATCCCTACATGTATATGTAATTGCATTTTAATCTTTTGATCATGACATCAACAAATACCTTAATTTCGTAAACCTAGATATTTAAAAACTTTCCCCTTTTTCACGACAAGTCTTATTACATGTTCATCTCCGCTACATCAGGGTCTACTTAAATGATCAAGGTTCAACTGCTCTTCGTTAAGATCAGCGTTTCAATCAATAGTCTTTGAGGCCTTCAATACAACAAAAGCTATGGTCCTCAGGACATCCAGGGGTCAATAAACCCGGTCTAGAGCCTAATGATGAGTAAATCCTCCCAATAATGAACCCTTCCCGTCTTAACATGCCTTCTATTTCAGCGGGATTGAAGAATTTCGCATTTTGATAAAAGACATGCCCCCTCCTGCCCTTTTCCATGTACTTCCTGCCCAGTGGGCTAGTCCTACTTATGAACGCTATTACGAGCCTTCCTCCACTCTTAAGAACTCTCTTAACCTCCTTAAGTGCACAGAGCGGATCATGTAAAAAGCATATCGTGAATATCATGTAAGCTTCATCGAATACCTCATCCTTAAACGGTACATGGCATGCATCCGCTAATAACACCTCTATGCCTCTCCGCATAGCCATGCGTAACATATTGAGGGATACGTCCACTCCAACTTTAATTCCCAGTTCTACGGCAAAACGCCCTGTGCCAACGCCTATTTCTAACGCTAATCCTCCTTTCCTAAACAACTTTAACGTATTCACCTCTTCTTTAAATACGCCTATATTCTCGCTTCGCTCATACCATCCATCGTACCTCTCGGCATGTCTTTCAAAAAGCTCTCGAATGCGTAGGATGCGCTCACTAACTTCTTCGTTCATAATGGCCCATCCCTTGAACGCGCATCATAACCCCTAATGTATTCGTAAGGGGAATCAGACCTGCGCGGGCTAATCATTCCATAGGTCATACCTTTCGAGCCTCATCCTCTCCCCTTACTTCGTGGTACTCGAGATACCACCTGCTTAAAATGATTACGTATGGAGCAACATGCCTATGTGCCATTCATCACGCGTATTTACTTTCCTCATGCTTTACTGCTTTATGGTTTAAAGAAGATCCTGATGGTTAAATAATACCAGGGATATCGAAGTCAACGGGCATTCTAAGAAAACCTGGGCTTAAGTGATACTAACTTTGGGGTATAGCGTGGTAACTTAGGCATGTCCTTGACTTCATCCTTAAGCCTCTCTATAAGCTCCTCCATATCCATCTTCCTTACGCCTTCACCTCTTATCCTCACGCTTAACTTCTTCGTCTTAAGCTCCTCTCTGCCAACGACCACTATGAAGGGTATCCACTCGGTCTCCGCATCCCTTATTTTAGCACTGACGGTCTCCTCCCTATCATCTACATCTACTCGATACCCTCTCCTCTCGAGTTCCTCGGCTACTTTGATAGCGTAATTTAGGTACTCCTTGCTCACGGGCACCACTCTGACCTGTATAGGGGATAACCATGTAGGGAGCTTCGGTACTTCGCCCCTTTTCAGCTTTTTAGCGGCCTCCTCAAGAAGAGCGTATATCCACCTCTCAATTGAGCCCATGGAGCTATGGACTATTATGCATCCCTTCTTCTTCCCATCCTCATCTACGTAGAATATGCCATAACGTTCCGAGTCCTCTACATCCAGCTGCACGGTGCATAATTGTGCATTTCCCCCTACGGAGTCCACGAACTGATATTCGTGCTTCATCACCCAGTAGTGCTTCCTTTTGGGGAGGAGCTCTATTAGGGCAGGTACCCCTACTTCCCTGATCATCCTCTTTATCCACTCTTTATGTTCCACATAGAAGTCCTTCACAACCCTGAAGGCCAGTACGTATTCTATGCCTATCGCGTTGACTAGCCTAGTATAATACTTGAAAAGTGCCTCGTATTCCTCCATTCCCTGCTTTAAATCCCTACAAAAGCTATGGATATCCGGCATAGTGAACGCCCTGAGCCGCCTGAGCCCGACGAGCTCTCCGCTTTGTTCTAGCCTAAATGCCTTCGCGAGCTCATATATCCTTATAGGCAATTGTCTATACGTCATGGTTGTGGTCTTCATCATCCTGAATAAGCCGAAATCTCCGGCGAACCTGAGGACGAACTCCTTATTCCCAACTCTCAGCCTATAGTCCCTCTCCCTGAACCTAGCGGCCTGTTCAGCTATATCGGGCTCGGAGAGCCTGTAAAGGAAGGGCGTCTCGATTTTCATGGCACCAAGGTCTCTTATCGCCATCTGAGTAGCGAAGTCCTCGAGGATGTTCTTAATCAATTCCCCCTTAGGGTAATACCTGAAGTGCCCTACGTCCGAAGCGGGCTCGTAGTCGACTAGCTCCAATCGCCTCATTAACCTTATGTGCTCAGGCATTTTGTGGGGCTTTATGCCCAGCTCCTCCGAACGTATAAACTGCTTGAGCAATGGATACTTAGCTAATACGCTATTCTCCTCTACTTCTGATAGTTCCAGAGGGTGTTCCTCTCCGTTAGGCTCCACGATGATGAACTCACTCTCCTCCCTTTCCACTACTTCCTCGTATGCGCTCTCCTCCCCTTTTATTGTCCTCGATAACTCGGCTAAGGGATGGCCTTTGCATTTTATGGAAAAAGCCTTGTACCATCCAAATGGGGCACGGAATACCCTAAGTCCTCTTCCTGCGATTTGCTCCTCAAGCTTCCTCAAAACCTCTAAGGCCTTATCCGGTGATGCCAGTTCCTGTGATAAATGGGCATAGGGATATATGACTACGGATGAGGGGGATACCTTCTCGTATACATCGCATATCGCATGAGTAGCTGATCTCACAATGGATTCCAGTTTACCCTCATCATCCCTCTCTACAGTTACGAAGACAACCAAGGTATTCGTGAGTTCTAAGCTCTTTCTGTCATCCGTTAGTTGCTCTGGCTTCTTCACGGCAGGCTCCCTTACGTGATACTCGAAGTAATCCGCGTGTATGAGGAGAAGCCTCAAGCTCTCACCACTTTTAAGCGCTAAGGTATGTCTAGGCAATTTCCCTAATATAAGTCCTTTATAGATCTAAGTCGTCTATCCTTAGGCGCTTGAGCTTAGGCCTTAACTTCATGTACTCGCCTTCCAGCTGTTTCGCCTCCTCCTCTATGCTCCTCCTCTCCCTCTTACCCTCTCCTATACCTGATGCGCAACGCCCATCTGGTAACATGTAGTGCTTAACGCAATTCGCATATTGGCACTTGTAACCCCTACATACGTCATTTGCCCACGTACACCATGGAGTGGCGTTCCTCGGTCGCCTATCCCTCGGTCTTAGCATTCGGCCAGTAGGCGTTACGAAGACCAATGCCTTCTTCAGACATCTGAAATAAGGACAATCAGGGGTGCAAAATCGACTCAATTATATACACCCCTATAGAAGGCTCAAGCTATGGAGCTCACCCTCCGATAACGATTATAGTATCTGACTTAAATAACTTATCGGTGAGATATATGGCATCCCTTGCGATACTGGGAGGCTCCTCCTCACAACCCTTAGCCTATCGCATAGCTAAGGGCCTGAGGACAGAATACATAAGGATCGAGACCAGGAAGTTCCCTGACGGCGAAAAATACGCTAGGATACACGGAAATGTTGAAGGGAAATCGATCGTGCTCGTGCAGTCGATGTACCATAGACCAGATGAGTACTTAATGGAGTACTTCTTAATAGTGGATACCCTCAAAGACCTCGGGGCTAAGAAGGTAATAGGCGTTATACCGTATTTCGCTTACGCGAGACAGGATCATAGATTTAATCCCGGCGAGATATTGAGCCTGAAAACCGTGTTTAAGCTAATCAAGGATGTCGGGACCGATGAGCTATACGTGATCGACATGCATAGACACAGGATGGGAGATGAGCTTATGAAATCGATAGGGTTACCAACCCATAACCTCACCGCTATGCGCCTTTTGGGCAGGTATGCCCTCGACCGTTTCAGGTTAGAGGATCCGGTGGTGCTAGGGCCTGATGAAGAGGCCGAACAATGGGCGCGCATAGCCGCGGAGGAAATAGGCGCTGAGTACGTTTGCCTAGTAAAGCGTAGAATTAGCGATCGTGAAGTGGAGACAAGGCCTAGACGGGAGCTGGACCTGCGCGGTAAGGATGTATTGATAGTTGACGATATAGTGAGCACTGGAGGGACCATGGTCAATGCCGTAACGATAGCTCTCAAGCAAGGCGCCAAAAGGGTCATAGCCGCGTGTACGCATCCCATCTTAGTTGAAAATGCATTAGTAAAGGTCTTAGAGGCGGGTGCTGAGGCCCTGATAGGCACGGATACCGTACCTAGCCCAATAAGCTATGTGAGTGTAGCTCCAGTGATAATAGACGCCTTAAGACATCTAGCATAGCGCTATGCCCTAGAGCTTATTTTTCACCCGCCTCCTTCCCCAGGGCGTGAATTCCGTGCCATCTCTCAAAGGCAAATGGGAGCCGTGCATTGCTTTCATAAAGTGGCCCCATACGATGAGACAGAGGTACTCCCGTAAGCGTATACTCAAAGGCCTAAAGGCACATCAGATCAGCGATGTACGTTTCATAGTCATGTTACAGGCGGATAGTGTCCTCATGCTTCGTCGAGGGGATATCAGCTATAAGGACATAGCAGGCCTCATAGAACGCGCTATATTAGTAGAGTTCAACGAGCGCGTCTCAGTCATAGTGAAGCCAGTGGCCTTATTAAGGTCCCTCCTTAACGAATGTGAGAGGCTCATAGCACGCATGACCTCAGAGGGCTAGAGAATATCGACGTGGCTCACGCACTAGTTTAATATTCCAGCACATGTATAGTAAAACGTGAAATGAGCCAGGAAAGCGAAAGGAACATTAAGGAGCTTGCCGAGCTGAAGAGGATCGCTGAGAGACGAATTGAGGAGCTAGAGGCAGAGCTAAGGCTCTTAAAGCTTTGTCTTGAGGTGATCGATAGACAGCTAGCTCAGCTCAGTTTCAAGCCGGCTACAGAAATCGGGGCTGTTAAGGAGGAGGTATTTGAGGAGCCGCCGGAAAGGGAGTATGTCCTAACCCATAGGACCGATAATAGACCCCTAGCGAGGATGTATGTATGGCGGGATAAGCTGAGGATAGTCCCGGAGCAGGACGTACGGATAAACGTCAATAGGCCGCCATTTAGCACGTTCTTCCTTAGAAGGGTACTCGAGGACTTCCGCAGAAAGGACTTAGAGGCCTCTGAGCGAGGCGAACTAGAGCCGGGTAAGGTGTTAAGATATGAGGTAAAAGCCGATGACGTTTTCCTAAAGGAGCTCATCATATATAATTATAATAATGAAATTCGACTCAGGGAGATACGCAATTCAGCTAGATGGACCTTTGAGAAGATGATGGAAAGGGGCGGTACCTGAACGATTCTTAGGTAACCGAAATCGATAATTACGTGCGCGCATACGAAGAGCATGAGGGAAAAATGAAGTACTCGGTACTTGTCGAGACTTATGAGAAAATAGAATCAACCACTAAGAGAACGGAGATGACCGCATATCTAGTGGCATTACTTAAGATAGTTCCCCCAGATATAATTGATAAAGTCATATACCTCACTCAAGGTAAGCTCAGGCCTGACTATGAGGGCTTGGAGTTCGGTCTGGCCGAGAAGTTAGCCATGAAGGCTGTGGCCCAGGCCGTTGGAACAAGCCTTAAGGATGTCGCAGCTGTAGTTAGGAAGTTCGGGGATTTAGGCTCAGCAGCGGAACACCTTCTAGCTCATAAGCGTAGTGTGAGCCTCTTCGACTTCATGGGCGGCGAAATGAAGAGAGAACCTCTCTCAGTAGAACGAGTCTACGATACGCTCATGAAGATAGCTAAGGCTGCAGGGGAAGGAGCACAGGATACGAAGGTCACGTTATTGGCATCATTGCTCAGAGACGCTTCGCCTAAAGAGGCGCGCTATCTGTTGCGGATCATCCTAGGTAAATTGCGATTAGGCGTAGCGGACATGACTATCCTGGAGGCCTTAGCCATAGCCTATGGCTCTGGTAAGGGGAGCCGAGCTATTATTGAGAGGGCCTATAACATCTATCCCGACCTAGGGTACATAGCTAAGATGCTCGCTAGTAAGGGGATCGATGGTGTGAAGCAGATAAGGATCACGGTCGGCGTACCCATCATGCCGATGTTAGCTGAGCGGCTTAGGACTCCTGAGGAGATATTGAACAAATTAGGTGGGAAGTGCGTTGTTGAGTATAAGTACGACGGCATGAGGATTCAAGCCCATAAGAAGGGAAGCGAGGTGATGCTCTTCAGTAGGCGCTTAGAGAACGTCACGCACTATTTCCCGGATGCTGTTGAACTTATTAAAAGGCATATAAAGGCTCAGGAAGCGATCGTGGAAGGGGAGTGCGTTGCCGTGGATCCTGATACTGGCGAACTAAAGCCCTTCCAAGAGCTTATGCATCGTAGGAGGAAATACGAAGTTAAGAAGGCAATGGAAGAATACCCTGTCAGTCTCTTCCTATTCGATGCCCTTTATATCGATGGCGAGGACTTGACGTTAAAGCCCTATCCTGAAAGACGTGAACACCTCTCGAAGATAGTGAAGGAAACCGAGAGGATACGCCTTGCCGAATACCGCCTGGTCTCCTCCCCCCGTGAGCTTGAAGAGTTCTTTGAACAGGCTATAGCCGATGGATGTGAAGGGGTGATGTGCAAAGCCATTACCCCTAACGCCATTTACCAAAGCGGGGTTAGGGGTTTCCTCTGGATAAAGTATAAGAGGGATTATAAAGCCGAATTAGCGGATACGGTAGATCTAGTAGCTGTAGGGGCCTTCTGGGGTAGGGGCAGGCGGGCTGGAAAATATGGAGCACTCCTCATGGCCGCCTATGATCCGGAAAATGATGTCTTCAGGACCGTATGTAAGGTGGGTTCGGGTTTCACAGACGAGGAACTCGAGCAATTGCCCGAGATGTTCAAACCGTACATAATAGACCATAAACATCCCCGTGTGGATAGTAAAATGGAAGCTGATGTATGGTTTGTGCCAGCTATAGTCATGGAGATAACAGGTGCCGAGATAACGTTATCGCCACTACACACATGCGCATGGGGCTCCTTAAAGGAGGGAGCAGGCTTAGCGATACGTTTCCCACGTTTCCTACGTTTCCGTCCTGACAAGAGTCCAGAAGAAGCCACGACGGTTCACGAAATAGTGGAGCTCTATAAGAGCCAGAGGAAGGTAATAGCGGAAAGGGCGTGATCCTTGTCCCATAGAGATACAGTCGAGGTAGAAGTCAAGATTCCCTTAACTCCCCATGACGTGGCGGTCTTAAGAAGACGGTTGGCGGACTTAGGCTTCAGGTATGTGGGTAAAGGGCTGGAGACCGACACGTACTTCGCACACCCTTCAAGGGATTTCAGGTTGACAAAGGAGGCGTTAAGGCTTAGAACCGTAGGCGGGAGACATTTTCTCACATATAAGGCATTTGTGAGAGGCGCGTTTAAATCACGTAAGGAGCTCGAAGTTCAGGTCTCCAGCGGAAAGGTCATGAGCGAGATACTCACATCCCTGGGTTTCAAGAAGGTAATGGAAGTACATAAAACGAGAGAGGAGTACGTGCTAGATAACACCACTAGGGCTTGCATAGATGATGTCTCCCAATTAGGGCTCTTTCTGGAGATAGA
The DNA here is from genome assembly GCA_021162845.1 of Thermoprotei archaeon. Classification (GTDB taxonomy): domain Archaea; phylum Thermoproteota; class Thermoprotei; order QMSL01; family B3-G16; genus JAGGXX01. The sequence continues at coordinate 14,244 of JAGGXX010000067.1, read as the reverse complement.
AGTCATGAGCGACGATCTCCGAGAAGCTGAGAAGAGAATACGCGCTATACTAAATAAGCTCTCCCTGGAGAAGAAGCCCCTATCGTGCTCCTACCTGGAGCTCCTCCTCTCGAGGCTAGGCGAGCATTGAATTTATTTACCACGTCACTCATAGAATTCATCGGGATGATAGTAAGGTTTCCGGTTAGAGGGTAACCGATGATAGGGCACCTCGACTGACCGCTCCTGGCATGAGTTTTTGCGCTTCTCACGTTAAGCGCGAAACATATTAGCCCCTGGTGATGATACTATCAATAGTGCCACCGGTGAATCGGTTTGCCGCGCTACCTAAACGTTAAGGGAAAGGTCGTTCGAGCTTATTCTCCCGACTACTATACGCATGTCGAGATAGTGGATACGGGTTACGAATACGTGTATAAAGTCGCTCCCCTAGTTTTAACCAAGGACGAAACTAAGCTCCTTCATTCCGTCATGGAGGAGTTAGCATATATACTCAAGCCATCCGAACTAACTCAAGCGGAACGGCTCGAGTCAGTGTTACGCAAGAGAGGGCTTCCTGATAAGATCATATATCTAGTTAAGAGCGAAGTCGTAGGATATTCCTGGCTCGAGCCGTTAATGCGTGATGAAAACCTAGAGGACATTCAATGCTTCCGTGCGGAGACCCCAGTTAGGGTCACCCATAGGGACTTCGGACTCATAGAAAGCAACATAGTGCCATCATTAGATGAGGTAGATCGCATAGTTCGCATCTTAGCTCATCGAGGAGGCAGTGGCATACATCGTAGTCGTCCCATATTGGATAGCGTCATACTGCCTACTGGGGATAGAGCCGCACTAACTTACAGGAGCGAGGTATCCCCTACTTCCAGCTTCACGATAAGGAAGTTTCCGAGGAATCCTTGGACGCCTACTCGTATCATGCTCACTGGAATGTTGACACCTGAAGCTATGGCCTTCTTGTGGTTGGGCATAGAGGCTAAATTACCAATACTTATCTTCGGCGAGATGGGATCCGGTAAATCCGTTTCAGGAGATGAACTCTCGCTTATAACATGGAAAGGCCTTCCCCTTCTGATGAGGTTCGATGAACTATGGTCCTTCATGTCGAGATCTGGAACATATGGCCGCCTCCTAGGATGCTCGTCCTCGGGAGAAACCAGGACCTTAAGCCTGGTCGGACTCTCAAGGGTTACTGGGCTCATACGACATGAAAGCCCGGACCACCTAGTCGAAGTGACGTTAGAAGATGGCCGTAGTATCATAGTCACTAATGATCACTCGGTGACGGTTCTAGATAGCACTAATCATTCGCTTAAAGTGAAGAGAACCGAGGAGTTAAGGCCAGGCATAGACCGTATGCCTGTCATTACAGGATTCAAACTGCCTTCCTCTAATCTGAATCCAGGCGTTCTCAAGGAGCTCTTGGTAAATGTGAGCAAGGGAATGTGCGATCTTGATGAACACCTCATGTCATGTGTCCTCTCTATCGACTTTGCGCGTTTCATAGGTTATTATCTTGCCAGGGGCTCATTGTGTGGGTCCACGATCACATTGGATGACGTCGATAACGATATCATGATTGATGTAAAGCGTATATGCGAAAGGCTTGGAGTGACCTTTGACGTAAAGGACAATTCGTACACTATAGACTCCAAACAGCTTTCGTCGCTCCTACTGTCCCTTGGTTGTGGCAGCAGTGAGGACGCCAAATGCCTGCCTGTGATGTATCTATGCATGTCACGAGAATGGAAGTTAGCCCTACTAAGGGCTTTACTTAAGATCTCTGCTCGCAAATCCCGTGCATCCCTTATAATGAATACCCGGAGCAGAAGCCTCTCATCTGGGCTCATCTATGCGTTCTCAGAACTTGGCATCCCGATTCGGAAAAAGAACATCCACCTGAAAAGCGGCGCGGTTAACGAATTGGTGATAGAAGGGGATTTACTGGAGGATCCAGAGAGTGCGATCCTTGATATGACGAGACCTTATTCTAAGGTAAGGTGGACTCGTGTGGTAAGCGTGACACGCGTTCCTTCCAGGACAAGATATGTATACGACCTAGAGGTACCCCTTACTCAAACTTTCATCTCAGGCGATTGTGTGATAGTACACAACACTTCACTAGCTAACTCGCTGGGTTGTCTCATACGCCCCTCAGCGTCCATAATCCTAGTCCAAGACGTCCCCGAGATGAAAATACCTCATGAAAACCTCATCTCCCTAAGCGAGCGCAAGAGCTTTACGCTGGGCGCTGTGGGCACCGTAGATATGGAAACACTAGTAGCACATGCGCTCAGGAGGAGCACGGACTACCTTATAGTTAATGAGGTGCGATACGGAGAGGCTAAGGCTTTCGCCCAGTACGTAGCCACGGGTCACGGCGGTATAACTAGCTTTCATGCGGGTAACATCAACGAGGTATTCTCCAGATTCAAGAGCCTAGGCGTTGATGAGGCAACTATGTCCAGCGTCAGGATACTGATACATACTATAAGGTTTCCCTCCTCTAAGAGAGGAGCCCCATTTTACCTACGGAGGGTTCGAGCTATCTACTATATAACGGGGCTAAGGGAGTATACGCCGATAGCCGATCTGGTCTTCGATTATGACTCAGTTAACGACGTACTAGTGGAGATCAATCCCGGAAGCGCCATGGAGGAGATCGCCAAGAGGTTAATGGTATCCACAGAACGCTTGAATGAGGAACTAGAACTACGTAAATCGTTCATGAAATCAGTGCTCAAAGCTGCTAAATACGGGAAGTTCTTAAGCGCTGAAGAATGGTTCTCAATCCTTAGGATATACTATAGGGATCCAAGGCTTGCCCTTGATAAGCTGAAGGAGGTTCTCTCGACGCTTAGTTCCGGTTTAGAAAAGAAAAGTCATGATAAAAAGTCCAGGTAATCCTTAATATCTCAAATAGGGCTATGATAAAAGCTTAAGGATACAGCCCCTCAGGTAAGTATAGCGTTAGAGGTTCTGGAGGGATCAGGACGCTAGGGAGATCCATATCTGAGGCATGTAGCCTCCTTGCGCTGGGAACTCCTAGCACATACATCCGTAAGATCTACTTAGCGCTCGCCTTCTCCTGGCTTCCGGTATTGCCCTTCGTATTAGAACGGTACATACCGCCTCTTAAGCTCGCCTATTTAACTTACCCGACCTTACGCTTCCTCCTCCCAGGCCTATTCTTACTCTTAATTTTAAGGCTCCTACTCCTAGGCCTTAGGCCCCTACTCCTCCTTAGGTCTCATTACGGTGCACTTGAAAACGAGGCCCCCTTCGCCGTACTTGCAGTAAGCATGCTCGTCAACAGCGGCATACCGCCCTTAGTGGCATTGGAGTCGCTTTCCGAACTGGAAAATATACTGCCTCATTCGGCCTTCGAGGTGCTCCGCATTAGGCGCGACTCGTTACTCAATGTGAGGCATTTGAGTGAACAACTGTGGTATGAGTTGCGAAGAGCCAAGGGCACGTGGAGGCGATTGCTAGATGCTATAACCAGCATAGAGCGTACAGGACGGGAGCCTAAGGGCGTGATGCAGGATGTGCTTAATCTTGTAATGCAGGATTTGAGGACGGACTTCTCCCGTAGATCCGAGTACTTCAGAACACTTCTAAGCGTGGTAACCGTCCTCTTCGGTGCTTTCCCGATGATGGTTGCAGTGCTACTTACCATATTAGCCAGTATGATGGTCCTACCCTTAGCTATCGCTTTCACGTTCGTGAGCATAATGATGTCAGCGGGTTACATAGCGCTTATCGACGCTCAGGTACCTAAATTAGCTGACTATACTGTGGTGTACAAGCGCATACTCATTCGTTGTCTTCCCCTTAGCATATCGTTCGTTGTCGCCCTCTACTTCCTGGCTAACGTTCCCATCGTCAGGTTTATCACGTCGTATAAGGCGCTGATCTTCTTACTGGCATCGTTATTCTTCGTCGTACCCGGCTACATCGAGTTCAAGCGTGAGACTAGGGTCGTGGATGAGGTACTCGAAATGCTTCCTAACGTCATAAGGGATCTAGCCGATGAGATACACAGGGGCTCTCCACCTGCTATCGCCCTTGAGAGGATCAGCGAATCTCATAGTTATGGTGAATGGATGGATCGTCTCATCTCCCTCCTCATAAGGCGTCTCAGGATAACGGGTAGCCTGAAAGAAGCCCTTCGTGGTCTCGAGCCCTTCCTACCAGAGCCCATGAAGGTGGCCTTAGGCCTTATGATAGTGAGCGAGGAATACGGTGCAAGACCGGAGTCCTACCACATGCTGGCTGACATATTAAACGAATACATGCTCAGCATAAGGGAGTTCAAAAGGGGGAATCAGATGTACCGCTGGGTCTCGCTCTCGATGGTATTCCTCTCGGTAGTCCTAGTCTTCGTCCTCTTCAAGACCGTGGTCACTAGGATAGCTATGGCCGGTGAGGTAATAAGCATATCACCAACACCTGTTCCCATCTCGATAATAACGCCCGAGGAGATCCCGGCGATAAGGGATTGGATATATTTAATGATAGCGGTCAATAGCTCAGCGCTCGCATTGGCTATGGGCAAGACCTTAGATTGGCGGGTCGGTGGCGGCTTTAGGGACCTGATCCTGGTGTGCATCTTCATAATAGTCATATTAATCATAGACCTGCTACCGATACTGTGAGGTGATGTCATGGAGCTCACGGTCGACTGGTTGGTGGGTTTCATGATATTCTCCATTGCGGTCTCCTCCGCATTTTACTACTTCATAGCAAGCATAGGATATCCTCCACCATCGATACCACCTTCTATAAGTGGCGAGCTCTTCCCGTCCACTCAGCTCGAGATAAGGGAAATCTCTCCTCATGCTTACCTGATCACCAGTGGGGAGCGACAAGTGTACGTCCGGGTCGTCATATTAAGTCCCCGTGGTGAGGCCTTAGTTTTAAAGGGCGCCACGCCTCTCATCTTACCAAGGGCGGGCTTTATAGTCGCCTTCTCGGGCTCAGCAGTTGCCTATGCTGGTACGCCTCCGCGTGATGTCACATTTTACATCTCAAGGCATGGTGTCTTCACGAGACCTATGGAGATCCCTTATGTCAAGATTTCCAATGGGGTTGTGTCCGTACATCCCTCGGCATCGCTCGGGGAGTTCAGGGCACCTCAATATGGACTACCGATATTGATAAACGGCACACTCTTCAGGGTGGTGAGCCGTGAGTAAGCGAGGAGAGATATACACGTTGGATGCCATATTAAGCGCTACCGTAATCCTGTTAACAGTGACGACGCTCGTATCCTTAAGGCAATTAAGCATAGCCACTACACCATCCCTCCCTGAAGAGGAACTCTCGGCCATGCTAAATGATATGGACTTCATAAATTCCATTTATGCTAACGATATAGTGAGGCTAAGGCTTCTGGTGAACAGCTACGTAAGCCGTCCTTATAACCTGACGATATATGCCATTAACGGGACGAAGTTGTTAAGCATAGGTGAACCCTTAGACGGGTTAGCGACGACGGCCGTGATAGCTGGATGGAATGGCACCCTTGAGGTCAGGATAGTGAGCCTTAAGGTTCGTAGGTGATGTAATTGAATTACCTGCTCATAACCTATGTGCTCTCCATCATGCTGATCCTGTCGTTCTCCTTAGCCTATCCCTTAGAGCTCTATCCTATCAAAAGGGAGTTAGAAGAAAAGGCGATAGCATTAGACTATCTGGCCGTGGCGAATGCCCTATCCTTGGTCTCTAAACAGGCATCTGAGAATGGCCTCACCCCAGATTCGCTATGCGACCTATTCAATGATACGTTAATGGATGAGATGGAAGTTATGAGAGAATATAGTGACTTTGAAGGAAGCGTGCTAAACTTCACATGTTCGTGGAACGGATCCTCCGCATACGCGAGGGTGTTCTTTAATCATCCATGGGGAACCGAAGTCATAACGGTCTTTCTCTCGGCTAGGGTTGAGGTGATCAGAAAAGTCCCCAGTAGCTTAACAGCACATAGGCTGGTGATAGCCAAGGTAGAGCTGCTAAGCGATAGGCCTGTTGATGTGAGCTTCTACTCGAAGGAACTTTATGTCCTGAATGTACATCCTCTACCAGATCAGACTTACCTGCTGAGGCTTTTCACACGCAGTGAAGGTGATATAAGGCTATACATCATCGATGAAAGGGGCATAACCCTCGTGGTGACCATAAATGGAAACCCCTGAGTATGCGCTTATATTCACAGCTCTAACGGTCTATTTAATCATGACGTATACCGTCGTGAACACTTTAGTCAAACCTACCTTAGATCCCACTACGTTCCTCAGAGCCATCGCGCTGGTAGCCTTCAGGCCTGGTAGTAGCGTTCAGGTCAACGTAGTCCTCCCGAGAGGTATCTGGCTGATAGTCCAGAATGACACGGTGTCGTTCCTGGGGTACAATGCATCAGTCCCTATCCCTCTAAGCCTGAGATATCTGGGCCTTATCAAGGATCGAGGAATCGGATGGATAGCCCTTAACGGTCTACAATTCAGGAGGGAAATCGTACTGCCAGGGGGATATATCTACACGCTTAAGGTGGTGTGTAGCGCTCCTTCAGTTCTCGATGTAGAAGTCGTAGAACAGCGCGTCATGTAAGCCTTAAAGAGGATAATATTTATGTTCCTTTTCCTATATTCTCTTTCAAGGGGATTTAGGATGCCAGAGGATGAGAAGGAGAAACCCCGCCTAGACCTGGGTAGATCTTATAGGAGCTACGTAAGGGATATACGCGAGCGTAATAACGCTTACGCCCCCTCATTGGAGGCTAAGTTATTCGTGATAGGTTTCGTCATGACGATAGTCGGCATGCTCTTAGCCGTGATGGCCCCTCTCCTTGGAGGCCTCACTGCGGGCTCCACAAGCGGGGCCATAATCTTCATAGGCTTTCCTTTCTTAGTGCCTATCGGTGTGGCCTGGGGTCCATACGGTAAGGCCCTAGCTACCTTCGGCGCCCTAATAGCTTTAATAGTGGTAGCGATCCTCCTCTTCATACTTCATCGTCGCTAAATACTATTGGTTATGGTCGTAAGGATGTCCGGTAATTCCTCTAAATTATTCACATGAACTACTACGGTCCCTATGCTCCTGAGGGCCTTAACTATGTTCTCCTCATAGCTCCACTTCGGCGTGACGACGAATATCAGAGTATTCATTCTCTTGAGCCTTGTCGTTAAGGCTAGTGCCTCCTCATAATCATAGAACGCGCAATCAGAGAGAAGTACCAACGCCTTCGCCTTAGCCTTCGTCTTATTGAATTGCTCCTCGGCCCAGAGCAACGCTCTTGAGACGCACGTACCGCCGAAGGCCTCTAGGTCCAATAACTCATCAGCTATGTCCTCTATGTTTATATTTTCATCGATATTCTTGACCTTGTAGGTATCGGATTCGAAGAAGGCTACCGCTAAATCTTCCCTCCTAAAGGCGTAGAGGAGCATCAGACTACATATGCTCATGTAGAACAGTTTCTCGCCAGCCATGCTACCGCTTATGTCATTGAGCAACACGATAGCTATCTTCCCCCTTTCCTCCTCCCTCATAAGTAGATCCTCATACCTCAGGTACTTCGGGATCTTGCCCTGAGCTAGTATGTTCTCTATGGACTCCTCTAGGTCGACGAGCGAAGGGTCATCGCCTGGTTCATAAGGCTTGAGCATGAAGCTCGGTAGGGGTCCTCCTTCGAGTCCTCCGAACTTAGATACTGCATAGCCTCTGCCCACGTCCAATAAGACCTCCTTCACGTAACGCTTCACTATATGTCTCATCATGCTGTCTATCTTCTTCCTGCTCCTATACCACTCCTTTAGTAGGTTCTCCCCGGGCCCTGCGCTAAGGCTGTCTAAGACCTTATCCACCAAGCCTAGCTTCTTAGCGGCCTCTAGGGTAGCATTAAGATCCCTATGGGCCATAGCAGCCATGGCTTCTCTATTATTGAACTTCGCGGCACGCTTCAATAGCTCCTCTATGTTGACCTTCCCTTGTCCCAGCTCATCATAGACATCATTGTAACTGCTTCTAGCCAGCTTGTCCAAATTCTGCCTCCCCTTAATACCCCTGAGCTTATGCGATATCTTCGACTTCAATGTAGGCTCAAGCCTCTCCTTCATGAGCTCTCTTTCTATTTCCCTCATCTTTTCCTCTCCTTCCCTCTTGGAGGCCTCATAGGCCATTTTGGCTACCTTCTTCGATGCAGCGCGTAATGGCTTAGAGCACCACTCCTCTTGGCAGTAATCGCTGTATGCCTTAAGCTGTTTGGCAAGCTCTGTTAAGGCCCTAGCCGGATCCTCGGATCTAAGGGCTCTTTCGATCTCCATCCTTAAGGATGCATCTAGCATCTGGCGCCACTCCTTTATCGGTGCAGGCGAAGAGGCCACCTCTCTAAGAGAGGGTATGTTGCCTTCCTTCTTTCCCATCTCCCAATAGTGTTTAATGATGAGTTCCCTCATGTTAGAATTAGCTATACTATCTATCTTATCAGCAAGCCTGTACGCCTTATCAAGAGGGTAATTCCTGTACGCATGGTTCAATATGTCCTCTAGATTGGAAGGAAGTATGCGCGATACCGAGAACACCTGGTAGAAATCCTCAAGGGATCTTATGCTACTGGAGATTATCCCGGCATAGTTGTCCAGATTGGCGATTCCTGCCCTCTCGAGCTTATTAAAGACCTTCGCCGCCTCTACTGGATTCTCCTCAGCTAGCTTCTTGAAGTCTCTCATGGCTTGAGGGTTACCCGCTATTGCCTTTGAGAATACCTTCCTTCCCCTCTCGCTTAACCCCTCATTATACCCCCCTCCGATCGGGATGGGTAGCTGGAGGGGGAATGGAGGTAAAAATGGAAACGCCCTCAGCCTGTGAAATATGTTGCTATAGCTCCCTCCCATCATCTCCTGAACCACATCTAATGCTAGATCCTTGGCCTCAGGTGGTGTAACTGCTAGCGCAGCCCTTATGAAGTCCTCCTTATCGAGCTTGCCCTTCCTCAACTTCATCGCTTCTAGAAGCCTAGCCAGCGCAATTGACTGGCGTATCGAGGGCTTGAAATCCTCCGGGGCTCCAGCCCTCCTTAACCGCTCCACGAACTCGGTGGCGAACCGCTCTATCTCCTCTATCTCCAACCCCTAGTCACCTCTTATGCTTCAGAGCCTCCATTATTATGGACTTAGCTACGGCCTCTACCCTAATCCCAGGCCTGGCCTTCAGCGTACCTACGAGTACGTTAAATGCCGCTTCAGCTATGGTATCGTCATCATAGTTTCCCGTTTTACGTGCCCTCTCCGCCACCAGCTTTGCTATGGCTATCGTGGATCTTATCGATGCCGGTTTTTCTAGCTCCGGATGATTTCGAGTCCGAGAGACTATGGTATATACCTTATCTAGGACGTCCTTGGGCAGGTTATATCTCCTACAATGCATTCTAACTATCTCCAACTCCGTATCCCTATCCGGATAGGAAAGGGCTATCCACACGTGGATCCTATCCCTTAACGCCTCGCTTAGCCTATGCACTCCAGCCAATTCGCTGGGGTTCATGCTGGCTATGAAGAAGAACTCGTCTGTAGCCCTCACTCTGCCCACATGAGCTATGTAATAAGATCTCTCCTCGAGGGGTTCTAGGAAGACGTTCTGCACGTATTCGCTAGCTCTATTGAGCTCATTAGCGACGAAGACTCCTCCCTCTATCATTGCCAGGGTAAGGGGGCCAGGCTCAAAAGCCTCGAGTGAGAAGCCCTTATCCAGCACCACGGCTGGGTTAAACGCCCCTATCAGGTGAGAGGGCTTAGTATTCTCGTCAAGGGTAACCCAATAAAAGGGCCTTCCGGTACGCTTCGCGTAGTACCTGCAAAGAAGCGTCTTGCCCACACCAGGCGGTCCCACTATGGCTGGCGTGAGCCCCGCATCCTCGGAGTCCCTGAGTAGCTCATAAGCCTCAAGGTATTGCCCCTTGAGCACTATGTCTACTTTTTCCTCTACCTCCTCAGCCCTTTTGATGGCCGATAGAAGCTTAAACCTGAGATTCTCTTCCATCATCAGACCTCTTTGTCCGATAACTTAAATGGAGGCACGATAATTAATACATTGTGTATTCATCAGGGTGCTTTAAGAGACCTCGGTGGTGAACGCCTTGAAGAGACTTTTCGGGACGAACGGAATACGTTTTGTCCTAGGTAGGGATTTCATGCTCGAAGACGTGCTTAAGGTAGGACTTGCTATCGGCACGTTTTTCGGAAAGCGTAGATGCCTCCTTGGAAGGGACGTGAGGTTAACAGGTGAGACCATAGCTTCCTCCGTGGCTAGTGCGCTCATGAGCACAGGGGTAAGCGTCTATGACGCTGGTCTCATCACAACGCCTGCTTTACAGTATTCCGTTAAGTCGGGGGACTTCGACTTCGGCATCATGATAACAGCATCCCATAATCCCCCTGAATTCAACGGCATAAAGGTGATAGATAGCGATGGCGTCGAGATACCCAGGGAGAAGGAGGAGGTCATAGAGAGCATATTCTTTGAAGGAAAATTCCGATACGTCAGCTGGAACGAGGTCGGCAGTTACATGAGGATTCAAGGACTCGTAGAGGATTACGTAAGGGCTGTACTCAAGCACGTCAATATAAGCGCCATAATGGAACGGAAGCTTACGGTAGCGGTAGATCCAGCCAACAGCGTGAGCGTGCTCACTACACCGCTCCTGCTTAAGTCGCTTAACTGTCGTGTGCTTACGGTGAACGCTCACTTAGACGGTACGTTCCCTGGGCGGGATCCGGAGCCTCGATTAGATAACTTAGGGACATTATCCGATGCGGTGATAGCTGCTGGTGCGGACATGGGCGTAGCACATGACGGAGATGGGGATAGGGCCATATTCGTAGACGAAAAAGGTAGAGCTCACTGGGGTGATAGGTCAGCTGCGCTAATAGTCATGGACTATCTCGAACGTAATCCAGGTGGAACTATAGTCGCACCTGTGAGTACATCAAAGGCCGTAGAGGATGTGGTCAATAAGTATGGTGGGAATCTGGTCTATACTAAAGTCGGTAGTATCATCGTGTCCAGGACTATGCTTAAGTTAGGCGCAGAGCTGGGCATAGAGGAGAATGGTGGCATCTTCTACGCCCCTCACATACCTGTACGGGACGGCACGATGGCCACCGCCTTAATACTGGATATCCTAACTCGCAGAAATGAACCCCTCTCGAAACTCTTCGCCTCCCTACCTAAATACTACCAGGTAAAGGACAAGGTGCCATGTCCTAACGAGCTAAAGGAAGCGGTATTGAGGGCTCTTCTAAGCGAGATTAAAGGAGGACGTGTCGAGACCATAGATGGAGCTAAGGTCTGGTTCAGCGATGGCTCATGGGTCCTAGCTAGACCAAGTGGAACGGAGCCTATATATAGGGTGTTCGCGGAGGCCAAGGAACCCGGAAGAGCCCAAGCCCTTGTTGAGGAGATGAAGGCAAAGCTGAGGGATATAATAAGCTCGCTAATGAGCAGGGCTTAGGCTTAAAAGCGTACGTCCACTTCTGTGATATCACATCGTCATGTTGCGATAGGCTTAACATGCATGTTAAGCTAAACTTAGCATGGATCTCCAATGAGCGGCTATAACGAGCTAATGAAAAAGGTAAGGTCTTTTCTCCTTACCAAAAAGCGCGTTGACCTAAGCGAGCTCCTCAAATGGGCTGCGGATAACGAGATAGGCCTTATAACGCTATCCATGATAGTAAGTGACCTCAGAAATGACGGGATAGTGCGTTATGAAGGAGCCCTGAGGAAGCTGAACGAAGGGCCCTTGACCTTCACGATGCCTGAGGTCATAATAGTCAATGATGGTACTCAAAAAGTAGTTGAAGTCGATGTTCCTGAGCGTAAGACGCCTGAGAAGCAAAAACCCCCTCCCCCGAAGCTACGCTTCAGCCCACTGTTCTCATCCCTAACCATCGAGGAACCTCCTCCCCCGAAGCCTCAATCGATCAAGCCGGAAGAGAAGGTTGAGCCTAAGGGAATTAAAGCTGAAAGCGATGAAGTCATGGAAATAAGCGAAGAGAGCGCGGAAGCAGAAGAGGTCTTTAAGGAGTATGACGAGGATCTAAGGAAGGCAATAGAGTATCTAAATGAGTACCCCAGTGTAGGTGAGCTACGTTTCGTCCTTGATTTAAAGGCGCTTGGGGTTAAGGAGCCCAAGGACGTCCTATACCACTTGATGGATATGGGCTTCGTCGAGAGAAAGCCGCTGGGGGTCATTGATGCTACCGATAAGTTACCTAAAGTGAGGAAAAAGAGGAGATTCCCAGAGCTATCCGAGTTCGTTTAATCCGGGTACCCGGGGTATAGGTGGCATTTCCCTCTTGTGCCTGCTCCTCTCCATCATCGACTTTACTTTGAGTATCTTCTCTAAACCTATCCCCGTGGCCTCCGCCACCTCTTCAACCTTCATGCCCAGATCGATCAATCCGTGAAGTATCAAATCCACCTCCTCATACCTCAGCCCTAACTCCTTCTCGGCCTCATGTCCCGGCCACAAGCGGGGGCTACTGGGCTTGAGGGCTATCCTCCTCGGAACGCCAAGATACAGTGCCATCTGCCGCACCTGCGACTTATAAAGACAGCCTAGCGGGAGTATGTCAACCCCGCCATCGCCATACTTAGTGAAATAGCCTATCAGTATCTCGCTCCTATCCCCAGTGCCTATGACCATCCGCCCGAGGGTATTGGCATAATAGTAAAGTATGATCATCCTTGTCCTCGCCCTTATATTGCCATTAGCCTTGACGTTCCTAGGATCATATATGGGTATCGTATTGGACAGGGTATCGTAAATCGGGGTTATGTCAACGATGTGATACTCTATGCCTAACCTTTCAGCCACATTAACGGCATCCTTCAGGTCCTCCTCAGGTGTAGTCCTCTTGTCAGGCATTATTAGCCCCATCACCTTGTCCTTACCTAAGGCCCTCACGGCCAAATAGGCCATCGTAGAGCTATCGACCCCTCCACTTAACCCCAAGACGCCTCCTTCAGCTCCGGCCTCTCTCACCTTCTCCCTTATGAACGAGACTATGTATCTCTCCACCCTCTCCGCATCTATCCTCAGGGAGTCAAGGGTTAGCTTCAATCCCCCTCCCTCTCTCTTAAATAGGCTTCAAACGTCTTAAGATTTGGGTAAGGCCTTGCTGACGATAGAGAGGATCCTACTGCTCTTCAGCATCATATCCCTAATAGCCCTGACGGTATATTCGCTCAGTCCGTCACGCAAATTCTTGGGTCAGGAGGAGCGCTACTTGACTAGCGGCCTCGTGGAGATAGCCCAAGCTATAGAACTCGAGAACCCGGTAAGGCTGACCCTCTCAGTATATGCCTTGGCTACTCCCCTAAACATAACGCTAGTCCTGCCCCATGAAAAGCCTGTGGTCTTCTTAGTTAACCGTAGCAGAATAGTGCTAGATGCCCGTTTCTCACAGCCCAAGACAGTATACGGGCCCGACATAGCGTCGAAGTTCGTCACGCGAAGGTATGTCACGGTCTTCTTAAACTACACCGAGGCGATAATAGACCCGAAGCCCATGGTTCGCCTCGTCACATGCACGGCTCCCCTGAATCTCAACTGCTATGGACTGTTGATCAGGTACCTCCGGGCGATCCAACCCCTTAGGAAGGGGCTTACGCTACATCCCCTTAACATGACCACTTCCTCGCTCCTGAGGATATATTTAAGGCGAGTCGAAATCAGGGTCATAATAGATGGCGAGGAAGCCATGACGCAGACGTTAGAACCCCCCGCAGTGCTATATGTATCCCTCATCGAAGAGCTATGGATATGCGATTGAGAAAAGCTAAATAAGACACCTTCCCTCCTCATAACGGGATGAGGAGTATAGAGATAATATTTTTAACGCACATGCTGGTGCTCCTACTCGTGATACTCCTCATGGCGATGCCTATGACTGAGGTGAACCTACGCCCCCTCGCCGAACTTTTAGCGAACAGGGCATCGCTAGTTCACGGCATGGAGATGCTAGATATAGGGATACCCGCCAGGGTTGAGCTCTACGAGAATGCCACGCTCGAAGTTATATATCATGGCTCGGTCTACAGGGCTCAGCTATCGCCAGTGAGCCCCTATGAGCTGAAGGCGCTCAGGAGCGCCGACATGGGGCCTGTCATAACGATATATGGGAAGCTCAATGGCACTCAAGTCATAGTCTGGATAGGCGCTAAGCTTGAGGAGTAGGC